>CAJWIK010000011.1 GCA_913042105.1 uncultured Gammaproteobacteria bacterium
AGCAAAGGCTGCTGCCATGCCTGCACCATCTGCTATACCTCCAGCAGCAATAATCGGAAGATCAATTTCTTTTCTAATAGCTTGTATCAGAACAAATAATCCCACTTCTTCAGGACTTTTGAAGCCGCCACCTTCTGTGCCTTCTACGACTAATCCATCAACGCCGCAGTTTGCTGCTTTTAGAGCACCTTCAACACTTGGAACAGCGTGATAAACAGTTATGCCTGCATATTTAAGGATATCAATGTACTTTGAGGGGTCTCCTGCAGAAGTGGTTACAAACTTCACACCATGCTGCACACAAAATTCAACCATACTTTCATCTCTCAAGAAGAGGAGGGGCAGGTTTACTCCAAATGGCTGATCTGTTAATTCAGACATCTTTTCTATCTCTGCTTTACAGTTATCGACTTCTCCAGAAGAAGTTTCAATAACACCAAAACCACCTGCATTACAAACAGCAGAAGCCAGCTGACTCCTTGCTATCCATCCCATTGGCGCTTGAATTATTGGATATTTTGATCCCGTATGTTCCGTTACTCTGTTCATTAGTTCTCCTTAATAAAGTTGATTAATAGGTCTGATAATTCTTTAGGTCTTGTCCATTGATAGAAGTGGCCACCTCCAATTTGAGGAGCACTCTTTGCATTTGGGCACATCGCTAATACATCTTTTTCAATTGCATTTGTTACAGGGTCATCTCCCGCAAAGACACTTAGAAAAGGCTTGTCCCAAGTAGAGAAAAACTCTCTTGCTTTTCTTTGTTCTTCTAAAGATTGATCAGGCAGTGTAGGCACATGACTCGGCATTGCTCTTGGTCCCATCTTATAACTTGGATCTGGAAACGGAGCTTCGAAAGCTTTCGCAACATAAGATTTGAAAGGAGATGCACTATATTTTCCTAGTAGTATAAAAATATAATTTAAAACTACAGAGACAATAGATCTCTTATCCATTTGCATAGATTGAATAAAACCTATGGGTAAGTCTTCAGTATCCCAACAAAATTTCTGCCAGTACATGAACTTCAAGCTAGGATGAGTTTTTCCGCTATCCATTTGACTTACTTGTTTCGCCATCGACATTGGATGAAGTTTTACATTACTTTCCCTAAAGGCATTTACTTCTTCAATAACCTCTTCAGGCACCTCAGGATTATAAGGAAGACCTGTGTTTCCCATCGAAACTTTTGAGAATCTATCAGATTCCCTAGCCACTATTCTCAATCCGATTAAACCACCCCAGTCTTGTCCAAAGTAAGTTATGTTTTGAAAATCATTAGCATTAAGCCAATCAACCATCCAATCTACTTGATTCTGATAGCTATAGTCTTCTCTTGAAGCAGGCTTGTCAGATTTTCCATAACCAGGTAAATCTGGAGCAATGACTCTTATCCCTGCTTCTGTTAAGAAAGGTATCATCTTTGAATAAAGGTAACACCACACTGGTTGGCCATGCATTGCTAGCAAAATAGGTCCATCTCTAGGCCCTTCATCTATATGATGTATTCGTAAATCTGAACCATCTTTAGTTTTGATATTCGTATAATGTGGTTTGTAAGGAAAATCAGTTATCCCATCGAATCTCTCATCTGGCGTTCTTAATATCTTCATATTTATTTTTTCTTCATCAATAATTTTTCGCAACCTGTTCCCTCTAATAGATCCATCAATCTTTTTTGATCTAGCTCTGATAAAGCATAAAATTCTTGATTGATCCATTGGAGACACTTTCCTTGGTAATTAAAGGTTTTTTGACTCCAAGTCGATCCATCTATTTCAGTTTCCCATGTTTCATCGCCATTTTTTAATGCTTCGCTATTTGCTAAAAGTGCGGGTACATAAACATGTCCTATTTCTTTCAAAAGAGATTTCATGCTCCCAGGAAGAGATTCAAAATTTTCCCAAGTACTTTTATCAGGATTTATTCCTGATAGATCTTCCATGCTATTTATCCACGCTACAGTCCTTATAGATTCTTCATGTGCGATTGCTCTAGATGTAGGGTCAAGTCCTATCAATTGGGTAAGTTGGCCATAAATAGCAAAGTCCGCAGAACTTGGCCTTTGTCCGAATAGAAAAGGTAGATTGCTAAGATGGATCTGCATTATTCCAAGAAAACGCTTGTAACTATTTTCAATGATTGGAGCAGTAATATCATTTGATCCAACCACCCATAACCTTTCGATTTGTCTTGAACCGATACCTTCTTTAAATAGCTTCCAAATATCTTCTTGCAGATCAACTTTATGATTCAAAGGTAAAATGGATGAAGCATTGTCAGCGTCTTCTTCGAAGTGCCATCTGTAATGAAACATATATTTAGTGACCCACTCATCTCCAAAATCTTCTAGTAGATAATTTAAAAAACAAAGAGCGGGATCTTCTGGTATTACGCTTCTTCCTTCAAATTCTTTTTCAAGCCTTCTGATAATAGGCGTTGAGTCAGTGACTGTCTTAATTTCACCTTGATCATCTCTCATAAGGAAGGTTGGAAGTAGAACAGGCTTAGGGGGTTCAATGCCAAGATCTGCAAATGCACCACCACTGTCTAAAAGTTCTCCAGGATTCCCCCAGATAATTTCATAAGGAATGTGTCTATATCTTAATAGAGCAATCATTTTTCTTGTGTAAGGTGAGGGAGGGGCACCTATAAGGGTAATTTTTTCTTTAGATAACATTTAAGAATTTTTATAAATATCTTCAACAGAAGTTTCTATATTCAACTGACCTTCCAAACCAGCAACTCTGTGTTGAGCGCTCTCTATATAACCAGGGTCCATGATCATTTCTAACATCGCTTTTCTGGAAGGGTACATGGCTATGGCAACTTTATCCCAGAGATCTTCTACTTCACCCAACATTAATCGATCTACATTACCTCCAAATATGGGTTTTCCTCCTACTTTAGCTAAGTGTCCTGTTACTTCTTCACCATAAATGGCATATGCCTCTTCACCGGTTAGGTCTGTTTCTCTCTTATCTGGATATTGAGCCTTATCCTTAAATTTAAGCAGATTTACCATAAAAATTGGTTTATCTTCTGATTGCTCATTAAACTCTTTTAACTGTGCCTCATTAGGCATTACAGCATTTTTTACTTCCATAATAAGTTCTCCCTTTTTTAATTGACATATAGTATGCCAGTAGTTTATCTTTGTCTAATGCAGAATCCTCAGCAAATAAAAAAATTAGATCAAGATGGAAGAAGGCTCAGAAGTCTTGCAAGCCAAAATATTATTGTGGATGCCATGATGAATCTTATTCAATCAGGGATACTTGAACCGACAGCTCAGCAAGTTGCAGATGAAGCAAGTCTAGGTATTAGAACTGTATTTAGACAAGCTCAAGACAAGGAGACTCTCTTTTCAAAAATGGATGAGAAAGTTAGAGCCACTTACGAAAAAAAAATTAAGAATACTAAGCCCACAGGAAATATTGCTAAAAGAATAAAAGACCTTATCGAACTCGAGGCTGATATCTTTGATGCAAACTTACAATTTTATAGAGCAACCGTGGCAAATAAATGGAAATATAGACTTCTACAGAAAAATTACGAACGAAACCAAAAACATATGAAGCGTCTTTTGTATAAATGGCTTCCAGAGATAAATGACCTAAAAGAAAATGTTCAAATTCTCTTAACATCTATGAACTCTGCTGGGTACTGGGTAGAGCTGAGAGAAAATCAAATGCTTTCCAAGCAGGAAGCAATGGAACTTAAAATTAGTATTTTTGAAGAAATACTTCTTGAAAAAAAGTTTAATTAGTAATGAATTTGATATAAGTTTAATCAATGCAAAATAAACAAGTCTTAATAAACAGTCTTCCGGAAGGAAAATTAGAAGAAAGTAACTATAAATTAGTCGAGTCAGACATGCCTCAAGTCAAAACAGATGAGGTGTTGGTAAAAACTCTTTCATTTGCAATAACTGCAGGAACAAGGGCAGGGCTTCAGGGTAGTGCAAGTTATGCAGGTGCCCCTAAAACAGGCATTGTTATGAACTGCACGGGTATTGGCGAAATTATTGAAAGTAATGATAGTAATTTTCCTGTTGGTAGAAATGTACTCACTCAAACAGGTTGGCAGGAATATTCAATTCAAAAACCTGAATCACTAACACTGCTCAGAGAGGCAATAGATCCTTCCCTCTATTTAGGTCCTTTAGGTATTAATGGATTGACGGCTTATTTTGGTTTGCTTGATGTAGGACAGCCGCAACCAGGAGAGACTGTAATGATTTCAGCAGCGGCCGGATCAGTTGGCCATATGGTTGGACAAATTGCGAAGATTCAAGGTTGTAATGTTGTGGGTGTTTGTGGAAGCGATGAGAAATGCAAAAGATTGATTGAAGATTTAGGATTTGATGCTGCGGTTAATTATAAAGATGCTAATTTTAGACAGAATCTCAAAGAAGCTACTCCAAAAGGAGTAGATGTCTACTTTGA
Organism: uncultured Gammaproteobacteria bacterium; assembly: GCA_913042105.1. Taxonomy (GTDB): domain Bacteria; phylum Pseudomonadota; class Gammaproteobacteria; order Magnimaribacterales; family Magnimaribacteraceae; genus Magnimaribacter. The sequence goes on from CAJWIK010000011.1 coordinate 4,449, forward strand.
TAATACTGGAGGCATGATTTTAGGCTCTGCATTATTTAGATTAAATTCTGGAGGCCGCATAGCTTGTTGTGGAGTTGTTTCACAATACGACACAAGCACCCCTGAACCCGGACCAAAAGGAATACCTGGGTTATTGGTAAATAAAAGTATTAGGATGCAAGGATTTCTAGTATTTGATTATGCCGAAAGGTATGAGGAAGCGACCGATAATTTAATCGGATGGATTGAATCTGGCAAACTAAAAGTCTTAACAGACGAATTGGACGGACTAGATCAAGCTCCCCAAGGATTTGTAGATTTATTAGCCGGCGGCAATATAGGCACAAGGATAGTAAATATAAAATAAATAAATGAATCTAAATTTTTCGGAAGCAGAAGTCTTATTTAAAGAAGAGGTTAAAAGCTTCTTAGATTCAGAACTGACTGCCGATCTTATTAGCGCAGCAAAACATACTTCAGCTGTCTTTACAGAGAAAGATGTTGCAATGGAGTGGCAATCTAAACTAGTGAAGAAAGGGTGGCTGGTCCCATCTTGGCCTGAAGAATATGGCGGAACAAATTGGACGGAAACACAAAAATATATTTTTTCATCTGAGTGTGCAAAAGCAGGAGCACCCAACTTAATACCTATGGGACTAGCAATGATAGGGCCCTTATTATTAGGCCGAGGTACTAAGGAACAAAAAGATTATTACATACCAAGAATTATTAGCGGAGAAGACTACTGGTGTCAGGGCTATAGCGAACCAGGTGCAGGTTCAGATCTAGCCAGCTTGCAGTGCAGGGCTGTTAGGCAAGGAGATCAATACATAATTAATGGCACAAAAATTTGGACAACACATGCTCATCTAGCGAATAAAATATTTTGCTTAGTAAGAACTGACAATTCTGGTAAAAAACAGCAAGGCATTACATTCTTAATGTTAGATATGGACCAACCCGGAGTGAAAGTAGAGCCAATTTTAACTATGGCCCAAGATCATGATTTTAATCAAGTCGTTTTTACCGATGCTATAGCTAATGTGAAGGACCGGATAGGAGAGGAAAATGATGGATGGTCTGTAGCAAAATATTTATTGGAATTTGAGAGAAGTGGTGGCGTAGGAGGTTCAAAAAGTCTATCTGATATAGAATTTATAAGAAGGTTAATTGATAAAATCGCTCTCACTCATAATGATAAAAATTTTATTAATCCCTATATGGTTAAGGTGGCTGAATTGGAAATTAAGGCCCAAGCTATTCAATATACTTCCTTAAGAATTTTAAGCTCAATAAGAGAGGGCGATAGCCCAGGCCCTGAATCTTCAATGATGAAAACTTTGGCAACTGATCTTGAACAAGAAATTTCTGAGTTAACCCTTGATGTGATTGGTTATTACGGTATTCCGTTTCAAGATACAAGCTTCGGAACCAATGAATTGGCTATTGGAGATGAAACTTTTAGATCTATTGCTGGTAAATATCAAAATTTGCGAGCGACCACCATTTATGGAGGGAGCAATGAAATTCAAAGAAATATCATGGCTAAAGCTGTTCTTGGGCTTTAATTAGAACTATCTCCTCATTCATATTTCTTTATTTCCAACATATGGTCTTGTCAGAACAATGACATTTTTTCTTCTTTAGACATCTTTGATAATTACCTATACTTTATTTGGGGAGTGAATAATGAAAAAACAAAATATCACGTTGGTATCTTTTCTTTTAATGATGGGTGCCTGTTCCGAAACATATGAACCTAAAGAAGTAAATAATTTGTCTGCTCTGGAAGATCAAAAAAGTACGATCCAGTACAAACCAGAACCAAATCCAGATAGAAATGCTTATTTTGGTGATCTACATGTTCATACTTCTAATTCTTTTGATGCTTATACTTTTGGCACGATAGCCTCTCCATCTGATGCATATAGATTTGCTCAAGGTGAGGCCATCCCTCATCCAACTGGTTATGAAATACAACTTAAAAAGCCACTAGATTTTTATGCCGTTACAGATCATGCTTTTTTTATGGGGATCATAAAAGAAGCTGCGGATACTAGCTCGGAGTTTTCAAAATATGATTTTTCTGAACCAATACATGACTTAAACAAGACAGTAAGTAACAGTATTTTTTCAGTTTTTAAAAGATCAAATCTATTCAGGCCCTTTGCAAGGTCACTAAACGAGCGTTTTGAGGATGGAAGTGTAGATAAAGATCTCATAGAAAGAGTTGCGAATTCCACATGGCAAAAAACTATAAAAGCAGCAGATGATGCTTACAAACCTGGAATCTTTACAACTTTTGCTGGTTATGAATTTACATCTAGTGTTGATCTTTATGATAGATACCTACACAGGAATGTAATCTTTAGAGATACAAATAATTTACCAAGTAGGCTTTTTTCAAGATTAGATAGTCAAGATCCGGAAAAATTATGGAATTGGATGGATATGCGAAGAGAAGAAGGTACAGAAAGTTTGGCTATTCCTCATAATTCAAATATCTCTGGCGGTGCTGCTTTTTCTATGACTGATTACAATGGTGGCCCAATAGATGAAGCTTATGTAAATAAAAGATTGCGCAATGAACCTTTAGTTGAAATAACTCAAGCTAAAGGAACCTCTGAGACTCATCCATTTCTATCTAAAAATGACGAGTGGGCTGCTTTTGAGGCCCCTATGAACCATCCGGGAGAAAAGATTTTAAGTAACTTAAATGGGAGTTATGTAAGGGATGCTTATTTAAGAGGACTGACTCTCTCAGAACAAGGGATATCTAATCCTTTCAAATTTGGGATTATAGGATCTAGTGATACTCATGTAGGAGGCGGTTCTTTCGACGAAGAAACTCACTTTTCTAAGATTGGACTTTTAGATGGAGAGCCATATCTAAGAGGTTCTGTTCCTTTTAGAGGGTTGTATGGATTTATATCAAAGACTTTTAGGCCCCAAACAGTAAGTGAAATAGGAGGTGAGAGTTACCTAAATGTTGGAACACGTCTCATTAGATTTGGATCTTCAGGGCTTGCAGGAGTGTGGGCTGAAGAAAACACTCGAGAGTCAATTTATGACGCATTTCGACGCAAAGAAACTTTTGGTACTAGCGGACCTAGAATTAAAGTTCGTTTTTTTGCAGGTTACAATTTTGAGAATTCAACATTAGCTGATCCTGATCTTATTCAGAAAGCCTATTCTAAAAATATTCCAATGGGGGGAGATATAATTCAAGAAAGAGGTAAAAGCCCCAAGTTTCTTGTCTGGGCTATTTCAGACCCACTTGGAGCACCACTGCAAAGAGTTCAAATAATCAAAGGATGGATAGACAAAGGCGAACAGCAAGAGAAAGTATATGATGTGGCTTGTTCTGACGGCCAGAGTGTTAATTCTCAAACCCATCGATGTCCCGATAACGGCGCTACGGTTAATATTGATGACTGTTCGATCAGTCGTGAAAAGGGTAACCCAGAAATAAAGACATTTTGGCAAGATCCAGAGTTTATTAATGGTCAAGAAGCTTTTTATTATGCACGTGTTCTTGAGAACCCTACTTGCAGATGGTCAACTTGGGATGCTATCCGAGATAAAGAGAAGCCAAGATCAGATATACCGGTGACAATTCAGGAAAGAGCCTGGTCCTCTCCTATTTGGTACAATTAATACATGAAACTCATGCTCAAATTCACACTTGTGGCAATTATTCTTGGGATCACTTCATTTGTCATTATTCAAGTTCCCTCAGTTCAAGATCGTATGATGTCTTTAGTCGTCTCAGGAATGGTTAATGCTTCTGATAATTTACCTAAAGAAGATGCCTTAAGTGTTGCTGTTTGTGGTTCGAGATCTCCTATACCCAGTCCAGGAAGAGCTGAAACTTGTATGCTAGTTAAGGCCGGCGAAGATATGTTTGTTGTCGATATCGGTAATGGAAGCGCCTCTAATTTACAAAGCTGGAATATAAATTTTGGTGACATTAATGCAGTTCTCTTAACCCATCTTCATTCAGATCATATTTCTGATCTTCCAAATTTGCATCAAGGTGCTTGGATAATGGCAGGCAGAAAAGATAAATTAAAGGTTTTCGGTCCTGAAGGAGTAGAGCGAGTGACTAAGGGGATCGAAATGGCTTACGGACCTGATTATGGTTTTAGACATGAACATCATGGAGATGACATAGCCCCCAAAAAATATGCTGGTTTTAATACTCAAACGATTGATCTAAATAATCCTATAATTGTCGATACTGGAGATCTTAAGATATCAGCTTTTAAGGTTATTCATGAGCCTATTGAGCCCTCTCTTGGTTTCAAGTTCGAATATAAAGGCAGATCCTTAGTAATCACAGGAGATACGTCCTATGCACAAAGCGTTATAGACAACTCTATGAATGTTGATGTTCTTTTTCATGAAGCTCAAGCTAATCATATGGTAGAGGTTATTGAAAATTTCTCTAAAGAAAATGGAGCTATGTTGCGAGCAAAGGTCATGGCCGATATAAAGACTTATCACACAACATTAATTGAAGCTGCAGAGATAGCTAACACGGCTCAAGTAAAACAATTAGTGTTTTATCATTTAACCCCAGCTCCCAGGAATTACATCACTGAGCTTATTTTTGTAAGAGGAGTCGATGAAATACGTAAAGATTGGATCCTGGCAGAAGATGGGACACTAGTAGTTTTACCTGTAGATTCTGACGATATTATCCTCACAAATATGTAGTTTTTTGTCTATAAATTAACTTGCTTAATAATTGACAGTGACCTAACATTTCAGGCCCGAATTTATTAAAAATTCATATAATAAGGAGAATATATGCGTAATGCAGTAATAGTTGATAGTGTAAGAACAGGCCTAGCGAAATCTTTTCGCGGTGGGTTCAATAACACTCGTGCAGATAACATGACAGCTCATGTTGTAAATGCACTTTTAGAAAGAAATCCTAAAGTTGATGCTTCTATGGTTGAAGATATTATTTTAGGTTGTGGTAATCCAGAAGGAGCTCAAGGTCATAACATTGCAAGAAATGTTGCTGTACTTTCAAATCTTCCGATTGAAACAGGTGGAGTCACCATCAATCGTTATTGTTCTTCAGGCCTGAATTCAATTGCAATGGCAGCAACTCAAATCCAAAGTGGATTTTACGATTGCATTATTGCTGGAGGAGTTGAGTCAATCAGCACTTCGCAAGGTCACACAAACATGCATATGTATGTCAATGACAAACTCGCAGAAGAAGCACCTGGTATTTATCATGCTATGGGTACTACAGCAGAAGCTGTGGCCGATAGATACAATGTTTCACGAGAAGCTCAAGATGAATATGCTTTATCTAGTCAACAAAGATGTGCAGCTGCTCAAGACGCAGGACTCTATGATGACGAAATTATTCCTATGGACACAAAAATGATCCTCAAGAATAAAGAAACTGGTGCAGAGAAAGAAGTAGATGTTACTGTTGCAGGAGATGAATGTAATAGACCAGAAACTACCTTAGATGGTCTTTCTAGTCTTAATCCAGTATTTAATCCTGAGGCCGGTTCTGTAACAGCTGGTAATTCTTCACAACTATCAGACGGAGCTTCAGTTACTCTAATCATGAGCGAAGAAAAAGCTAATGAACTAGGACTTAAGCCTTTAGCTTATTTCAGAGGATTTACTACTGTAGGATGTCAACCTGATGAGATGGGTATAGGTCCAGTGTTTTCAATTCCAAAATTACTAGAATCAGCGGGCTTAACAGTTGATGACATTGATCTTTGGGAATTAAATGAAGCATTTGCTTCTCAAGTAGTCTACATAAGAGACAAACTTGGTCTTCCATCAGATAAATTAAATGTAAATGGTGGTTCAATAGCAATCGGTCATCCATTTGGAATGACTGGTTCTAGACAAGTAGGTCACTTAACCAGAGAGCTTAGACGTAGTGGTGGTAAATACGGAATAGTTACCATGTGCGTTGGTGGTGGAATGGGAGCTACTGGCTTATTTGAGGCTATCCCTGAGTAATAAAAGATTGTCTAAGGAAAAAGCCTTGGACGAACATTTATTAATTCAAAAATACTTTTCTAACATTGGCTCGGCCTTCTTGGCCGAGCACAATGTAGAAGTTTCAATTGGTGATGATGCTTCAGTCATTTCATCTAATAAAAATCATCATTTAGTTAATTCTTTAGATACCTCTATAGAGGGTGTTCATTTTTTAAAGACTATGTCGGCAAGTGATATTGCCTACAGATCATGCGTTGTAGCTCTAAGCGATATAGCTGCCTCTGGTGCTCATCCGGCTTGGTATTCTTTAGCTCTAACTTTACCGGATGCAAACGAAGCTTGGATAAGCGATTTTTCTAAAGGGTTAAGTAAATTTTCTGATGACTATCGGATTCCTCTTATTGGGGGAGATACTACAAAAGGGACGCTTTCAATAACTGTTCAAGTGATGGGAACTGTTGAAGCAGGGAAATCTGTTCTGAGATCAAATGCAAAAGAAGATCAATTAATACTAGTAAGCGGTGAGATTGGTAGGGCTTATTTAGGTTTAAAAGAATTAACAAATAAGACTATATTGAATAAAGAGAATATTGATTCCTATCTCTGCCCTAAGGCAAGAATCGATCTTGGATTAGAATTAAATAGTCTAGCTAGTGCGGCCATAGATATTTCAGATGGTTTACTGCAAGATCTAAATTTAATATGCATTTCTAGTGAAGTAGGTGCAGATGTCTACCTTGAAAAAATTCCGACTCCTGTTTCTGATAAGACTATTGAGATCATTAATTCAGGCGATGATTATGAACTGTGTTTTACTGCAGACAAATCTCACCTTGATAAGATATTAATGATTGGTAAAAAACTGAATATTCCAATTACACAAATTGGCACTACTAACTCTTCTAGAGAATTAGTTTTATATAATGAATCAAATGAGAAAATAGACTTTAACTCTGGATATCAACATTTCTAAATATGAATCTTAAAAATCCACTTTCTTGGATTTCACTAGGACTAGGTTCTGGTTTATCTCCCATCGCCCCAGGCACCATTGGCAGTTTATTTGCTCTTCTTATCTATTATTTCTTTATTGAAAGCCTTTTAGTTTCTTGGATTGATAGTGCATTTTTTCTTCTATTCATTCTCTTCTCTTTTTTTGTTGGTTTATATATCTATCCAAGGACTGTTGAGGCGGAAAATGATCCTGGTAGTTTTGTATGGGACGAATTTGTAGGTATGTGGATTGCATGTATCCCTCTCCCTTTTCTTAATCCCGGGATAGTCTGGCTATTTTTGGCATTCCTTATCTTTAGAGTTTTTGACATTTGGAAGCCATTTGGAATAAAACTTCTAGATAAAAAACATGGCGCATTTTATGTAATGATTGATGACGTGCTGGCAGGATTTTTTGCAGCTTTAGTGCTTATTTTTTTATCTGTAATTTTTCTCTAAAATTTAACTTTTCTGAAGTAGAATACTCGGCTTAAATTTATGGCAATTCAAAAAAAAGCAAAAGCAAAACTTCCTACACCTTGGGCTGACTTCTCCGTTATAGGATTTGAAGATGAAGAAAAAGGTGAAGAACATTTGCTGATATATCTTGGGGATCTTGGTGACGAATCTCTTTTAAGAATACACTCTCAGTGTCTTACCGGTGATGCTTTATTCAGCTTGAGATGTGACTGTGGCCCACAATTGGCAATGGCTTTAGAGCGTATAGCTTCAGAGGGAAGGGGAATGGTTATTTATATGGCTCAAGAAGGTAGAGGCATTGGACTTGTTAACAAAATTAGAGCTTATGAACTTCAAGATGCAGGACTTAATACTGTAGAAGCAAATGAAAAACTTGGCTTTGCGGCAGACGAGAGGGATTATTCATATTGCAAAGAGATGTTGTCTTCGGTAGGAGTTTCATCAGTTCGTTTGATGACAAACAACCCTGCCAAGATAAAAGGTTTAGAAGATGTCGGTATTCAAGTTTCTGAGAGGATAGCAATTGAGACTCTCCCCACAAAAGAGAATAAGAGTTATCTTGAGGTTAAGTCAAAGCAAATGGGACACATGCTGAAAGGATCAGACTAAGGCTAGTTTTTCTCTGATAGATTTAGTAATACCCTCACCATCCAGTCCATTGATAACTTTTTGCTGTTCCTGATCTCCATGCTCTATAAATTCATCAGGTAAACCTATATTCAAGATTTTAGAATTCGTATTAATCTTTAAAAGCATTTCATTGACTGCTGATCCGGCTCCACCTGCAACGACATTATCTTCAAGTGTCACAATTAATTTATAGTCATCACTAATTTCTTGGATTAGATGTTCGTCAATTGGTTTGATAAATCTCATATCTACGACTCTGGCATTCATTTCCTTACCTGCTTGAATTGCAGAATCGAACAGATTTCCAAAAAATAAGATTATGACCTCTTTATTATCTGAAGTAAGAACCGTTTTGCTCTTACCTATTTCAATAGTATCTTCAGTTTTTTCAAAAGAAACACCGGTACCAATCCCTCTAGGATATCTAATCGCAACTGGACCAGGATACTCATATCCGCTATTGAACATCTTCCAGGCCATTGCTTCATCGGAGGGAGCCATAATGACCATATTTGGAATGCATCTAATAAAGGAAAGGTCAAAAGCGCCTTGATGAGTGGCCCCATCAAGACCAACTAATCCAGCCCTATCAATTGCAAAGAGGACATCTAGATTTTGTAGAGCCACATCATGTATCAATTGGTCATAGGCTCTTTGGAGGAATGTACTATAGATTGCTACTACAGGCTTTAAGCCTTCGCAGGCTAAACCGGCTGCAAAAGTCACACTATGCTGTTCGGCGATTGCTACGTCATAGTATCGATCTGGGTATTCTTTAGAAAAATCATTCATACCAGATCCTTCTCCCATTGCAGGTGTTATAGCAACAAGATTTTCATCATTGGCAGCTTTAAAGGACAGCCACTCTCCAAATATTTTAGAGTACGAAGGAAGTGTTGATTTTTTCTTATCATTCGCAGGCAGATCCTCTGTTTTTATTTTGTTGATAGCATGGAATCCTACAGGATCATCCTCAGCTTGAGCGAAGCCTTTCCCCTTTGTCGTAATGACATGAAGAAATTTTGGGCCGTTAATATTCTTTAAGTTTTCTAATATGTTGATTAGATTTTTAGAATCATGTCCATCAACTGGACCAAAATACTCAAAGCCCAGTTCTTCGAAAAGAGAACCAGGTGCTACCATGCCTTTTGCATGTATCTCAGCCTTTCTGGCGAACTCTTTAGCTCCTGGTAGATAGGTCAAGACACTCTTTCCACTTTCTCTTATTCTGTTGTAAGTTTTACTTGCCCAAATTCTAGTGAGGTAATTCCTAAGTCCGCCTATGTTTTCGGAAATAGACATTTGGTTATCATTTAGGATGACTAATAGGTTTTTATCTATGGATCCGGCATGTGCTAAAGCTTCATAGGCCATACCAGCCGTTAGTGCTCCATCACCAATCACCGCTGTGACATGTCTTTTTTCATTCTTCTTTTCGGCTGCAGTGATCATGCCGAGTGCTGCACTGATCGAAGTGCTTGAGTGACCTACACCAAAAGTATCATAGTCACTTTCAGATCGAACAGGAAAAGGAGCAAGACCATTATTCTGGCGCATGCTCTCCATCGCCTCTCGCCTTCCAGTTATTATCTTATGAGGATAAGTTTGATGACCAACATCCCAAACTATTCTGTCATGCGGAGTATCAAACTTATAATGCAGTGCTAGAGTTAGTTCAATAACCCCTAACCCAGCTCCAAAATGACCGCCAGTTCTTCCTACTGAGTAAAGAAGGAATTCCCTGAGCTCATCAGCTAATTGTGGTATTTGCGAGGGTGTAAGTTTTCTTACATCACAGGGTGTCTCAATATCTTTAAGAATTTCAGATATAGGATGTTCTGTGGGAATGGATTGAAAAATTTTCACAATTTAGGTTTCTCTAGAGACTACATACTCAGCTAATTTGTGTAGATTATCAGCATTTTTTGATAATGGTTGAAGTATTTTTTTCGCTTCACTGGCCAATTCTTTTGCTCTAATTTTAGACTCTTCCAAACCAGCTATAGCTGGATAAGTAATCTTATCTTGGCCTATATCAGATCCTTGATCTTTACCGCTGATATAAGAGGGTGATTCAATATCAATAATGTCGTCTTGAATTTGAAAAGCTAACCCAATTTTAGATCCGTATTCGCTAAGCATCGATACTTCATTGGCACTTAGTCCACATAATATAGCTGCTGTTTCTAAAGAAGTTTGAATTAATCTTCCTGTTTTTTGAGAATGCATCAGATCTAAGGCTTCGACATCTTTAATGTCATCTGAATGAATGTCTTTAATTTGCCCACCCACCATTCCCAAATGACCACAAGCGTTGGCTATATTATTAATAATGGCTAGTTTTGATTGATCTGGAGCATCTATTTGCGATAAAAGTTCAAAGGCAAGTGGTTGCAGGGCATCCCCAGCTAGTATGGCAGTAGCTTCATCATATTTTTTATGAGTAGTAGGATTTCCTCTTCTAAGGTCATCATTATCCATAGAAGGTAAGTCGTCATGAATTAGTGAATAGCAGTGAATTAATTCTATAGCCCCTGCTAAGGTGTCCAGTGAATCATTTTTAGCATTCCCTAACTCGCTAGTCATATAAACAAGTATGGGCCTCAGTCTCTTTCCTCCGTTGAGAACAGAATAACGCATGGCCGATGAAAGAATCGAATCATCTCTTGGAAGTAAGCCCTCCAATTGTTTATTGATTCTGGATTTATATGAATTTAAGAGGCTTTCAAATTCAGACATCTTTCAATGGAGTAGTTTTGAGTTCTCCATCTTCTTCAATTAATTTTTGAACTTGTAATTCTGCTTGAGAAAGCTTTTCTTGGCATTGTCTTGCAAGCTTGATTCCTTTTTCAAAAGATTTTAGAGAGTTTTCTAGACTTAGATCGCCTGACTCTAACTCCTCTACTATTGACTCCAAGTCACTCAAGGCACTTTCAAAGTTTATTTCTACTTTTTTATTCATTGATTCTTATTTAAAAAGTATATTCTAAGCCAATATATACTTCTCTAGGAAGACCTGGGAAGTATCTATCACCACCAAAGGCATTAAAATCTGCTCTTTCAGCATAAGCTTTATCAAAAATATTATCCATTCTTAGATAATACCTCGTAGAGCTCGATAATTCTTTATTAAACCGAGCATGATATAAAGTATGACCATCATATTCATGTAAGTTCGCTGCATCTGTAAAGTATGAACCCATATGTTCCATTTCGAAGGCCATCGCGGAGTTATCATTAAGAGTTATATCCCATATTAAATTTGCCATTAATTTCGGTGCAGTATCTATTCGGTTTCCAATTCTTATCTTTTCTCTCATGCTGGTATCGGTCTCGAAGTCGTATTTATGATTTCCATAAGTAATATTTGAGGTAATTTTATTGAAAGGGTTCATATCCCATTGAAGGCTTAACTCGACACCTTCGTGATCAGTTTTGCCGTTATCCACAATAAAGTTTTCAGAATCTCTGAAAATAGAATTCTTCTTTTTGCTTTGATAAAGGCTTATAGATCCATTAATTGTTTTTAAATTAAACTTACTACCCAATTCATACATCGTTAAGGTTTCTGCATCAAGATCACTAACAGTTTGTTTTTTTTGTAACCTATATGCTTCATTTATTTGCGGTGGTCTGAAGCCTAAACTCACCTGAAAGAAATAATTTATATTTTCATAGTTTGTTACTAAGCCCGTTCTTGCGCTTACTTCATTAAAATCATCTGTCCTATCTGAAGGTCGATTGTAGTAACACCCTCCAAATCCACACTTGGTTCCATCCTCTCTAGTATTGCCACTTATCATCCTATTAGAGTATTCATATTCTATAAATTCAGCCCTAGCATCGGCAAAGAAATTAAGACTCTCATTGAGATAAAGATCTTCTATTCCTCCAAAAAAAGCATAAACAAATGAATCAACTTCGTAGTCGTAGTGTTTCCCTTTTGGCCTGGTTGCATTGTTAAAAGCTGAGCTTGTTGTTAAAGCATCTCTTTGAGTTTCTGTAAGTTCGGCTTTCGCAAGGTCTATTTGTAGTCCTCTCACAAAGCTATAGGATTCTTTATCTGAAATTTGTTGAATCACAATACCCATGCTTCGATGATTATTTTCTTCTAAAGGCGTCCCAGGAAGAAAATGTTGAAAAAATTTCATATCATTATTTCTTACATAGGGAGTAATGGAGATAAGGGAATTTTTAGATTCTTTTTTAAATCTTACAGAAAGCCTTTGCGAATTAGCGTCACGGTAGGCATCAGTATTAAAATTTCTTTTACTGAAATCTTCATCTTTGTAAGAATCAAGTCCATTGATATAACCTGCAGTCTCTTGATTGAGGTTAGTTAAGGTAGCCTTAAGTGCGGCATCCCAAGAAGAGATTGTGAAATTTGATTGAATTTTAATTTTTTGCTGGTCATATCCAGAGTCATTCCTGAAGCCATCATTATTTGCAAAGAAACCATCAAAGCTCCAGTCTTTTTTATTACCTGTTCTTACTTTAAAGTTCTTATAGTTATTAGGCCCTATGTTTGTATAAAGTTTACTGTCTGAGTTAATTGGATTTGAAAGTACATTAATTACTCCATGCATGGCATTGGCTCCATACCTAGAGCTTGCAGGACCGGTAATAGTTTCTACTCCTGAAGCCATTTCAAAGAATGTTTCAAATAAACCGTTCACGTTACAAAAGCCAGTTGGCCTAATAGGAAGACCATCCTCAAGCACTAGGAAAGAACCACATGCACCTGGACCTGATAGAACAGGGGATCTAATAGCAGTCAAATGCTCCTGGCCGGAACCACGGCTTATCCAAACCCCCGGAGATCTTCTGAAAATCTGTTTAGGATGCTGCGCATCAAGTTTATTTAATTCCTCTTTGTTTATTGAAGAAATAGATTGATTACTAGACCAGCCATTCAAGCTAGATAGTTTCTTTTCTAAAACAATTACTTCTTGTAGCTCCTCAGTGAAAATAGAGGAAGAAAGTAGAGCAAGGATAAAAATAAAAATTTTTAATTTGGGGGTCATACATATTCCTTCATTAGTTTATAACTGGATATAAGTCCTTTTAAAATGACGGAACATGATAACTTATAACAGTTATCATTAGATAGTTCTAGTTGCTCAGTTGGCTTTTCTAAAGCCATTAATAGCCAAAACAGGCTTCATGAAAAGTCTTCCAACCCTTGTGGGCAATGATCGCATATCATCAGAGAGAGCTAGAGCACATGGAGTGACTACTAAAGTTAAGATAGTCGCAACAGTTAATCCGACCACTAGAGACGCTGCCATTTGTTCCCAAAAACTCGTGATATATGATCCTGTTTTTACAGTTCTATCTATCAAATCAATACTGTAGCCTAGTGCAATCGGTAAAAGGCCTGCAATCGTCGTGAAGGATGTTAGGAACACCGGCCTTAATCTTAAAATAGCACTTCTAAGTGCTACTGATTTAGTAGATGAACCAGGGTTATTTCTCTTTAGTAAATTAAATGTATCAATGAGTACGATATTATTATTCACAACAATTCCTGCCAGTGCCACACAGCTTATACCTGTTTGCAAGGTACTGAATGATCTATCTAAGACTAGTAATGATATAAATACTCCTCCAAAAGATAGAAGTATCGCTGACAAGACTATATTCGCTTGATAGAAACTATTAAATTGGGCTACCAAGACTATCAACATAACAAATAACATGCCTATAAAACCCAAGACTAGGTATTCAGCAGCTTCTTGATTGTATTTATCAAAACCATCAAATCCTACAATTACATTTTTTCCTAGATCGGCTGTTTTTAGCCAGTCTTTAACTTTCTTGATCTGCACTGATGGTATGGCTCCTTCAACAGTTCTGGCTGCTAAAGAATGTACCCTTTTCCCATCTTGCCTACTTATACTTTTTGTAGCTGGTTTGATATTGGTTTCTACAAAGCTGCTTACAGGGACTAAGCCTTTCTGAGTTTGTACATTTAAGTTACCTAATTGATCTATATTTCTTTCAGATTTAGGGAATCTAATTCTTATATCAACTTCTCTATCTAAATTTAATGGACGGTATTCACCTACTTTAATACCATTTGTTACCATCTGAACGGCAGCACCAACATCACTAAGTCCTGCGCCATATTGCGCTGCTTTAGTTCTATTAATTTCGAGTTCCCATTCTATGCCTCTATTAACAGTAGTATCTTCAATTTCTATAAAGCTACCAATGCTTTCAACAAATCTTCTTATTTTCTGTATTGCTAAAATAAGCTCTTGTTCATTGTCACCTCGCACACTTAACTGAAGAGGCTTTCCTATTGGCGGGCCTCCTTCCTCGGCTTCAACTTGCACGATGTAACCTGAAGTGTCTACAAATTGTTCTCGAAGCAAATCCATAATTTGGAATCCATCTAAGTCTGATACAGCATCATCTTCTGCCCAGAAATCTACAAACATTCCCCCGACTCTATCAGGAGAGCCACCACGTTGGCTTCTTCCACTACCACCTGAGTTTGACCAGACCGAAAGCATTTCTATTTCTTCAATCTCTATAATTTTCTGTTCAGCATCAACTGCAATATCTCTAATCTCATCTACGGCTAAGTTGCCCCTTGCAAGAATATCAACTTCTGCAAATTGAGGAGCGACTGTAGGAAAGTACACTATTCCTTTTCCATGTTGCATCCATAAACCGATACAAAGAATAATAGCTCCTAATATGATGGTGATCGTTTGCCCTGGAGTATCTAAATATTGATTGATTTTTCTTGCGTACACTCCTGAAGCGCCACTCAAGCTAAGCGGATCAGATGACTCGAGTAAACGGGTATTATTAACTTCTTCTTCAGATTGCTTTGCCAACCCTCCAAACATAGCACCCAATATAGGAGCAAAAATAAGGGAGTATATTAGTGATCCCACAAGAACACAGAAAACTGTTATGGGCATATCTCTTATAAAAGCACCAAATCCAGGCATGAACATTAAAGGTGTAAAGGCAATAAGAGTTGTAGTGGTTGAGGATAGGACAGGCCAAAACATTCTTGTAGCAGCTGCTGTATAAGCATCTACTCTATTCATTCCTTCAGCTAGTTTTCTATCTGCATATTCTGTGACTACTATGGAGCCGTCTATGGTCATACCCATGGATATAAGCATCCCAAACATAACCATAAAATTAAATTCTTTATCTAAAATGTATAGAACTGAAAGTGCGAATAAATAAGAGAATGGAATAGCCATTCCTACAAGCATAGAAGTTCTAAAACCAAGGGCTGCCAAAACAACAATCATAACCAAAGCTATCGAGGTTAATACATTGCCTTGAAGTTCTGAGATCATAGTTAACGCGAAAGCAGAATCATCACGAACGAAATTAACTTCTACCCCTTCAGGAAAGTCTTCAGCAGCTTTTTCTACAAGCACTCTTATATCAGTGACAGTATCTATTATGTTAGTGCCTAAACGTTTCTTAACATCTATTGAAAGAGATTGCTGACCATTAATTCGAGAATAGCCACCTCTGTCCTTGAAAGTTAAGCTAACATCTGCAACATCTTTGAGTGTAACCACAGAGTTACCTGAGACTTTAATGGGTAATGATTCTATATCTTCCAAGTCTGAGAACACACTCGGCACATTAACCGCGAATCTCCCACTACCTGTATCTTGAAAACCTGCAGGGATTACACGATTATTATTGGATACAGCTTGGTAGAGCTGATTCATGGATATTCCGTAGGACTCTAATTTACTTTTATCGACGATTGCTTCAATGAGATCTTCAGGTACGCCATTAAGTTCAGCCTCTAGGACGTTTGGATGAGTCTCAATTAAATCTTGTAGCTCTTGAGTTAGATTTACAAGGACTCTTTGCGGCAGAACGTCGCTTGCAACGCTTATAGTTAAAACTGGATTATCAGAAGTTGTAAATTCTCGTATTGTTGGTTCTCTTGCATCAAGAGGTAGTTCTGCTCTTGCTTCATCTACCTTAATTCTGACATCATCTAGAGCTTCATCTAAGTCAACATCTTGATCAAACTCTATTATTACACCAGCATAGCCAGTCGTAGAGGTAGAAGTTATTTTGGTGACTCCGGATATTGTTCTTAGGGCATCCTCGAGTGGTTTTGCCAATAATCTTTCTGAATCTTCTGGTGAAACTCCTTCGTAAAAAACCCCTACGAAAGCTCCTGGAAAATTTACATCAGGCTCTGTAGCCTTAGGGAGATAATTGAGTGCAAACACACCTGAAAGTCCTAATAGGACCAATATACTTAAGGAAGTCCTGCTCTTCTTTATAGCGCCACTAATAAAATTTTTCATGCTTCAGGCGAAAAAGTTTCTTTGACGTTTACTGTCTGACCTTGAAATACATATTCTTGACCCAGAGTAATAATTCTAGCGTCTTTGCCCAATCCGGATACCCACATACCATTATTCGTATCTTCTAGGATCTTGATTTCTCTAAATTCAACTGTGTTGTCTGGTGTAACTGTCCTTACACCTAATTTACCTTGATCATTCAGTGCTAAAATAGCTGGTGATATTTTATGTGCTGGCTCCTCTTTTCCTTTGATATAAATTTCGGCTGAAACGCCATCTCTTATTGTTCTGTCTTTATTATCAACACTTATCTCAACTCTGAAAGTTCTTGTATTTTTATCAGCTGATGAAGCGATAAAAGAAACGTTACCTGTTATCAGTCTTCCTGATATCAATTTAGCTGAAGCCTCAGATCCTAGCTCAATTTGGGCTATATCCTTTTCCGCTATATCCGCAACCAATAACATGGGATCTGGATCTATTAAAGAAGCACAAACTGCTCCAGTATTGAGGAAGTCTCCTTCATCTACTCTTAGGCTTTCGAGATAGCCAGAGAAGGGAGCCACTATTTTGGGATAAGCTTCTCTTCCAGCAATATAAAGTTGGCATATAAGATCACCTTTTTCTACAAAGTCCCCTTGCTTTGCCGGTCTTGAAATCACTCTCCCGCTTAATTCAGCTCTAACTTGAACAAATTTATCAGCTTCTGTAAAACCGCTTGATTTAAGAATTTTAGATTTATCGATGGCCTTACTGTTTAAAATAGTTACCGAAGATAATGTATCTAAAGATGAATCGCTCTTCGTGAAATTTTCTTCTTCAACTAAGCTTCCAGAGATCATCCAGATTGTTAAGAAGGCAGCACATATGGCTGCAGTTTTGTAGGTTTGTTTAATTTTCATAGAATTTAGGTGTTATACCTTACTATAACACTAAAATACTCTAAGAGAAACTAGATGTGATGCTTTTCTTTAAGTCTTCTAAGATTTTCTTGAATAGTTTCGGTATCAAGTTTTTTAGAAGTTTGAATAGTCTCCTCTTGAATTTTCCAACTTGATTCAATGCGTCTATCTATTTGTCTAGATATTTGAGGAGTTTGACCCTTATTTGTTTTCTCCCAATGGAACTTAACATGCTGAAGAAATTTACTATTCCAAGAAGTAAGTGATTGCCCTGTTTCTTTCCAGTACATAATGAATTCAGGTCTCGAAGTCTCGGCAAACTCTTTGGGTATATCTGTAAGTTCAAGAACATCATAGAAATCATTATTAGGATGCCAATCTGAAGACATTTTTGTTGGTAGATCATCTTTTTCTTTCACATCCTTGAATCTTCCCCATTGTCTTCTTATGTGGGCAATAAACTTACTATTCCATATATCTGATTCTTCTTTTCGCTCTGTCCAATATAAAACAAATTCAGGTATTTCTTTGTTTATAAAATCTTCAGTTATTCCTGACCGAACAAGTATATCTCTTGCATCATCATCAGGAATCCACTCCTTGTTAATAGGTTTAGTTTTTTTCTTTTTATTATCCTCAATCTCTTTGTGTCTCCATTTCTTTATGACAAACCTAAGAAATTTTATTCCCCAATTAGAAATTGTTTCGTTTTTTTCGTCTCTTAATTTTTTAAAGTCATCAATCTGTAAATTTGCAAAATCTTCAGGAATACCATATTCGATAATCTGATCCAGGACTTCTTTATCCGGTATCCATTTGATATCTCCATGAGACGAACCCTTTTCATTAATTTTTTTGGATG
>CAJWIK010000012.1 GCA_913042105.1 uncultured Gammaproteobacteria bacterium
GTGCTTTTTTCTCTTCAATATCCATTAGAAATTTTCTCTAATTTTAGTTACAAACGCTTTCACATTTTCTTGAGGAGTTGTCTTCAGTACGCCGTGTCCCAAGCCACAGACCCATCCAAGTCTATCGTTAGGTCCTAGATCTGCCATATGATTTATAAAATCTTCTAGTTTTGGCAAAAATTGTTCATAGGGAAGGGTAAGAAAATTTTCACTAAAGTTACCTTGAATGAAACCATTGCCTGTTTGATTGAAATAATCTTTCAGATCGATACTGGAATCTAAACCCATGCCTGCTAGTGCAATACCTTCTTGGTTTTTTTTATCAATGATTATGTCGTAGTTAATGCCGTCTTTTGCGTAATACCCCACTTTGTTTGGAAATTCTTTAGCCAACTCATTGAATGTCTTATCTAAATAAATTTTAAAATCTTCATCAGCTAACTGATGAGCGGCAGAGTCAAAGATCATTACTATTTCTGCTCCAGCATTTAATTGAAGCTTGATGTTCTCTTTCAGAAGCGGGAGTATCACATTTTCTAATAGCCCTACTTGAAAGTTAGATATCGAGATATCGCTCAAGTCTTTGTTAACATTACAGGCATAGGCAATTAAGGTCCACGGACCTCCGACAAAACCTATTAGAGATTTTTCTTCAGGAAGTCTTTCTATAGTTCTTTCAATTGCCTCTCCTTGAAAATCCATAAAATCTATTGGATTTTGATTGGTCAGGAGACTACCCGCATTCTCTTCATCAAGATGGAGACCAAATTGTGGGCCTGGGTTATATGATAAATCCATACCGAGGGCTTCTAAAGGAAACAATATGTCACTGAAGAGTATTGCAACATCAAAATCAAATTCATTAATTGGGCCCATAGCCGTTTCTGCAGCAAGTCTTGGCTTTTTACACAGTTCCTCGAATGTGTAATTTTTTTTTAGACTTTGATAATGATCATGATATCTGCCTGCTTGCCTCATAAGCCAAATAGGAGGACAAGCCTGAGACTTTCTTTCTAGCGCATTTTTAAATTTTTTATTTGGCAAGGTAACTTATTGATTTAATTTAGAAGCAACTTCTTTTGCAGCGTAGGTCAATACACAATCGGCTCCTGCTCGCTTAAAGCTCAATAATGATTCGATTAAAACTTCTTCAGCTAGCCATTCATTTTGAATTGCCGCCTTAAGCATCGCATACTCTCCACTTACTTGGTAAGCGAAAGTAGGAATTTTAAAAGTATCTTTTACGGATTTAATGACATCTAAATATGGCATACCAGGTTTTACCATAACAATGTCAGCGCCTTCTTCAATATCCATCCTGACTTCATGCAAGGCTTCATCGATATTCGCTACTGACATCTGATAAGTATCTTTGCTGCCGACTCCCAGGTTAGAGGAGGAACCCACCGCATCTCTGAATGGACCATAAAATTTAGAGCTATATTTTGCAGCATAAGAAAGAATGATCGTATTAAAGAATTCATTTATTTCTAGAGAATTTCTTATCTTTGCAATTCTTCCATCCATCATATCTGAGGGAGCAACCATGTCTGCACCAGCCTTTGCTAAAGTAAGAGCCTGATCAGAGAGAATATTCAGGCTTTTATCATTATCTACATAGCCTGTTTTATCGAGGATTCCATCTTGTCCGTGAGATGTATAAGGATCAAGCGCTACATCAGCTATGATGGCTAAATCTGAATTCTGTTTTATTTGCCTAATTGCCTCACAGACTAAATTATCTTCATTAAGAGATTCAGTTCCTAGTTCATCCTTTTTACTGGGATCAATGACAGGAAATATTGCCACAGCTTGTATTTTACAATCCTGAATTTTTTCTATTTCTTCATCGAGGGCATTTAATCCATATCTATTAATTCCAGGTAATGAATTAATACTTTCAGTGCCGTCTAATCCTTCTTTTACAAAGATAGGCTGGATCAAATCATTAACTGTAAGATTATTTTCAGCTACTAGATTCCTTATGG
This sequence comes from uncultured Gammaproteobacteria bacterium, assembly GCA_913042105.1. Classification (GTDB taxonomy): domain Bacteria; phylum Pseudomonadota; class Gammaproteobacteria; order Magnimaribacterales; family Magnimaribacteraceae; genus Magnimaribacter. The sequence continues at coordinate 1,989 of CAJWIK010000012.1, forward strand.
CAGAGGTGAACCTAGTCCGTCTTAATCTTGATTGAGGGTATTTTCTCGATACGTTCATATTAGTTGAAAAAAAGATTTACATTATACCTTACGCAAAAGGTGTATTTTACTTCATCTGATTTGAGATATTTTCAATCCAACTATCATAGCTCAAAAAAGCAACGGTATTTTCGGCCTCTTTTTTGATTAAATCAAAGGTTTTTCCTAAACCGCAGGCATGATTTTTATTTCTAATCTCAGGATACCTATCAATAGCTAATTGAAAAGAGCTTGCACTCATCCAGTAAAAATAATCACACACTTGGAGTCTTGCTGATAACTCAAGTGGTTCTAATTCATAAGTAGGCAGCAGTTGTTTAGAGCTATCTGTATTATCGGCATGAGTAATCTTGTACCATTTTTTTTCTGCAAAGGGGCTCTCTTCAGGTGAGTTATTTTCTCCAAGACTATCTGAGGTGCCATTAACCCAGTAACCTTTTTTTGCTAGAGATTTCCATGTATCAATCCCGCTTGTCCAGATGATATTAGAATCATCTATCAGATCAGTTCCATCTATGGTGTTCGATCTGCTAACATAAATTCCAGCGTTTTTGATTGATTTAAGCTCTGCATAAGAATCCGCAAGCAGCTTCCTTTCAAAAAATGTTTGTTCCTGTCTATTGATAGGATAATAATTTTCTTTATTGATTGAATCAAAATAATCTTTATGGCTATTGCTAGAAAACGATCTTACCGAGATGTCCTCACCTTCCTCAGTTTCTCCTTGTACCGTTAATAGAGTTCCTGTTTCAAGGACTTCATTACTAACTCCTATTTTTTGATGACATCCACCTCCATAAGACTTTAATATCATTCTTTCGGCCTCTATAGAATTGAATACTGATTCAAATGAAATTTTAGAGATAATACTTTTTATTTCCTCATCATCTTGCCTGGCCTCAATAGCTAGGGCTCCTTGGGCAGCCGCACAAGGATTGTGAGAAAGAGGAAGTACCATCCACTTCAGATGATCAATCGTCTTGAGCAATTCATTTTTCTCGTTCAAGAATTCATCTCTCTTAGTGTCTATGAATCTATCAATTGCTGCTTTTGCAATAACAAGACCATCATCCTCACCTTTTATTAGTTTATTTAATCTAGTGTGTATATTGCCTCTGACATCTTTAAAAGAAATTTGTGTTTTAAATGGCAGGCACAAAGGTAGAAAATTTGATAGATTTCTCTCTCTTCGCGGAGAAGAGCTTAGTATTGATATATTTGCTTTATCCATACTGTCTTTTTTTATAAAGATCATATCTCTCATATCAGCTCTTTCGATAGTTCCTACTATCTCGGTACCTTCCTCTAGATCGACAGGCAAATCCTTCCATGAATGAACTGCAATATCGGCCCTTCCATCAATCAGGTCATTTCTAATATCATTAGTAAATACTCCAATATCTGGCATTTTATTTAGTGGAGTAGTTAGATCAGAATCACCTAAAGTAGTTTTGTATTCATGAAGAATTTGAAGATCAGGACAAGCTTCAGAAATTCTTTCAGCTACCAAGAGGGCTTGAATCCTAGCTAGAGGACTTTTTCTTGAGACTATTTTTATGGCTTTCAATTTTAAACTAAATGAGAATACTTCTTATTAAGACACTTAAATGCATTTCGATTTACAATGTCGGTCGCTCCAACCTTAATTATATAAACTTTTACTAGTAAATAATTCATGAACTACAAAAAATTCTTTTCTGACGAGCTTATTTCTCTAAAATCTCAAGGCCTTTATAGAAAATTTAGAGCAATAAATAGAAACAAATCTAGCTTTCCTAAAGCGACTGAGCGCTTTGAAGGCAACCAAAGAGAAGTTGAAGTTTGGTGCAGTAATGACTACTTAAACCTCAGTCAACATCCTGAAGTCACTAAGACTTCTATTGAAGTTATCAATGAACTTGGAACAGGTTCTGGTGGGACCAGAAATATTTCAGGAACTTCTACTTATCATGTTGATCTCGAACAACTACTCGCCGACTTACATAGAAAAGAATCTGCTTTGCTTTTCCCTTCAGCTTATACAGCAAATCAATCTACTTTATGGACCCTATGCAAGAATTTGGAGGGTGTAGAGATATTCTCAGATGAGTTAAACCATGCCTCATTAATCCAAGGTATAAAGAACGCTAATGTTGAATGTCATGTGTTTAGACATAACGATACCGAGCATCTTGAAGAGCTTATAAATAACGCCAACGCAGATAGCCCTAAAATTATTGTATTTGAATCCCTTTATTCAATGGAAGGATTAAGATCTCCACTGCAAAAAATTATCGAGATAGCCAAAAAATATAATGCTTTGACCTATTTAGATGAAGTTCATTCCGTGGGGTTATATGGCCCTGAAGGCAGGGGCATAACTGCTGAAAAAGGGCTAGAGGATGATATTGATATTATCAACGGAACTCTTTCAAAGGCATTTGGACAAATGGGTGGCTATGTAGCCGCAAGCGCAGATATTATTGATTATATTAGAAGCTTTGCCCCAGGCTTTATTTTTACCTCTTCAATGAATCCCTCCGTAGCTGCAGCTTCTATTACTAGTATTAAGATATCTATGGAATCTGAGGTGCTTAGAGAAAATATAAGAGTAAACTCAGACCACATCAGACTCGGTTTAAGAGATCTTCAAATTCCTTTCCTCGAAAATGATAGTCATATCATTCCAATCCATCTTTATGATCCCAGAGTATGCAAAGAAGCAGCTAACCTCCTTTTGGAAAAGCATGGAATTTACATACAACCTATTTTTCATCCTACGGTTCCAAAAGGGGATGAAAGATTCAGAGTAACTATCACACCAAGACATGAAGCTAGTGATATCAATCATTTCTTAGATGCTATTGATGATGTGTGGAAGACTATGGGCTTGAAAAGATCAGATGCTGCAGAAGAGGATAAGCCTGCAGTCTCTAGGATTTATTAATTAGAGATCTCCCTTTACTCTGACTTCGCTTTGATTGATGGTGAACTGTTCACCATATCTAGCTTCAAGTTTCTTTTGGTTTTCAGCTATGACTTCAACAGGGTTAAGATCCAAAGCCATGCAGGCGGTAACCCAGTACCACATCACGTCTCCCAGCTCTCTTTTCATGTGAAAAATATTATCTTCATCTGCAGGTTTGCCCTGTAGAACCATTTTTTTCACGATCTCTACAAACTCACCAGTTTCGCTCCCCAATCCTAGAGCAGCGGTCAGTAACCGCGGAGCATCAATAGCTGAGTTATCTTGAATGCTATCAAGGGATTTTTTTAGATCTTCAATATTTAAGCTTGGATCGCTTGTAACTTTTGTTACAAAATCGCAATAAGTTTCAAAGAATTTTTCAGCATTTTCCATATCTCAATGATACCTAAAGAATTAGAGATTAATAGAGACTTTAAATAATTTTATAAATGACATTTTATTTTATAAGAATGATCAATAACTCAAGAATGAAAAACGATTCTTAGTTAAAATACAAAGGTGGATGTATCAGAAATTTTTGAAAGCCTAAACGAACCCCAAAGAAATGCAGTAACTTCTGAATCGAAGAATTTACTTGTTCTCGCTGGTGCAGGGTCAGGAAAAACTCGTGTAATAGCTCATCGTGTTGCTTGGTTAATAAAAGCTGAAAACATTAGTCCACATTCAATTCTAACTGTAACTTTCACGAACAAAGCCTCCAGAGAAATGCGTGGCAGGATAGAAGATATAGTTCAAGAAGAAATGGGAAATTTCTGGTGTGGAACTTTTCATGGCATCTCACATAGATTATTGAGAACACATTGGGAAGAAGCTGGACTTAGAAAGGAATTTGCTATTCTTGATTCTGAAGATCAGTTCAGAGTAATAAAGCGAGTAGTTAAATCTATGGGCCTAGATGATACGAAGTGGCCTCCAAGACAAATCCAATGGTTTATTAATAAACAAAAAGATGAATGCAGAAGATCTAAAGATGTTGAAGTGTCCGATGATTATTTCGTAGAGAAGATGAATGAAGTTTACAAGGCGTATGAAGAGCTTTGCGAACGAGAGAGTTTAGTAGATTTTGGCGAACTTCTATTGAGGGTCTATATTTTATTAAAGACTAACCAAGAAGTGCTTAACCATTATCAAAGAAGGTTTAGTCATATATTGGTTGATGAATTTCAAGATACAAACGAAGTGCAATATCAATTTCTCCGTCTTCTGGCTGACGGAGGCGCAAATTTCATGTCTGTAGGGGATGACGATCAATCTATTTATGGATGGCGAGGCGCTAAAAGTGAAAACATCAATAGATTTACTACTGACTATAAAGATACTGAAATAGTTAGGCTTGAACAAAACTATAGATCTACTTCTGTTATTTTAAATGCTGCAAACTCAGTTATTAAAAACAATCAAGGAAGAATGGGTAAGGAATTATGGACAGATCAAAAAGAAGGAGAGCCTATTTCTATTTACTCGGCTTATAACGAAGATGATGAGGCAAGATATGTAGTAGGCAGCATCCAAAATTGGATAAATCAGGGCCGGAGCTTAGATGAAGTGGCTATTTTATACAGATCTAATGCTCAATCTAGAGTCTTGGAAGAAGCAATTTTGCGAGAGTCTTTACCTTATAAAATCTATGGTGGATTAAGGTTTTATGAAAGAGCAGAAATAAAAAATGCCATGAGTTATTTGAGGTTAATCTTTGGCAGAGAGGATGATGCGGCATTTGAAAGAGTGATTAATATACCTCCACGAGGAATAGGGGCTAAGACAATTGATATCATTAGAGCTAAAGCAGCCGAAAAAAGTATATCTCTATGGAAGTCATGTGAAGAATTGATAGACATCGAAGGCCTAACACCAAGAGCATCTCAATCAATACAAGGCTTTATGTCTAGTTTTGATTCCCTTGAAGAAGAGACAAAGGATTTACAGCTGAGAGATATTGTTGATATCGCTATTGAAAGAAGCGGCCTTATTCCGTATCACAAAAAAGAAGCAGGTGAAAAAGGCAGGACTAGAGTTGAAAATTTATCCGAATTAGTTGGAGCAGCTAGAGATTTTGAACCCGATTCTTTTGAAGAATTAGAAGAGAGTGCCTTAAAGATGTTTATAGATCATGCTGCATTAGATGCAGGCGAAACTCAGGCCTCAGAACATGAATCAGCAATACAACTCATGACATTGCATTCAGCTAAGGGACTAGAGTTCCCGCTTGTTTTTATCACCGGTTTTGAAGAAGGTCTTTTTCCTCATAAATTATCGATAGAAGATCCTAATCAATTACAAGAGGAAAGAAGGTTGTGTTACGTCGGAGTGACCAGATCAATGGAGAAGCTATTTGTAACTCATGCTGAGATGAGAAACTTATATGGATCAGAAAGCTTTAATCCCGTTTCAAGATTTTTAAGAGAAATACCAGAGGAATTGACAGTAGAAGTAAGAACGGGTGGAAATGTTCCGAGAAGATCTAAATATGTTCCAAAAAGACCTTCGGGTGAGGTTCCTGACACAGAATTCAAACTGGGTCAGAGGGTACTTCATGAGGCTTTTGGGGAAGGAATTATTCTCAATTATGAAGGGCAAGGAGTCAATGCCAGAGTAGAGGTAAACTTTGATAACAGTAAAACTAAATGGCTGATGGTTTCTTACGCTAAACTAAAGCAAATATGAGTAAGGTGATGAAAATGAAAAGATTATTAGTTATAGGATTAACCACAATTATTATTGCTTGTTCTGGTTCTGAAAAGCCTCAAGTCCAGGATCAGGAATGCTTTTCGACAGGTGAAAAAACCATCAAGTGGACTATGGTGACTACCTGGCCAAAAAATTTCCCTGGACTCGGTATGGGTCCAGAAAATTTCTCTGATTATGTTAACGAAATGACTTGTGGAAGAATGCAAATAAAGGTTTATGGAGCCGGAGAATTTGTTCCAGCACTTGGTGTATTCGACGCTGTTTCTCAGGGTAATGTTCAACTTGGCCATGGTGCTTCTTATTATTGGACAGGAAAAGTAAAGTCTTCCCAGTTTTTTACTGCTGTTCCTTTTGGACTTACTGCTCAAGAAATGAATGGATGGTTAAACTATGGAGGGGGAATGGAACTTTGGGAAGAGGCTTATGCTCCTTTTAACTTGATTCCTCTAGCGGGTGGAAATTCTGGTGTCCAAATGGCAGGATGGTTTAAGAAAGAAATAAATTCTCTAAAAGATCTAAAGGGTTTAAAAATGAGAATACCTGGATTAGCAGGTGAGGTATTTACTCGCGCAGGAGCGGAAACAGTTACTCTACCAGGCAATGAAATATTTTTATCACTCCAACAAGGAGTTGTAGATGCTGCAGAATGGGTTGGACCTTACAATGATCTCACCTTTGGATTTCATCAAGTAGCTGATTATTACTATTATCCTGGATGGCATGAACCTGGCTCTACTTTGGAGATTATTATTAATAAAGATGCTTATGAGTCTTTACCAAAAGATTTAAAGGCTATTATTAAATATGCAGCTAAGTCCGCCAATCAAGAGATGCTGGATGAATATACTGCTAGGAATAATAAGGCACTTACTGAGCTTATAGACAAGCATGATGTCGATCTTAGAAAACTTCCCGATAGTGTCTTGCGAGAGCTTAAGAAAATTACTGATGATGTAATGCAGGATTTTATTCAAGATGATCCCATGGCTCAGAAGGTTTATAAGTCCTATTCGGAATTTAAAGAACAAGTAATCAACTACCACAGAATTTCAGAGAAAGCTTACATAGACACACGAGAGTTGGATTGAAGAATGCAGAGATAAAAGATCTTGGTCTTGTTGATTATGACGAGGCTTGGAAATTAATGTCTCAATCTATCCTTAATAGGTCTGATGAAGGTCCAGATGAGATATGGTTTCTTGAGCACAATCCTATCTATACATTAGGACAAGCAGCCTTTGAAGGAAATATTATTTCTGAAAATAATATTCCAATAACAAGAACGGATAGAGGTGGGCAGGTGACCTATCATGGCCCAGGACAACTAATGATTTATTTTTTATTAAATTTACGAAGGCTTAAATGGGGCCCAAAAAAATTAATTTTTGAGCTAGAAAGTCTATTGATAGATTTATTATCTAGATATGACATTCAAGGTGAGAGAGTGGCAGGCGCTCCAGGGATCTATGTCAATCAGAAGAAAATAGCCTCTATAGGTCTTAAGATAAAAAAAGGTTTTTGCTATCACGGTATAAGTCTTAATATTGATATGGATTTAAAACCATTCGATAACATAATTACCTGCGGCATAGAATCCTTGGAGGTTATACAAGTTAAAGACTTTACAGATATAACTATGGCTCAAGTCAAGATTGATTTGATGGATTTACTAAAAACTAATCAAACCCAAGCTGCTTGATGGAAAATCTGATACCTACGAAAACTATCAAAGAAAATGGTATTGTGGCTATCAAGAATGGTATTAAACCTAATTCCAATAAGCTCATTCCAATAGAACGAAAGCCTACTTGGCTAAGAATAAAATCGCTAAACTCACCAAAATATAGAGAACTTAAAACCATCGTTTCTGAAAAGAAATTGCATACGGTTTGTGAGGAAGCTATGTGCCCAAATATTCAGGAATGTTGGAGTCATGGGACGGCAACTTTTATGTTACTTGGATCAGTTTGTACTCGAGCATGCAAGTTCTGTGCAGTTGATACTGGTAATCCTAAGGGCTTATTAGATAAAGAAGAGCCTTTAAAGGTTGCAAATTCCATCTCTCATATGGATTTAAAATATGCAGTATTAACTTCTGTTAATCGAGATGATTTAAGTGATGGAGGGGCAAATCATTTTTCTGAAACTGTAAAAGCAATTAAAGAAAAATCTCCTAAGGTAATGATTGAGGCATTGGTTCCTGATTTTTTGGGAAATAAAAAATCTATAGAAATAATTATTGATTCTAATTTAGAAGTCTTCGCACAAAATCTAGAAACAGTTGAGAGATTGACTAAAAAAGTGAGAGATCCACGAGCAGGATATGACCAAACCTTAGATGTTTTGTCTTATGCAAAAGAATATTCTTCAAAAATTATTACTAAGACCAGTTTGATGCTAGGTCTAGGTGAAAATGAAAACGAAATACTAACTTCTTTCTACGATATCAAAAGTGCCGGAGTAGATGTCCTGACGCTTGGTCAATACATGAGGCCAACCGTAAACCATTTACCAGTTGAGAAATGGTATTCACCGGATGAGTTTAATTACTTTAAAGATTTAGCAAATAAAGTGGGTTTCTTGGAAGTAGCTGCAGGCCCTATGGTGAGGTCTTCTTACAGGGCAGATAAAATTGCCCATCTCATTGGCAGCTAACTGCCGTATACAGCTCTAGGAAGGGCAGTTACAAGATCAGGGAATAAAGCTAAGGCAATAAGAACTCCTAGCTGGATTAAGATAAAAGGAATAACCCCTCTATAGATATCCTTTGTTGCAAGACTGTCCGGAGCAACTCCTCTCAAGTAAAACAGAGCAAATCCAAAGGGTGGCGTAAGAAATGATGTTTGAAGATTGATTGCTATCATTATGCCCAACCATATGGGATCCACTCCCAGCATGAGTAATGCAGGTCCTACGATGGGAACAACAACTAAAGTGATCTGAATAAAGTCTAAGATAAATCCAAGCAAGAAGATGATAATCATCACAACCAAAACAGCTCCAAAGGCACCCCCTGGCAACTCTGTAAATATTCCTGTTATAAGATCATCGCCTCCAAACCCTCTAAAAACCAGTGAAAAAATTGAAGAACCAAGAAGTATCATAAATACCATCGCTGTAATTTCTGTGGTTGTTTCAACAGCATCTGTAAGGTTCTTTATGGTTAAACTACTTTTGCTAACAGCTAACAAGACAGCACCAAAAGCGCCAACTCCTGCAGCTTCAGTAGGTGTTGCTATACCAAGAAGTATTGATCCTAGTACGGATGAAATTAAGACGAATGGAGGTAATAAGGAGGAAAGCATTATTTTCCATCTGCCTGATACTATTGTAACTTCTTGCGCTGGAGCCATTTGAGGAGAGATGTATGCTCTTATAACTACATACAGGGCATAACAAAAGACAAGAATTAGTCCGGGAACAATTGCTCCCATAAATAAATCTCCAACCGAAACTGTCCGAGCTGAAAAATTTCCAATACTTAATTGAGACTGCTGATAAGCAGCTGAAAGAACATCACCTAGAATTACAAGCGCAATAGATGGAGGAATGATCTGGCCTAAAGTACCAGTAGCACAAATTGTTCCGGCCGCAAGACTCGGGTCATATTGCCTGGATAGCATAATAGGCAAAGATATTAGCCCCATTGCGATCACTGTAGCCCCTACGATCCCCGTACTCGCCGCTATAAGAGTACCAACAAAAATTACTGATAAAGCTAGGCTTCCTCTAAAGCCACCTATGACCTCAGCCATATTGCTAAGTAAGTCTTGAGCTAAGTTAGATTTCTCAAGCAGTACGCCCATAAAGACAAATAAAGGAACTGCCACTAACGTCATATTGGTCATGTCTCCATACAGTCTGTTGGGTATTGCACCTAAGAAAGCACCCTCAAATGTACCTGTTAAAACTCCTATGCCAGCAAATATAAGAGCTGTACCTGCAAGAGAAAAAGCAACAGGAAAGCCCGCAAGAAGAACAATGCAGATCACCCCGAACATCAATAGAGGTATAAACTCAACCATGCTTAATTGTTAGTAAAGATTTTATGATTTCAGAAAGGCTTTGCAGGCCTAATAATATAGCTACAGCAATCAATAATGATTTTTGAATGAATACAAATGGAAGGCCATCTGGTTCTGGAGAAACTTCCATTATTCTCCAAGAAAATTCTACATATCCCCAAGAGTACAGAAGTATGGTCCAGCAGACTGGTTGAAGAAAAATAATATTACCCAAAAGATCAACGAGCGCTTTTCTTGATTCAGAGAAGTTTCTATAAAAGATATCTACTCTCACGTGAGCACCTCTTTTTAGAGCAAATGCAGAGCCTAATAAAAAAAGGCTACCGTGAAGATATAAGACGACATCTTGTAAAAGAACAGACCCCATATTTAATCCATATCTCATGATGACCACAATACAAGTCACGACCACCATCATAGCCACAAACCATGAGCAGATTTTTCCAGTCATTTCAGAGAAGCTATCTAAATTTTTACTAATTCTTTCCAAGGTGAATCTATTTTTGTTAATGCTAATATGAATTATAATTACAGAGAGGTATATATGAATTTACAATTTACACAAGAAGAACTAGATTTTCAAAAGGAAGTTAAGGATTGGATAAAAGAAAACTATCCGTCTGACATGAAAGAGAGATATGTAAACTCTCCAAATGGTCATTTAACTAAAGAAGAACACGTACAATGGCAGCAAGCACTTTTTTCAAAAGGCTGGGCAGGTATCAACTGGCCTAAAGAATATGGGGGTGCTTCTTTCTCTGCTTCTCAAAAATATATTTTTAGCAAAGAGATGGCTGCGGCAAGAGCTCCTGGCTTCACTGCATTTGGAATCTCAATGGTTGCTCCTGTAATTATGGCCTTTGGATCAGATGAACAAAAGAATAAATACCTTCCGGATATTCTTTCTTCAAAAGTTTGGTGGTGTCAGGGTTATTCAGAACCAGGCTCAGGTTCAGATTTGGCTTCACTAAAAACAAAAGCAGAAGATAAAGGGGATCATTATTTAGTCAATGGTGCAAAAACTTGGACAACTATGGCCCAACATGCCGATATGATCTTTTGCTTGGTTAGAACAAGCCAAGAAGACATTAGACAAAAAGGTATTTCATTTTTACTCATCGATATGCATTCTGAGGGAATAGAGGTACAACCTATTAATACCCTTGATGACACGCCTATCGGGCATCACGAAGTGAACACTGTCTTTTTTGAAGATGTTAAGGTCCCGAAAGAAAACCTGATTGGTGAAGCAGGCAAAGGATGGACCTATGCTAAATACTTACTAGAGTTTGAAAGAGGAAATGGCTATTCCTCAGAGTTGTATCAACAACTTCAACAGATAAAAGCAAAAGCAGCAATCGAAGATGCAAGCGGTTGTAAATTATCTGAAGAATCTAATTTTGTGGAATCAGTAGCTAAACTTGAGATTCAAATCAACGCTATGGAAGCAACAGAACTTAGAATACTCGGTAGCTTAACTGCCGGTCAGAATGTAGGACCAGAGTCATCTCTTCTAAAAACAAGAGGAACCGAAATAGGACAAGCTATAACCGAATTAGCTGTTGAATTAGTTGGATATTACGGAATTCCTTTTAATAACCCTGGCCCTGAAATTGGACATAATGAACCTCCGATAGGAAGTAGGTTTGCCAACACTGCTGCACCAAGGTATTTCAATTATAGGAAGGCTAGTATTTATGCCGGTTCCAATGAGATTCAAAGAAATATTATGGCCAAGTTAGTTCTTGGCCTATAGTTTATGCTTATTCTTGTTTCACCTGCAAAGACTTTAGACTATGAGTCTGAGCTAAAAGTAAAAGAATTCTCAATAGCTTCTCATTTATCTGATAGTAATCTTCTTGTTAAAGAGTTGCAGAAAAAGAGTCCAGAAGATCTTGCTTCTTTAATGGGTTTGAGTGAAAAATTATCCCTTCTTAATTTTGAAAGAAATATGAACTGGGTTAAACCAACAAAACTTAGTGAAAGCGCAAGACAAGCTATTTTCGCGTTTAAAGGCGATGTTTATCAAGGACTAGAAGCATCATCTCTCTCTAGATCGGAAATAAAATATGCTCAAAAAAACCTTTGCATCCTATCTGGACTTTACGGCATGTTGAAACCCTTGGATTTAATGTACCCGTACAGGCTTGAAATGGGTACCAAGATGAAAAATAAGCGTGGTGATAATCTATATGAGTTTTGGGGATCAAAAGTAACAAATTCGCTTAATAAGCTAGGTATTGAAAATAGATCTAAAGCGGTTGTAAATCTTGCTTCTGTCGAATATTTCTCTGTATTGAAACCGAATGAACTTAATTTACCAGTAATAAGTCCAGTATTTAAGGATTATAAGAACGGAAAATATAAAATTATCAGCTTTTTCGCCAAGAAAGCGCGAGGATCAATGACAAGATATATTATCCAAAACAAGGTTAAGAAAGCCGAAGAATTGCAAGGCTTCGACCTTGACGGATATAGTTACAGCGAAAAGGATTCTAAAGAAAATACACCAGTTTTCTTAAGAAAAAACTAAACCCCCACCTCTCCATCTAGATATTTTCTTCTAGGAAGCATGTCTTCAAAGACAGGTTCTGTATTTTCAGCCTTGGCTTTAAAGGCCACAGACATTTCGTCGCTTATGCCTACGGCTGTATTCCAGAGTGCTATGTGATTTAAAGATTCTTCGATTGAGTGGTCTCTACCATAATTTAATGATTCTTTTGTTCCTGCTATAGCAAGAGGACCTTTGGAGGCAATATCTTTAGCTATTTGCATAACTTTTTCCATCATATCTTCTTTAGTTTCAAAGATTTCATTTATCAATCCATGTTTCATGGCTTCCTCTGGAAGAAATCTTCTGCCCGTATATGCCAACTCTCTGACTACGCCTTCAGGTATCAATCTTGGTATCCTTTGAAGTGTACCCACGTCTGCAGCCATTCCTATATTTATCTCTTGAATGCAGAAAAAGGCATCTTTTGTGCAATATCTCATGTCAGTAGCAGTTGCCAGATCAACACCACCACCTACACACGCACCTTGCACTGCTGCAATGACTGGAATTCTTGCTTTTTCAAGACATGTAATTGTATGTTGAAGATCTAAAGTTACTCTGTACCCTGACTCTTTTCTCATTCCCATGTGTGCATTAGGCTGTTTGTCTGAAGGCGAGAAATTAGCTAGATCCATACCAGCGCAAAAGTGTTTCCCTTCTCCTGAAAGAACTATAACTCTTGCTGAAGCATTGTCTGAGATGTCTTCAATCAAATGAGGTAATTCTGACCAAAAAGCTTTATTCATAGAGTTGAACTCTTCCGGTCTAGACATTTTTATGTGTGCTATTTTATCTTTTATATCCAAATCAAAGCATGTGTATTCCATTTCAATCTCCTTAAATTGCTTAGCTATTTTCTGCTAAATCTATAATTTCATCAACTTTTGTTATTAGTTTATCTACATGATCAAAGGTCTTATTATGGGGCATGACCACCTTTCTTTCTCTGCTAAGAAGATTCAATCCTTGCTTTAACTCTTGAACGCTCTCTATTAACTTATCTTTGTTTTCCATATTTTTTTTTATCTGATCTCAGAATGATGTATTGTAGAAGAAAAGATAGTTTCAAGAAATGGAAGTTTCAAAATTAAAAAAAATCTCAGATTCTGTACTCGAAGCGGTTAATGCGGCTTCATTAAAAGTTATGGACATCTATGATTTAGATGACTTTGATGTGGTTGATAAAAATGATGGAACCCCGGTAACTCTTGCAGACAAAGTTTCTCATGAAGTTCTTTCATCATCTTTAAAATTAATTGATGATGATATTCCCATATTGTCTGAGGAGGGAGATAGTTACTGTAATAATGCAGATTTATTTTGGTTAATTGATCCTCTCGATGGAACAAAAGAATTTATAAACAGAAACGGAGAATTTACGGTTAATGTAGCTTTGGTTGAAAATGGAATACCCATTCTTGGTGTTGTAGCAGCTCCTGCAATCGGAGAGACTTTTATAGGATTTGCCGATCAGGCTTATAAAATAATCAATAAAGAGAAATCTAAGATAGCCTCCAGAAAACAATTGCAGGAATTTTGTCTTGTGACGGTAAGCAAAAGTCACAAAAGCGAAAAAGATCAGTTATTTATAGATTTATGCCAAAAGGAATTTAGTAGTGTCCAAGAATTACCCACTGGAAGTTCGTTAAAGTTATGCAGAGTTGCTGAAGGTGAAGCTGATATTTACAATAGACTAGGACCTACTTATCAATGGGATATTGCAGCAGGACAGGCGGTAGTTGAGGCTGCTGGCGGAATAGTATCAGATCTGAACGGCGAGGTTCTAAGGTATGAATTCAATTCTGAAAAGAAGAATCCATTATTTTTTTGTGCCGGAGATGATTCCTATCCCTGGCAAATGATATTTAAAAAGCTAGTCTAAAGTTAGAATAATTTTCCCTATATTTTCATTTGCTTCCATAATTTCGTGGGCTTTTTCAGATTCAGACAAAGGGTAAGTTTCGTGAATAATGGGGATAAGCTCACCCGATTTAAAAAGAGGTAATACTTTTTGTGATAATTCTTCCATTACGATATTTTTAGTTTCTACATTTCTTGCTCTAATCGTTGACCCTATAATCTTCTGTCTTTTGATCATTAAATGCCCTAAGTTAAGATTAGTCTGAGCTCCGCTCATCAAACCAATTATCACTAATCTGCCCTCTATTCCAAGAACATTTAAGTTACTCTCAAAGTATTCTGCTCCTACAGGGTCAAGAATTACATCGACTCCCTCAGGAGCCCACGATTTGATCTTTGAGAAGATGTCTCTTGATCTCACTTCGCCATCAGAGGCACCTAAATTAATACACATATCTATTTTATTTTTTGATCCAGCACTAACAAAACTCTCACATCCAAATGCTTTCGCTAATTGTATTCCGGCCGTTCCAATTCCACTTGCACCAGCATGAAAGACTACTTTATCTCCTTCTTTCATTGACGCCTCCATGAAGAGATTTAGCCAGCAAGTGGCATAGACTTCTGGAATGGAAGCTGCTTCAACCCAATTTAGATTGGCTGGTTTATACAAGGTATGAAATTGAGGGCAGGTCACATACTCTCCATATCCACCACCACCCAGTAGTGCTATTACTTCATCTCCAGGCTGTCTCGCTGAAACATTCTTACCAACAGATTCTATTATTCCACTGCATTCGAGACCTAATATCTCACTTGCTCCAGGTGGAGGAGGGTATAGGCCTTTTCTTTGTGCGATATCAGCCCTATTAATTCCTGCAGCTTTTACTTTAATTAAGACTTCATCATCCCCTGGAAGAGGAACTGGAGTTTCTGATATCACCAAATTTTCTTCTATTACTTTGATTGCTTTCATATTTTTCTTACTTATAAACACAATTAGCATTTTGCTAATTTTTTAATTTTTTGACTAAATTTGCACCAATATTAGCTAAAAATGTAAAATTCGCATTGATTATGCCTAAAAAAGACCTAAAAAGTGAAAATTCTGTTGGTACAGAGCTCCAAGAAATGGAGGCACTATCCCCTGGAGGAGATCTTCAGGCTTATATAAATTCAGTGCATAGCATTGGAATACTTACTCCAGAAGAAGAAAGAAAGCTTGCCGAGGACTTGTACTATAGAAATGACTTAGATGCAGCTAGAAAGCTAGTTTTAGCACATTTAAGATTTGTTATTTACATAGCTAAAACATACTCTGGTTATGGACTTCCAGAGTCCGATCTTATCCAAGAAGGTAATGTAGGTTTAATGAAGGCAATAAGAAAGTTCAATCCAGAAATGGGTGTTAGGCTGGTGTCATTTGCAGTTCATTGGGTCAAAGCAGAAATGCATGAGTATGTCCTCAAAAATTGGAAAATTGTAAAAATCGCTACCACTAAGGCTCAAAGGAAACTTTTCTTTAACTTAAGAAGTAAAAAGAAAGGACTGGGGTGGCTAACAGAAGAAGAAGTTGAAGCTATGGCTAAAGACTTAGGAGTTAAACCTTCTGAGGTCAGAGAAATGGAGAAAAGACTCAGCGGAATAGATATGTCTTTTGATCCTTTGTCTGATTCAGATGATGACGAGGCCGCCTTTTCTCCTTCTCAGTATTTAGAAGACAAAGAAGCTGATCCCGCGGATATATTTGAAAAAGAAAGCTTCGATGAAAACAATGCAACCTTGCTTTACGAGGCCATTAATCAGCTTGATGATAGAAGTAGAGATATTTTACAAGATAGATGGCTCGCAGACGAAAAATTAACACTTCATGAGCTTGCAGAAAAATATGATATTTCTGCTGAGCGAGTTCGCCAAATAGAAAAAAATGCAATGAAAAAAGTTAAGCAATCTTTCTCAGCTGAAGAGTAGGGTGTTAACTCGAGATCGCCTAAAAAGCTTTGTCCTGAGAAAAGGCCGCATAACTGCTAATCAAAAACAGGCTATAGAAACTCTCTGGGACCAATATGTTTTAAGCACTAAAGAAGATATTAATAAATTTCTGCTCAATAGATCTTCCGTCTTAGACATAGGGTTTGGAGCTGGGGAGACAACAACTTACTTAGCTAAAAATATGCCTGAGAGTTCTGTTTTAGGTGCTGAAGTATATCTTGCGGGAATTGGATCAACTCTAAGTAAGTCAAATGAGGAGGGTCTAAATAATATTAAAATTCTTAACAGTGATATTGTCCCCTTTCTGGAAGAAACAATTTCTGATGATTCATTTGATCTTGTGTTGATGTTTTATCCTGATCCTTGGCCCAAGCGTAAGCATCATAAAAGGAGATTATTTCAACCAGATTTCTTAAATTTGATTCATAGTAAGTTGAAAAAAAATGGAATTTTTTATTTTAAGACCGATTGGAGTCATTATTATCAAGAGTCCAGTAAAATTCTTTTAGACGACAAAAACTGGCTAATACAAGATGAAAGTGAGCTCACCCCGGTTTTAAAGGAAATACCAATAACTTCTTTTGAGAGGAAGGCATTGAAAGCCCAAAGAGATTTAAAAAAAATTATCCTAAAAAAAATTAGTTAGTTAGTTTCGACAAATCCTTTAATAGTTCCCTGAAGGCCAAGGATCTATGCGATATGGCATTTTTCTCTTCTTTCTCAAGCTCTGCAAGATGCATTCCATTTTGGGTAATAAAAATTGGATCATATCCAAATCCTTTATCTCCTTTAAAACCTTCAGAAATTTTCCCTTCTAAAGCTCCAAAGCTTTTAATAATTTTTCCTTCAAAGAAACCAACTAAGCAACACTTGAATCTTGCAGCCCTAAACTCCGATTCAAGGCCTGTCATATTTTTAAGAAGTTTTAAGCAATTATCTTTATCTTCACCTGATTCAGAATACCTGGCTGAATAAATACCTGGCCCTCCGTTTAGAGCATCTACCTCTAGTCCTGAGTCATCTCCAATAGCCGGTATTTCTAAAGTATTAGAAATAAATTTAGCCTTGATAAGGGCATTTTCATAAAATGTTTTCCCAGTTTCTGGAGGGAGTTCTGAAATACTCTCCGGTATAGGGATAAACTCAAAATTTGTATTTTTTGCTAGCTGTTGAAACTCTTTTAACTTGCCTGAATTTTTTGTAGCAATGGCAATCTTCATTTAGAAATTTTATACATAGCAGTAGACCCAAGGAGATTAGGTAGAAGCCTAGTCAAGGAGTTTTCTATCCCGGAACTATCAAAAAATCTTTTTTCGATTATATTGATGCCGCATTCAATGCAAAGTAATTCGAAGTCTTTAATTGTGCACAGATGAATATTAGGTGTGTCATGCCATGCATTTGGTAACGATCCAGTGACGGGCATTTTCCCTGAGATGAGTAAATTCACTCTAGTAGACCAATATCCAAAATTTGGAATGGTCACAATACATTCTTTACCTATTCGGGTGACCTCAAGTAAGGCTTTTTTTGGCTCTTTAAGCACTTGAATAGTCTGACTCATAATCACCATATCAAAACTTTTATCTCCAAAGTTACTTAATCCTTCGTCTATGTTTTGTTGAATGACATTAAGTCCAGATTGGATACAAAGAGTTATATTTTCTTGATCAATTTCTATTCCTAATGAGGTTGTATTGAGTTCTTCTGATAATATTTTAAGGATTTCTCCTTTTCCACACCCAAGGTCTAGAACCTCTGAATCCTTTTTTACCCAGTTCTTAATAACTTCTAAAGCGTCCATTTAATTTTCCAAGAATGAGGCAAGGCCATTAACATACTCTTTATCAGCAAATAAGAATGAATCATGACCATGAGGGCTATCAATCTCCATATAACTTACATCCTTTTTTGCTTTGATAAGGGCATTGACTATTTCTTTAGATCTTTCAGGAGAAAATCTCCAGTCAGTAGAAAAAGAGACTACTAATAACTGAGCTTCTATTTCTTTAAATGCTTTATCTAACTCCCCTTCAAATTTATCAGCAGGATCAAAATAATCTAGGATTTTTGTCATAAGAAGATAAGTATTCGCATCAAATGACTCCGAAAATACATCACCTTGATACCTCAGATAACTTTCTACTTCAAATTCAGCATCAAATCCAAATTTTAACTTACCTTCCTTGAGCTCTCTTCCAAATTTATTCCTCATTGCTTCTTCAGATAAATAGGTGATATGACCAATCATCCGTGCAAGTTTTAAACCTTGCTTGGGAGATTTACCAACATCTAAGTATCTTCCAGAAACAAAATCAGGATCATTTACAATTGCTTGCCTAGCGACCTCGTTGAAGGCTATATTTTGAGCGCTTAGCTTTGGAGCGGCGGCTATGATTCCAGCTTTCTTGATCCTTTTAGGAAAAAGACATGACCATTCCAGTGCCTGCATACCACCAAGACTTCCTCCAATGACGGCATGCCATACTTTTATTCCAAGAGAATCAGAGAGCATACTTTGACATCTAACCCAGTCTGCCACTGTAATGATTGGAAAATCAGGCCCATAAGATTTTCCTGTTTGTTTATTAATCGACGAAGGTCCAGTAGAGCCATGACACCCACCAATATTATTAGGACAGACAACAAAGAATTTATTTGTATTGATAGCTTTTTCGGGTCCTATAAGAGCATCCCACCAACCAGGCCTCTCTTCATTTTGGTATATGCCAGCAGCATGATGATTGCCACTGAGAGCATGACAGATAAGAATAGCATTTGAAGCATCAGAATTTAAGGTTCCATAGGTCTCATAAACTAGGTCAATGTTTTCAATATCCTGTCCACACTCAAGCTCCAGTTTACCGTCAAGGGTTATCTTGTTTACTTCTATTGCTTCTAGTGAGTTACTCATAATTAAACCTTTTTGCCAACGCTAAGAAGGTTTAATTAAATGCATTAGCTGTATTTCAATTAAACGCCCGCAAGCTATGACAAATCGGCGAAAGATTTATTATATTTGAACAATGGCTAGAATCCAACAGAGAGCCATACTGGTAATCCTGATTCTATTGCAAATTGAACAAATAATACCTGTAAGAAGTTGAGAGCAATAAAGGCAAAGATTGGCGAAAAATCCAATCCTCCCATTGGAGGTAGTAATAATCTAAACGGCTTAAACATTTGGTCAGACATCTGTCTTATAAGAACGATTGCTGGATGAAAATTAGTACCCGCTACAAAACTCACAATGATTCCTCCTAATAAAATCCACCAGACCATTTTAAAGGTCAAGAGCATTACAGAGTAAGCCGACCAGATCAAAATTTTAGAAGGCACATAATCAATAGAACCTGTCATTGCGGCTGCGTAAAAAGCTCCAGCTTGAATAAAAATAGCGACCAAAAAAGATGAAAAGTCTAGATTGCGGAAAGGTTTTATGAAGGAACGGAGGAATTGACTAGGAAGATCAACGGCTTTGATAATTCCTTGCACCAATGGATTGTAGTAATCAACTTTTAATAATCTAAATAAGAAATTAAAAACTACACCTATCGTGAAAATATCCATCAAGGCTTTAAATAAGAATAATGTAGCTTCTGACATTAATTATCTCCTAGCTCTATAGATTTTTTTTCAGCTTCATCCATAGATAATTTTATTATTTCTTTCAACTTATGTTTTTCAAATCCCTCAATTGCTTTTTCCGTAACACCGCCAGGTGAAGTCACCTTTCTTCTTAATACATGAGGTGCATCGATTGAGCTATTTGCCAAGTTGGCTGACCCTGCGATCATAGAAGATATTAAGTTTACTTTTTCTTCCTCAGAGAGCTCTAAATTTTTTGAGGATTCAAGCATAGACTCTATAAGATAAAAAATATAAGCAGGCCCGGAACCAATTAGAGCCGTAAAAATATCTATATTGTTTTCTTTAATTTCTGAGACCTTTCCAACACATTCAAAAAGAATTCTGGCGTCGGTTATATCTTCAGGTTTAATAAATTTATTTGAACATAATGCGGTAACGCCTTCCATTATGCTGGCAGGTGTATTCGGCATTGCCCTTATAATTTTTTGCTTAGAACCCATTAAAGCTGCTATTTTTTCAATCTTTATTCCTGCCGCAATAGAAATGACCAAATGGTTTTCGTGGTTAATACTG
>CAJWIK010000013.1 GCA_913042105.1 uncultured Gammaproteobacteria bacterium
GGGCTTCACGAATGTTAATGTTTTATCTGGTGGGATTATGAATTGGGTTCAGAGCGGCATGCCCTTAGTAAAGAATTAATTATCTATACCGAGCTCTTTAATCTTTCTTGTAAGGGTGTTACGGCCCCATCCTAATAACTCTGCAGCTTCCTTCTTCCGTCCCATGGTCTTCCTTAGTGCTACTTTAATGATTGTTCTTTCGAACTCAGGTATGGCCTCTTCTAATAAATTATTATTTCCTTTCGCAAGGTAATTCTCAGACCATGACTGAAGTACTTTGGCCCAATCATTTAAATTTTCTACATTTTCTACTTTGAGGTCGTCAGGTAAATCTTCAAGCTTAATCTCTCTACTTGGGGACATGACAGTTAACCATCTGCAAGTATTTTCAAGTTGTCTTACATTGCCAGGCCAAGAAAGAGTCATAAAATATTCTTCAACTTCAGCCGAAAGATATTTTTTTTCTTCTTTGAGTTCATCCGAATAATCCTGAAAAAAATGTTTAACCAGTGCGGGGATGTCTTCTTTTCTTTCATTTAGCTTAGGCAGAGAAAGTTTTATTACATTGAGTCTATGAAAAAGGTCTTCACGAAAACTTCCTGCTTTCACAAGACTTTCTATATTCTGATGAGTGGCGGTAATTATTCGCACATCTACTTTTATTGGCTCTCTGCCTCCAACTCTATAAAATTCTCCATTAGACAAAACTCTTAACAATCTTGTTTGAGTTTCTAATTGCATATCACCTATTTCATCTAGAAATAAGGTTCCACCATTTGCTTGTTCGAATCTTCCAATTCTTCTTTCGTCTGCTCCAGTAAAAGCACCTTTCTCATGGCCAAAAAGTTCTGCCTCTAAAAGCTCTTTTGGAATATCACCCATATTTAGAGCTATGAAGGATTTATCTTTCCTTGGGCTATGTTGAAAAAGAGCTCTTGCAACTAGTTCCTTTCCAGTTCCCGATTCTCCAATAAGTAAAACCGTTGAATTAGAATTTGAAAGTTTACCAATAGCTCTAAAGACCTCTTGCATGGCGGGGGCTTCTCCAATGACTTCAGCATGAGTATCAGTAATATCTTCTTTATCAGTATCTTCTGAAGCAGTTGCCCTTTTAACCATAGATATCGCCTCTTCAATATCGAAGGGCTTAGGGAGGTACTCCCATGCTCCATGCTCATAAGACTCCACCGCACTTTCAAGATCTGAATGAGCGGTCATAATAATTACAGGTATATCAGGACGGAGTTCTTTGACTTTATCAAGCAGATCTATTCCGCTTGGCCCTGGCATTCTTATATCAGTTAGTATCAGTTGAGGGTTTTCTGTTTCTAGTTTTTTAATAACTTTATTGGCAGAATCGAATGTTTGAACATCCATGCCACTCTCTCCGAGGCCCTTTTCAAGTACCCAACGGATAGATTCATCGTCATCTACAACCCAAATACTTTTATCCATTTGCAATCTTTAAGTCTAGTTCTTTATTGGCATTAATAGGGATATTTATAAAGAATTCAGTTCGATTAGGTTCACTTGTGAAATGAATATTACCTTTATGCTGAGAGATAATTCCTTGAGTAATGGATAGACCTAGTCCGGTCCCTTTATCTTTACCTGTAATCATTGGAAAGAAAATAGAGTCTTTGATTTCTTCTTGAATCCCAGGTCCATTATCAACTACTGATATCTTGCACACTGTTGAATTTTTTTCTCCATCAATAATTTCTCCATGTGAAATTCTTGTAATAATATTAATTTCTGGTGAGGAGGTTGCAGAGTCCATTAAAGCATCCCGGGCGTTCTTAGTAAGATTTAAAATGCTATTTTCTATTAAATAACTATCAATATATAAGTCAGGTATGCTCGGATCAAAATCTTTAGACACTTTAATATTTTTGTATCCTGATTCGTTTTCTATCAGGTTTAAAACATTCTCAATTGGATAATGAATATTTTGATATTGGAAATCGGGCTTCTCATTTGGTCCGAGAATATTATCAACCAATGATGTAAGTCTATCAGTCTGTTTAATTACAATATCAGTATATTCTCTAAGTTCTTGAGTATTGAGTTTATTGCTTAGGAGCTGAGCAGATCCTCTTATTCCACTGAGGGGATTCTTAATTTCGTGCGCTAGTTGCCTGACGAAGTCTTGAGAAATTTGTTGGTTTGCCCTCATCCTATACCTTTCAATTAGCTCAGAAGACGCTTCCTTATTAATTATCTCAAGCAGTAATCCATTTTCATTATTATCTCTTAATGGATGGGCTATATAAGTACATAAAACTTTACTCCCTTTTTTTAAATTCAGAACCGCATCTGTTTTCGTGAAGCTTCTTTTCTGTTCGATAGATTCATTAAAATCTTCAAAACTTTCTGGGTCTTCGTAAAAAAGTTGATCTATCTTCTGACCCATAGACATTTTTTCTGTAGTGTCCAGAATTGTTAGGGCTGAAGCATTTATAAACTTAACTCTTAAGGCAGTGTCTAGAATGACAATTCCTGTATTGAGTTCAGAAAGAAGAGATTGATTCAAGTTACTCACAATAGATATCCGGAGATAGAATCTCCGGATTACCTATCAAAGTCAATTATGAATTTAAGGTTCCTACTAGGTGAGCTATGATTTTGTATGGATCAGCGTTTGAAGCAGGTCTTCTATCTTCAAGATAACCGTTCCAATTATGCTCTACTGTGTAGATAGGAATTCTGATACTTGCGCCTCTATCACTTACGCCATAAGAAAATTGGTCTATGCTCTGAGTTTCGTGTAGTCCGGTCAACCTCATATCATTGTCTGATCCATATAGAGCAATTCCTTCATTGTGCACAGCCCCGAGCTTTTCACACATTGAATTGAATAGTTCTTCTGACCCTGCACTTCTCATAGCTTCGTTAGAGAAGTTTGCATGCATTCCAGATCCATTCCAATCACCTGATTTAGGCTTAGGATGGAAATTAACTGAAACGCCAAATTCTTCTGCTACTTTATGTAATAAGTATCTGCTGACCCAAAGATCATCACCTGCTTTGATTCCTTTACCTAGACATTGGTATTCCCACTGCCCAAGAGCAACCTCAGCATTAGTTCCGGTTAGTTCAATACCCGCATCCAAGCAAGCATCTAAGTGAGCATCACTTATTTCTCTTCCTACAACATTACCAGCACCAACGGCGCAGTAATATTCTCCTTGAGGTCTACTAGGAGTTCCATCTTCCCATCCAAGAATAGTTCCATCCTTATCAGTAAAGAAATACTCTTGCTCAAAGCCAAACCACCATTCATCAGTCACTACAGCTTCTGCAGCAGCTCTAGAATTAGAGGGGTGAGTTTCATGTTCACCAGTTTCAACTTGGCACATTACAAGAGACCCTTCATTTGTTGGATTCTCATATTGCTCTACTGGCACCAAGATACAATCCGAACTACCACCTTCAGCTTGCATAGTTGAAGAGCCATCAAAAGACCACTCAGGCGGTTCCCCGTCAGTGACTTTCACTTTACTTCTTAGATTGGCTTCAGGTTCATATCCGTCTAGCCATATATATTCATATTTTGTCATTTAGTTTCTCCATTCATATTTAAACTGAATAGATTTTATCATGCAGAAACTCAGAAAAGAACATTTTCTGTGCAAAAAATAGAAGTTTTATATATTAAAAGTACTAATTAAGTGCAAATGCACTTTTATAGTGCGTTTTTTAATATACTTAGACCATGTTTCTTGGTATGCGTTAAAAATTCTTCAAGAAAATAATTCCATTGGAATTTTTCATCCCGACTTAACATATTTTTATTTGGATACTTATTCCTTAACCAAAATTGTTTTTTATCATTAAACTTTCTGACTTCAGCCATTTTTGCGTCATGATAAATGAATATTTCAATTCTAGTATCTTGCATTAAGGAAAATGATTTTGATTTCTTTATGTCTATTATAGAAGTGTGGTTGGAAAGTCTCTTACAAGTAATACGGATTTCATAGTTAAGAGGCCCTTCAGGAATTAGATAATGAATTTGATTTTCTGTTTTATTGAGAGGAAAGAAACCGACCAGTTTTTGATAGTTTCTTTCATATAGTCGCAAAAGCTGGTTGAGCCCTCTTTGACTGTTCTTCGATATGATTGCCTTATTCTTTATCATAAGTAGACCATAATATTAACGCAGCTAAGGTCCTATAGGGAGACCAAGGTTCTGACATTTTTTCTATTGTCAAATAATCCGGTCTATCTTTTAGACCATTCAGCCTCTGAATAGCAACAATTAATCCTAAATCTGATGATGGCCAACCATCCAGTCTTTTTAAACATGCCATCAAATAGCATTGAGCAGTCCATTCTCCAATACCTCTCACTTTGACTAATTCTTTTATGACTTCTGAGTCTGTCTTTTTTGAGAGTCCATTAAGATCTAATTCTTTATTTATGATTAGGTTTGCAATACCTGAACAATAATCAATCTTCTGTTTACTTAAGCCAGCTTCCTTGAATTTAACCGGATCAATTTGCAGGAAGGCTCTAGGCTTAAATGGCTTAACCAGTAATTTTATTCTTCCAAAGATTGCATTCGCAGACGCAACTGATAATTGTTGTTCAACTATTAAACTTATTAGGCCTTCAAACCCCTCTTTCTTATTAAAGGGATTGATCTTGTAATCTTTTTCTTCAAGAATTTTTTTAAATTTCGGTTCTTTCTTTGCAAGAAAAGAAAACCCTTCCTGAAGAGTCTTTTCATTTAACACTTTATAATCTGTCATATATCTCGGTAGTAACTTCTTCCTTGAAAGGTAACATCGATTTTCTGTCTTGATTGTATTCTAGGATATGAGCTCTTTCTCTTTCTAAAAAATCATCTATTGCTTCTTTAAATCTTATATCTTTAATCCAATGAGCAGAATAAGTTTCTATGGGGCAAAATCCTCGTTTTATTTTATGCTCTCCTTGCACTCCTGGGTCAAAAGAATGAAGGCCTTTCTCCAGACAAAATTCTATTCCTTGATAGTAGCAAGTTTCAAAGTGAAGAGAATCATATTCCTCTAAACAACCCCAGTAACGTCCATAAAGCTTCTTGTCATCGTAAAAGTTCAAAGCGCCAGCTACAAAATCTCCATCTATGTTCTTTGCCAATACCAGCATAATTGACTCAGGAACACATTCTACAATCGCTTTAAAGAATTCAAAATTTAAGTAACCCCTCATGCCTCTTTTTAGATAGGTGACTTGATAAAACTGATAGAAAGTTTCGATCATTTGAATTGTAATATCTTCACCTTTGATTCTTGTAAGAGTTACGCCTTGCTTAGAAATCTTATCTCTCTCCTTTCTGATATTTTTTCGTTGTCTGGAAGTCATGTCCTGTAAAAAAGAATCAAAGTCTTCATACTCTTTATTGAACCAATGGAATGAGTAGCTTGTTCTTAAACTAAAGTCTTCTTGAGAAAATTTAGTAATCTCATCCTTTTCTGCAAGCAAGATATGCACACTTGAAAAATTTTGATCTTCTGCAAGATCTTGCAGAGCCTTACTAATGATTTTTATCACTTCATCTTCCTTAGTTTGATCTGAAATTAATATCCTCGGACCGCTAGCTGGAGTGAATGGTATAGAACAGACTAACTTTGGATAATATTCCAAGCCATTTCTATAAAAAGCATCAGCCCAAGACCAATCGAATATAAACTCTCCTTGAGAGTCTGTTTTTATATACAAAGGCATTACGGCAATAATCCGATCTTCTTCAGTAACCACTGCATGAAGGGGCTGCCATCCTTGATCAGATGAAACACAGTTAGTTGTCTCAAGACATTTTAAGAATTCATATTTCAAGAAGGGATATTTATTGTTTAGATTCCCATCCCAATCTTCTTTTGAGATTTGTTCAATGGAATCAAGAAATTCAACTTTCACAGTGAAACACCTGCTATTGAACCCAGAAAAATAGATAAGCCAAGCCAGTTGTTATTCTTGAAAGCCTTTAAGCACTTTAGGTGATCTTGATCCTTTATTAGAAATCCTTGATAAAGAGCTAAAAGCAAACTGATCAAAGCAAAGAAATAAAAGCTAAAGTGAAAATTTAGCATGTACGATACTAAAATTAAAACTGATAGGGATATTATGTGAAATGCATAGAAAAAGACCCGCACATTTTCACCAAATACAATTGCGGAAGAATTTATTCCGATCCCAAGATCGTCTTCTTTGTCGCAAAGAGCATACGCTGTGTCATATGCCATTATCCAAAAAAAACATGAGGCAAATAATAATAAACTGATTTCAGTTACCTCATTCAACTCTGCAGTTGAGACCATGATTATTCCCCAAGAAAATGCTAATCCTAGGAAAATCTGTGGAATTGAAAAAAATCTTTTAGTGAGTGGATAGATGATAGCAAGCATTAATCCAATTAACGCCATAAGGAAGGTGAGATAGTTCATCCATAGCAACAAGCTTGAAGATAACAAAAGTAAAAAAAAGAATAATACCAGCGCCTCTTTTTCAGTAATCTCACCAATTACTAGAGGTCTGTTTTTCGTTCGGGTTACCTTTCCATCAAAATTTCTATCAAAATAGTCATTGATTACACAACCAGCAGAACGCATAAAGAAAGTCCCCAGTACAAATAAAGACATAAGAAATAAATCAGGATTGCCGGCAGTCAAAATAAAGAAGGATGATAATGTTGGCCATAATAAAAGCGTCGTTCCTATCGGCTTGTCTGCCCTCATCAGTCTAAAAAAACTAAAAATTTTGTGTGTTTTGAACATTAGTGGTTAATACTTCTTGGGAAGAGTGCTACTTTAGTCTAAGTTCATAATAAAGTTGAGTTAGAATGTATTTTTTTGAAGAAGGAGTATGCATTGAAAAAGTGGGAATGTATTGTATGTGGACTAATTTATGTTGAAGAAGAAGGTTGGCCCGACGATGGTATTGAACCTGGAACTAAGTGGGAAGATGTTCCTGAGGATTGGATTTGTCCAGATTGTGGAGTTGGTAAAGAGGATTTTGAAATGGTCGAAATAGATTAGCTTATGAGCTTAACTTCCAGAATAGTACTCTCCATGGTTTTAGCTATGAGCGGCGGCATTCTTCTTAAGCTGATAAATGATGCTGGTTATCTAGGTGAGATAGGTCAATTAGTACTGATTGGTTTTTTTACCGAAGGCCTTTTGGATATTATTGGCCAAATCTTTATTGCCTCTTTGAGGTTGGTCATAGTTCCCTTAGTGTTCTTCTCCCTTGTGTGCGGAGTTGTATCGATCTCATCTAGTTCGAGAATCGGAACGATTAGCCTAAAGACTTTATCTCTATATCTTTTGACAACAGCAATAGCCATTTCTATTGCTCTTACCTTTGCTTTATTATTTCAGCCTGGTGTTGGTGTGGATCTTGCGTTACCAACTGCATTTCAATCAACTGAAGCGCCTTCTTTAAAAGAAGTCCTGATTAATATTTTTCCAACGAATCCTGTTGCAGCTATGGCAGAGGGGAATATGCTGCAGATTATTGTATTCTCTCTACTATTCGGAATTGCATTGAAAAGCCTCGGTTCTTCTGGAGATGCATTGAAGACGTCTTTTGAAACTATTAATAATGTCATATTAAGTTTAGTTAAAATGCTTATTGAACTTGCGCCATACGGAATATTTGCTCTGCTTTTCTCCCTCTTTGCAGTTCAAGGTTTTAGTATGATCGGTGATTTAGCTAAATACTTCTTTTTGCTAGTCTTTGTTTTAATTTTTCATGCATTCTTTACTTATGGGAGTCTTTTATATCTCTTAGCCCAGTTAAACCCTCTCAAATTCTTTATGAAAGTTAGATCATTAGCAATATTTGCTTTCAGTACATCTTCTAGTAGTGCGACTATGCCAATAACGCTGGATACAGTTAAGAACAAACTAGGCGTAAATTCATCTATAGGTTCTTTTACAGTTCCTCTTGGCGCCACCATCAATATGGACGGAACTGCGATTATGCAAGGTATAGCTACTGTATTTATTTCTCAGGCCTATAACATTGACCTAACTATGGTTGATTATTTGATGGTCATTCTTACAGCAACCTTAGCCTCTATTGGAACTGCCGGAGTACCCGGCGTAGGCTTGATTATGTTAGCTATGGTTCTTGAGCAAGTCGGTCTACCAGTTGAAGGTATAGCATTAATTATAGGTGTAGATAGGCTATTGGATATGACTAGGACTGCGGTAAATGTATGTGGAGACGCCATGGTCTCTTGTGTTGTAGCCAAATCTGAAGACGAATTTAATTCTGAGACCTTTCATTCAGAAAATTAATATTTAAATTAAAGTCCTATTCCGTTAGAATTCCGCGCTTAATAATAAGAATTACAGTATTTTTGAGGAGAAAAAATGTTAGAAAGTTATCTTATAATCCCACCATTACTAGGAGTCTTCGGATTGATAGTTGCCTTGGGTATTTATATTGTTGTCACTAGATTCCCTGAAGGTGATGAAAAGGTAAAGAAAATTGGTGATCAGATTCATCTGGGCGCAATGACCTTTATGAAAACTGAGTACACCTACCTGAGTATATTTGCACTTGTAGTAATCATCTTGGTTTGGTTTTCGCTTGGAGAAGGCACAGCATTAGCAGTCCTTGCAGGAGCATTATCCTCATCAATCGCAGGTTGGATTGGTATGTATGCGGCAACAAAAGCTAATGTTAGAACTGCAACAGCTGCTTCTCAATCAGGTGCAGAGGCTGCTCTATCTGTTGCTTTTTATGGTGGCTCTATCATGGGTCTTTGTGTTGCTTCTCTGGGATTAATTGGTCTAGGAAGTATGTTTTATATCCTCAGTGGAGATGCGCACTCTATTGAAGGGTTTGCAATGGGCGCCTCTATTGTTGCTCTTTTTTCTAGAGTAGGTGGAGGGATCTATACTAAAAGTGCTGATGTAGGTGCTGATTTAGTAGGTAAACTCGAAGCTGGGATACCTGAAGATGATCCTAGAAACCCTGGTGTTATAGCTGACAATGTTGGTGACAATGTTGGAGATATTGCAGGGATGGGTTCAGATATTTTTGAATCATATTGTGGTTCAATGGTTGCTTGTATAGCAATCGCGTCAACTTACCTTATCACTTCTGAATTTTCTCAAGCGCAAAAAGATGGCATGATGTTTTTGCCACTTGCTCTAGCTTCAATAGGCCTTATAGCATCTATTCTAGGAATAATTATTGTTAGATTATTTTCTAAATCTTCGCCTGCAAATGCAATGAGATGGGGAACAATGGGAGCACCATTCATTTTTGTAATCGCTGCTTATTTCTTAACAACTGCCTTAGTTGGCGCTAACGGTGTAGATGTATGGCTTGCAGTAGTTTGCGGTTCCGTAGGTGGCATAGCGATTGGTCTAATTACAGAATACTACACAGGTTCCACCCCAGTAATTAAAATAGCTGAATCGGGTCAAACAGGCCCTGCAACGGTAATGATTACAGGACTTTCAGTAGGCATGCAATCTGTTGTTCTTCCTGTTGCTTGTATCATTGTAATCATTTATCTCTCTACTGAACTTACCGGTTTATACGGTGTGGGTATTGCGGCTGTAGGAATGCTCTCAACTGTAGGCATAACCATGGCCATTGATGCATATGGTCCTGTTGCAGATAATGCTGGGGGAATAGCAGAAATGGCAGGTATGCCACCTGAAACTCGAGTAATTACTGATGAGCTAGATGAGCAAGGCAATACTACTGCTGCGATCGGTAAAGGTTTCGCAATAGGAGCAGCTGCTTTAGCTGCACTAGCGATTATTTCAGCTTTTGTTTCTACAGTTTCTGCTAATAGATCAGAACCATTAGAATTACTTTTATCTGATCCTATTGTTTTGATCGGTGTCTTTATAGGAGGGGCTATACCTTTCCTTATAGCATCTATAACGATGACAGCTGTAGGCGATGCAGCATTTGAAATGATTAACGAAATCAGAAGACAGTTCAAAGAAATTCCTGGGTTACTAGAAGGTACTGCTGAGCCGGATACAGAGAAATGTGTTGATATTGCAACCGCTGCTGCTCTTAAAAAAATGCTCCTTCCTGGTGTTATCGCTGTCTCCGCTCCTCCTTTAGTAGGACTTGGAATTGGTGCTGAAGCGCTTGGTGGAATGTTAGCTGGTGGGCTTTTGGTCTGCGTCCTAATGGCACTCTTTATGGCTAATGCCGGTGGTGCTTGGGATAATGCTAAGAAGTATATTGAAAAAGGTAACTTAGGCGGAAAAGGAACAGATACTCATAATGCAGCTGTTGTTGGCGATACAGTAGGAGATCCTTTCAAGGATACATCTGGACCGTCTATGAATATCTTAATCAACGTAATGGCCATTGTTAGTTTGGTTATTGCACCTCTACTTTAGAAGTTAACAATTTCTTCATAGTTTTATGAGGTATGCCCGTATCAGAAGTATACGGGCCTAGCTCTTCATACCCGAGCCTCGTATAAAATTTTATAGCTTTTTCTCTAGCATTCAGCACAACAGTTTTGGCTCCTTGTGATAATGCATGGTCTTCTAGTAAGCTGACAATTTCCGAGCCTATACCCATCCGTTTAAAGCTATCTTTAACCGCCATGTAACGTATTTGTGCTTCTGAATCTGTATTAAAATGTATTCTTCCAGAAGCTATCACTTCATTTTGGCTATCGATCCCCATGACGTGAAAACTTTCTTCTTCGATCGAGTCTGCTAGAGACTCCTGAGACATCCCCAAAGGCTTTCTTAAGATTTCCCATCTAAACAAAAGATAGTCTTCCCATTCCTGAGAAGTTTCTGGAGATTTAAGTGAGTAATTAGACATATTTTATATTTAGATTTTACAATGGGTCTTATGGGAAAGCAGGATAATATTTTTGAAGACGGTAATTTAAGCGGTTTACCATTCAGTTTCAATCAAGAAGTCACTGAAGTTTTTGAAGATATGATTGATCGATCTGTGCCGGGTTATAGAACTAGTCTGAATATAATCAAATATTTGAGTCAACAGCACTATCAAAAGAATACAAATTGCTACGATATAGGCTGTTCTCTAGGAGCTTCTAGTGCTGCCATTTTAAGTGGAGCTAAGTCGTCTCACGTAATTGCGATTGATAATTCTGAGGCTATGATTAATGAATGTAAGAAAAGATTTAAAACTCAAATTGATTCTAAACATATAGAATTTAAGACTGAAGACATCATGCATAGCAATCTTGAGAACGCTTCTTTAGTGGTTATTAATTATGTCATCCAATTCCTTGATCTTGATCAAAGGGATAATCTTTTTAATAAAATTTTTAAGTCATTATTGCCCGGAGGCATATTAATACTGTCTGAAAAGATTCATTTCGATAATAGATTCGAAACAAATCGTGTATTTAAAACACATCATAGATTTAAATCAGCTAATGGTTATTCTGATATGGAGATTGCGAGCAAAAGAGACTCTTTAGATGGTGTGCTAATAACAGAAAGAGAGAAAGATCATATCAAAAGAGCCACAAATTCTGGATTCTCTAGAGTGGAAAAAATACTTTCTAATTTGAACTTCAGAACTTACAAGTTTATAAAATAAAAATGTTCATCTCGCAAGAAATTGATGATTTATTAAGTGTTTACTCTATTAATCCATTTGGGGATAAAAAAGATAAGAGAATAAACTTATGGCTAGATTTATTGGATAGTCTGCCCTTATTGCAGTCATCTGCAATCGATTTGGTCAACGAAGTAGGGGTGGACGACCATAGTCAAGATATTGACCAAATAGAAGGCATATTGCTTCAATTTCTTCCATGGAGAAAAGGCCCGTTTCGTATCAATCAGCTTCTTGTCGATAGCGAGTGGAACTCTGATATGAAATGGAAAAGATTCCAGTCGCTTGGAATCGATTTAGCCGGTAAGTCAATATTGGATGTGGGATCAGGAAATGGCTACTATGCATTCAGAATGTTGGGCATGGGCGCTAATCAGGTTCTATGCTTGGAACCAAACCTTATGCATCTCTCGCAATTTTTAGCTATCAATAAACTAATTGGCCCTCTTCAAATCAAAATGATTCCTGAAAGGCTAGAAGATTCTGGAATTAAGGAAACAAAGTTTGATTGTATTTTTAGTATGGGTCTTTTGTATCATCAAAGAAATCCAAAAGAACACTTAAAGATATTAAAGGAATTTTTAAAACCGAATGGGCAAATTATTATTGAGACTATTGTTGCCCCGGAGGAATATGATTTTGCATTAGAACCCAGTGACAGGTACGCCTCAATGCCAAATGTCCACTTTGTACATAGCGATAAAGGTTGTAAGGCAATATTTGATGAGCTTGGATTGAGCTTGGTTATGGAAACTGAAAGTATTTTGACTAATCATCTAGAGCAGAGAAAAACACGATGGATGCCCTTTAAGTCTTTTGAAGCAGCATTAAAGCCAGATGATCCATCGCTTACAATTGAGGGTTATCCGGCGCCATCCAGAAAATTCTATTTGTTGGAAATAAGCTCTTAAGAATCTGAGTAGTCTACTCTATTGCCAATCCACCTATCTACGATAGTCTTAGCGAATTCAATTTCATTTTTACCTATTTCGAGAGCTTCTTTTTGTGCATCCACTAACAAATCTGAATCTCTTATAGGATTGGCTATCTTCAAATCCATCAGACCCGACTGCCTTAGTCCATAGATATCACCCGCACCTCTAAGTTCAAGATCTTTTTCTGCTATTTGAAAACCATCATTAGTAGCTTCCATAGTTTTTATTCTTTCTTCTGCTAAAACAGAAAGCGGTTCTTTGTAAAGCAAAAGACAATGCGACTCTGTGTTTGCTTTTCTTCCAACTCTTCCTCTTAATTGATGGAGTTGAGACAGTCCTAATCTTTCAGGGTTTTCAATGATCATCAAAGTTGCTTCAGGAACATCGACACCGACTTCAATAACCGTCGTGCAAACTAGCAGTTGTATAGAACCTTTTCTGAATTGATCTATGACGGAGTCCTTTTGTTCTTTTTTAAGCCTTCCGTGCACAAGTCCAACTTTTAGTTTAGGAAGAGAGCTAGAAATTTCTTTATATAGCTCTTCTGCAGATTGAGCTTCAAGTTCATCAGAGTCTTCAATTAAAGTACAAACCCAATAAGCCCTCTTATCGGTTAAGCAGACTTCTTCTACTCTTTTAATGACTTTATCTCTAAAAGAGTCTGGTCTTGAAGATGTCTTGACTGGATTTCTTCCAGGTGGAAGTTCGTCGATAATAGAGGTTTCTAAGGAGCCATAAACCGTCATAGCCAGTGTTCTTGGTATTGGTGTTGCTGTCATGATCAGTTGATGTGGACTTTGATTATCTGCTCCTCCCTTTTCTAGCATAGAAAATCTTTGATGGACTCCAAATCTATGCTGTTCATCTATAACAGTAAGACCTAGGTTCTTAAATTCAACTCCTAGTTGAAAGATAGCATGAGTTCCAATCAGTATGTCGATTTCTCCTGAGGCTAGATCTGTGATGAGCACTTTCCTCTCTTTAGCTTTAGTGGAACCCGTAAGAATTTTTACGTTTAGACCTATTCTCTCAAACCAATCTTTAAATGAGTTGTAATGTTGCTCTGCTAAAATTTCTGTAGGGCACAAAAGGGCAGTCTGCCAGCCATTAGACTCAGCATGCAGCGCAGCCAGTGCACCTACAAGTGTTTTTCCAGATCCAACATCACCTTGAAGCAGCCTTCTCATTGGAACTTCAGCCATCAAATCACTGCTAATTTCTTTCCAAACTTTTTGTTGTGCATTGGTAAGATCAAAAGGCAGTGAATTAAGAAAATCATCTTCATGTTTGGATTCATCTTTCATAGAAGGTCCTTTTCTTCCTTCTAATTCATTTTTTAAAATACCAGCACAAAGCATATGGGCTATTAATTCTTCCTTAATTAAAGATTTTTGTGCGGGATGTTTTCCTTCAATTAGTTCATTTAAATTTGTTTCAACGGGAGGTTTATGAAGAAATTTTAATGTTTCAAGTAGATTTCCATATTCCGAATAATTTTTATCCTTGGACTCTTCTTTTAGGAGATTATTCTGATCGCAAAAATCTAAGGAACTTTCAATTATTTTTTTTAATTTATTCTGCTGAAGTCCAGAAGTAGTAGGATAAATAGGTGTAAGATTTTTATCTATCTCAATAACATCATCTTTTTCAAATACTTGATATTGAGGATGAATCATTTGTTTCCCATTAGGTCCTGGCGTAATTACGCCAAAGCATCTAATCATTTTCCCGGTTTCAAGAGCTTTATGCTGAGCCATGGCAAAATTAAACATTCTCATTGTAATCCTGCCTGTACCGTCATAAATTTCAGAAAAGAGCATTCTTCTGCCTCTAAAGACTACAGTAGATTTCATAATCTCGCCCTCAATGAGAACATTCGCCTGATAGCCTGCTTCGCTTATTGGAGTAATAAAACTTCTATCTTCATAGCGAAAAGGTAAGTGAAATGCGGCATCAGGAATTGAAAATATACCTAGATTATTTAGTGAAGAGGCACCTTTTGGTCCTACACCTTTTAAATTTTGAATTGAGTGAAGATCTTTAGATTCTTCAGTCATTGATTTTTATTTTGATTTAGCAAGAATAGCTTCAACCTCAATGGAAGAGTTTAAAGGTAATTTAGCCACTTGAAGGGCTGCTCTTGCAGGATAAGGTTCAGTAAATAGTTCTTTCATAATTTCATTTACTAAATTGAATAATGCAAGATCTTGAAGAGAAACATTTAATTTAACGATATGGTTTAAATCAAGACCCGCTTCTTCACAAAGCGCTTGTACATTTTTAAATACTTGTCTGATTTGATTTTCATCTCCTTCTACAAGCTCCATTGAATCCGGATTAAGAGGAATTTGACCAGATAAGAAAATTAAGGTGTCCGTTTCTATACCTTGAGAGTAAGGTCCGATTGCCGCGGGAGCTTTATTCGTTTGGATCTTTTTTTTCATAATCAATGTAAGGCTTTAGCTTGTCTCATTTCGTGATCATGTATTCTGGTAACAGATACCAGGCTCTTTAATGATCTTATTTTCTTTAAAATTCTAGATAAGTGCAGTCTATCAGATACTTCCAGATGTAAAACGAACTCATGCATTCCGGTATTAATCTCAGTAGTCTGGATAGAGCTAATATTAGTTTCTTGGCTTGTTATTGCAGAGGCTAAATTAGCTAAAAGCCCAGGCTCATCTCTTGCAATTACCTTGATCTCAGCCGTAAATACTTTGCCTGATGACTCACCCCAATTTACTGGAAAACATTGTTGTGGATCTTCTCTCACCGAAAGAATATTTTTACATCTTTCTTGATGAACAACTAGCCCACGCTCAGCAGTAAAGTGACCAATGACGGAATCTCCAGGAATGGGCTTACAGCAAGGAGCATAATTGACTATTAGACCCTCAGAGCCCGTTATTTCTAACGGCACTATATTTTTTGATGTGATTTTTTTGTTCTCTTTAAGAAAGCCTATGAATTGCTGGGCGACAATATTGCCTACTCTTAGGCCTAGGCCTATTTCTTCAAGTAATCTATTGAGGCTCCTAACTCCAATATTATTTAGCACTCTTCTGAGTTCCAATTTATCTATATCTCTAAGCTTGATATCCATATTTCCTAAAGACTGATCAAGTAAAGTCTTTCCAAATTTTCTTGCTTCGGATGTTTTTAAGTTACTAAGATAATGACGGATACTATTCCTTGCTCTTGGCGTTACTGCAAAGTTGAGCCAAGCAGGAGAAGTCTGTGGCACTTTTTCAGTTATTATTTCAATTGTTTGGCCGCTTTCAAGAGGAACGCTCAATGGCGCTAGTCTCCTATTAATTCTGCAAGCTCTACAATGGTGACCGATATCAGTATGAACGGCATAGGCAAAATCTACAGCCGTAGAACCTCCAGACATTTCAATAATTTCGCCACGAGGTGTAAATACATAGATCTCATCAGGAAATATATCTGTTTTGACCGATTCTATAAATTCCTCTGTTGATTCAAAGTTTTCTCTCATTTCCAGTAAGCCCGCAACCCATCTCCTTGCTCTAACTTGTGGACTTGTATCAGATTGATTGCCTGACTTATATAGCCAGTGTGAGGCAATTCCATTTTCTGCCATATCATTCATTTCTTGCGTCTTCACTTGTACTTCTACTGGAAAACCTCTTAAACCCACAACACCAGTATGAAGGGACTGATAGCCATTTGATTTAGGTATGGCTATATAATCCTTAAATCTTCCCTCTACTGGCTTATACAGGTTATGTATGTGGCCTAGTGTTCTGTAACAGTTTTCAGGAGTATCAACTATAATTTTTATAGCGTACACATCCATGATCTCTTCAAATGATCTTTTTCTCTCCTTCATTTTTCTATAAATACTGTAGACATGTTTTTCCCTTCCTTCTACTAAGGCTGGAATTCCCTGATCAAGAAGCTTCTTATTTAATTCTTTTTGAATCTTATCTAATGTCTTCTTTTGACCTCCTCGATTCTTTTTTACAGCAGCAGTAAGCCGTTCGGAGCGAGTAGGGTATAACACTTTAAATGCTAAATCTTCCAGTTCACGATAGATATTATTCATCCCAATTCTGTGAGCGATTGGTGCATATATTTCTAAAGTTTCTCTTGCTATCTTCACCTGTTTTTCTCTATTCAGGTATAGCAGTGTTCGCATGTTGTGAAGTCTATCTGCAAGCTTAACTACGATGACTCTAATATCTTTAGACATAGCCAGAACCATTTTTTGTAAATTTTCTGCTTCGCCTGTTGCCCGATTAGATATCGTCAATTTATCTAACTTGCTTACTCCATCAACAAGATCTGCAACATCCTTATTAAATTTCTTTTCTATAACGCTTTTTGGGATACCTGTATCTTCTATAACATCATGAAGCATAGCTGCTGCTAGGCTATCTTCATCCATTCTAAAAGAACTTAATATTGTAGCCACTGCGATCGGGTGGGTAACATAAGGATCTCCACTTGATCTTAATTGACCAGAATGTGCTTCGCAGGCGAAGTGATAAGCCTTGTTAACTTGGTCTACTTTTTTTGGATCTAGATAATCCGAAAGTTTTTTAGATAAGGCGCCTATTGATTCCATAACAATAATAAAACAAAGATTAAGTATCTCTGTTTTCTGAGGTTATTGCTAATTTTTTTAGACTTTCTAGGATTGTGGTAGGTCTTCTGCTGATAATTCATCAGAAAACTCTTGTTCTAAGTCTGCTATATCCACTTTGAGATCATTGACGTTATCGACAGTGACTGTTCCGGCTTCAATCTCTCTTAATGCCATGACTGTAGGTTTATCTCCTTCCCAATCAAGAGTAGGGCGTCTGCCTCCAGTAGCGAGCTGCCTAGCTCTTTTAGCTGCAAGTATTATCAACTCATATCTAGTTGATACTTTTTCTAAACAATCTTCTACAGTAATTCTAGCCATTTTTCTACCATTTGGTTGTGGGGCACAGCATTCTAAAGCAAACTCTTTATTCAATCCAGCAATAGATTTAAAGAATCATCAGTAATACCCTTTCTTTCTGGAGATAATGTATCACCTGAAAATATAAACTGTTTTAGATCATGAAGAGCTTTTTCGAAATCGTCATTAACAATGATCTGATCAAATTTCTGTCCTATGAATATTTCTCTTTTTGCCTCCATCAATCTTTTTTTGATTTCCTCTTCGGTGTCTTGAGACCTTTTTTCAAGCCTAGAAGAAAGATCATTATAGGAAGGTGGAATGATAAAGACTGTCTTTGTTTCAGGAAAAGCTTCTTTGACTTGCAACGCACCTTGGATATCTAGCTCAAGAATTACGTTTTCTTTATTAGATAAGGAATTTAGAACCCATTCTTTAGGAGTTCCATAGAAATTACCGAAAACTTCAGCGTATTCTAAAAACTCATTATTCTTTATCTTTTCATCAAATTCTTCTTTAGAGACAAAGAAATACGATTCATCATTCTTTTCTTGAGCCCTTTTTTCCCGTGTTGTACAAGAAATACCAAGTTTAGTTTTTTCTGCATTTTTGTCCTCTAGGGTGGCATGTATTAGAGAAGTCTTGCCTGTGCCAGACGGTGCAGAGATTACAAATAATTTGCCCATGATTAAAAAAAGTTTATTGTAGGTGAAATATATTTAAAATATTAAAGTTTTTAAAATTTATGCAAAAAAAAGAGGACATTTTCTTTGAGTTAGCACTAAAGTCTAACTCGTTATTGCTTGGAGATTTCACCTTAAAGTCTGGTAAGAAGAGCCCTTATTTCTTTAATGTTGGAGCATTTTTTAATCAAGGTCATATTGGAGAGTTGGCAGAACTCTATGCAGATGTAATTTTAGAGAGCGGATTAGAATTTGATCTAATTTTTGGACCAGCCTATAAAGGAATTCCTTTGGCGGCAGCAATCTCGACAACGCTTAACCTTAGATCTTCGAAACCTTTCCCCTTTGCCTTTGATCGAAAGGAAGCAAAATCACATGGAGAGGGAGGATCGATAGTTGGAGAATTAAAAGATAAAAGAGTTCTGATAGTTGATGATGTGCTTACTGCAGGAACCGCGCTTAAACAGTCTATAGATACTATCAACAGTGAAGGAGGTACAGTAGTAGGAAGTCTAGTGGCTCTTGATAGAGAAGAAATTTTACATGGTGCCTTAGCCAGAGATATAATCCTTAATGACTTCAGTATTGATGTTATGTCAATCGCCAGAATTTCTCAGTTGGTAGAATTTTTCTATTTATCTGATAGAGAAGAAGAAGCTACTACAATTAAAAATTACCTTACCAACCTTTAATGTTTACAGGAATAGTACAAGAAATAGGAATTATTTCTAAAAAAGAAGAAACTAATTCAGGGATTTCGTTAGAAATAAATACCTCTGAGATATTTCTGGAGAAGCTTGAAATTGGAGCAAGTATAGCTGTAAATGGTGTCTGTCTGACTGTCATAAAGTTTTCTAAAGCTAACGTTGCGTTTGATGTTATTCCTGAAACCTTAAGGGTCACCAACTTAAATAATTTATCAAAAGACGCAAAAGTTAATCTTGAACGTTCCTTAAAATTTGGAGATGAAGTGGGAGGGCATGTTTTATCGGGTCATGTTTCATGTACCGCATCATCAAAACTTATTAAATCTGAAAATGAAATAGAATTGGTTATATCATGCCCCAAAGAATGGATTAACTATATATTTCATAAAGGATATGTTTCTATTAATGGAGCCAGCCTCACTGTTGCCAAGAAAGGAGATGAGACTTTTTCGGTGTTTCTGATACCTGAGACACTCAAGGCCACAAACTTATCAGAAGTTTTAGATGAAGATATATTGAATATTGAAGTTGACCAGACTACGTATGCAGCGGTAAAAGCTGTTGAAGCTAGACTTGAAGAATCATAATTGGATCGCGGATTAGCCTTGAAGATTTTCTTTAACTAACCTGCTAACAATTCCCATATCGGCATTTCCTTTGATTTTTGATTTTAGTAAACCCATAACCTTTCCCATGTCTTGCGAGTCTTGAGCTTCAGTTTCTGCAATAGCATTCAAGACTATGTCTTTAATCTCATCTTCGCTAAGTTGTTCCGGAAGAAAGTCTTGCAGGATTGATATTTCAGAATTTTCTTTATTGGCTAATTCCTCTCTGTTCGCTTCAAAAAATTGAGCAGCAGACTCTTTTCTCTGTTTGATCATTCTTTGAATTATCTTGATAGACTCTTCATCTGATAATTCCACCCTGCGATCGATCTCTTCTTTCTTAATTTCAGAAAGAGCCATTCTTAAAGTAGATGTTCTCTCTTTGTTCCTTTCTCTCATTGAGGACTTGACTGCCTCTTCGATGAGATGTCTGATCGAGTTTGCCATAAGGCTGGTGACTAAAATCTAGGAGGTCTTCCTAAACGATTTTTTCTTTGGTTTTTTTGCTCTCTTTTGACGGCAGCGGCTTTCTTGCGTTTGAGAACAGCAGTTGGTTTTTCATAAAACTCTCTTTTTCTCACTTCAGGAATGATACCCGCTTTTTCACAGGCTCTTTTGAACTTCCTGAGCCCTACATCAAATGATTCGTTTGGTCTTATTTTAATTGATGGCATAAATGTCCTTTACGGATGCGCAATTCTATAGAACCATTTTTCATTTGGAAAGTGTTTCTTTTTTTTTATTTTCAACCAGAATAGCTACCCTAGTCATATGAAAGTACTTGGAATTGAAACATCTTGTGACGAAACGGGTGTCGCTATCTTTGATACTGAAAAGAACACCATTGTTTCTGAGCAACTTTATAGTCAGGCTGCGAAGCATGCTCTGTATGGAGGTGTAGTGCCAGAGCTGGCTTCTAGAGATCATCTTAAAAAGCTGATTCCTCTTATTCGTTTAACAGTTCAAGAATCTGGATATTTACTAAGTGAGATTGACGGAATAGCTTATACAGCTGGACCAGGATTAAGAGGACCTCTTTTGATTGGGGCATCTGCTGCAAAAGCTATTGCTCTGAGCTTAGGAAAACCTTCAATTGGTATCCACCACATGGAAGCTCATCTTTTAATAAATCTTTTAGAATCTCCTGCCCCATCTTTTCCCTTTTTAACATTATTGATTTCAGGAGGTCATTGTTTGCTTATAAATTCAAAGTCTTTAGGTGATTATGAAATAATTGGACAAACTTTGGATGATGCAGTCGGGGAGGCTTTTGATAAGGTTGCTAAGATTTTGGAACTTGGTTACCCCGGAGGTCCAAAAATAGAAGAATTAGCTAAAAAAGGAGATGCCACAGCATTTAACTTCCCTAGACCGATGACTAATAAAAATAATTTAGACTTTAGCTTTAGCGGATTAAAGACAGCTGTCTATTATGAATGCAAAAAGTTTAAACAGATCTCTGATAATCAAAAGGCAGATATAGCAGCTTCTTTTCAGACTGCCGTAGCAGATACTTTGTTGAATAAAACCAAAAAAGCACTGCTTGAAACAGAACTCAATGAATTGGTTATTGGAGGCGGGGTTGCTTCTAATAAATTTATCAGAGAAAAACTGATCAATGGGCTCGAGGGTAATAAAATTTTCTTTCCCCCAATAGAAAGATGCACTGATAATGGTGCAATGATTGCTTTTGCAGGAAGCTTTTACTTGAATGAAAAGGAACAAGATATGAATTTAGACATTAAGCCAAGATGGCCACTTTCAGAATTAAATAATGGATAAAGTATTTATTAATAATTTAGAAGTTGAGGGCATTATTGGAATCTTCCAGTGGGAGAGAGAAGTAAGGCAATTAATTTCTATAGATATAGAAATGGATTTTAATAATAAGAAAGCAGCAAAGTCTGACCAGATAGAAGACGCATTAAACTATAAACTTGTGGGCAAGAGGGTGACAGCGTATGTACAAAAATCAAAATTTAAATTAGTTGAAGCTCTTGCAGAGAATATC
>CAJWIK010000014.1 GCA_913042105.1 uncultured Gammaproteobacteria bacterium
GATGAACATGAAGGCGAAAGAATTTTTTCAACAACCGATCAAGAAAGCTTCACTATTAAAGGTTTGTATAATGTAAACGGTAGTCTGATTAATTCAGTTACTTATAATTACAGAGATACAGACTATTCTTTGATTGAAGCTCATGCGGAAGAAGAAGGTCATGACGAACACGAAGGTGAAGAGCATGAAGATGAAGAGCACGAAGAACATGCTCCTACAGTATTTTCGAATGATGCAACAGAATACGGTGCCATATTTGACTTATCTAACGATAATTTTATACAAAAAATATCACTAAACTTTGTTGATGAAGATTCTTCTATCGTAGGAGAAGAGGCATTCATGAATCCAGCTAATAATGAAGAATTTACAATAGGTTACTTTGTTAGCGCAGACCTAGATATGTTTTATTTAGATGCAGGATT
This sequence comes from uncultured Gammaproteobacteria bacterium, assembly GCA_913042105.1. Classification (GTDB taxonomy): domain Bacteria; phylum Pseudomonadota; class Gammaproteobacteria; order Magnimaribacterales; family Magnimaribacteraceae; genus Magnimaribacter. The sequence goes on from CAJWIK010000014.1 coordinate 426, forward strand.
TAGGTTGGATCAAATAGATCGAACAGGTAGTGTCACAGATGAAGACCATGGAGACATCGACAACTATAGTATAGATGACACCACCAATAGCTTTGCTCTTAGCTTAGGGAGAGACCTCAGCGATACTTTAGATGTAAATTTTGGTTTTGCTAGCGTTGAAAGACTACCTTCAGTTATTGAGCTCTTTATGAATGGTCCTCATATGGCTACAGGAAGGCTTGAGACAGGAAATCCAAACCTGCAAAGCGAAACCTCAAATAATTTTGATATTACATTTAATTATGAGAGTGGTGATTTCTTTGCCTACGCAAGCTTCTATGTAAATGATGTAGATAACTACATCACTCTTCAAGATGAGCTTGATGGTCATGATGATCACGATGACGACGACCATGGAGATGAGCATGGAGACGATGATCATGACGACCATGATGAATTCGCAAATCTTATACATGCTGATTACGTGCAAGAAGACGCAGAATTCAGAGGATATGAGTTTGAATTTGGAAGAACTTTCCGTCTAGGATCTGGTGACTTAAGATTATCTTTTGGAAGAGATGATGTTAATGCAGAGTTTACTGATGGACATAATGTCCCAAGAATTAATCCTGCAAGAAATATCTACTCTCTATCTTATGTTGAAAACGATTGGGTATTTAAACTTAGTCTGAAAGACGTAGAGAAGCAAGATGATATAGGTGAAGGAGAAACAGTTACTGATTCTTATCAAATGCTGAACACCAGATTAACAAAAACTTTTGACATCAGTGGAGCGGGTGATTTAAAAGTCTCTATATTTGGAAGTAACTTATTAGATGAAGCTGCAAGAAATCATTCTTCGTTTGTGAAGAAGCAGGTTCCTTTAGCTGGAAGAAACTACGGAGCTAAGTTTGTTTATAACTTTTAAATAAGTTCCTTAACCTGACTTCGGTTGGGTATATATTGTCATACCTCCCCAAAGGCACGACGATAGGAAGGGATCAGGAATGGACTCCTGGTCCCTTTTTTTTATTTATTTCCTTTGATGGCAAAGTATATTCCTAACAGCAAAAGAAAGAGTTGTTCGCTTGCAAATAGAACCGATCCTCTTTCACCAAAGAATATTCCCCAATCAGAGTGAGCAATTAATAAAGCAAAAATCATTATTACTCCTATGGCTCCTCCAGACATTCTAGTCATTAGATGACCTAGTTCACTCATCGCATTGACAAGAAGGCCGCCGATAATGATTCCTAGACCGGCCAAAATTTCTCCCCAAGCAACCATATATGCGGCAGTTTCAGCTATGGGCACACCTTTAGAACCTAACCAGCCAACAAATCCTTCCGATATAGGAAGCTTGCCATATCCATGAAGAAAGAAGGCAATACCTAGCCCTAATCTTAACAGCCAATTTGCAAGTCCATTTAAGGGTGATGCTATCCGGTCAAAAAAATTATTTATTTGTTCCATTAATACTCTCCAAGTTTTATTTTATTTTACTACCAGCTCCTAAAGATATTAATCATTTCCTGTTCATTTGTATTATTTTCTTCATCTACGTCTAGTAAATCACTAATGTTATTCAGCTCTTTGAAAAATTCATTTGGATTTATGGCTCCTTCGGGAGCAAACACACCTTTCTGTAATATTTTCCCGTCTACTAAAAGCTTTAAGCCACATGCCAGTGGAATACCTGTAGCCTCCCCCATACTTATTAAGTCTGAGGCTCTAAATATAGTGCCACAAGAAGCTTGTTTGCCGTCTTTTTTCCCTATCGCCAATGAATATAAGGGAGGAGGCTCCATAGGATTAATATTTTTCAGATCAAGCCCAGTCTCAATTCCTTCGTCTTCAAGATCTTTTCTTATGGACGAAGAAAGATTTTGAACTATGCCAGCAGCCTTTTCTACTGAAATAATTTTCCAATCTACAAGTCTCATAATCCACTTGAGTGTTCCAAAGCCACTACCATGAGCTAAATTAATACTATTTTTGATAGTTTTGAAATGGTGTGGAAAGGTGATGGCTTCAGGATGTCCAAAGACACGTGTCTTGAATTTACCAAAGCCAGGAAAGTCTATTTCGACTTCTTTAAGTGGCTTAACCATTTTCGCTTTACCGTTTTCTTGGATTTTTACAGTCCCAGTCATCTGTTGAACCGCATGGACCATTGCTGCATTAACACCTGACTGAGATGACTCTTCCTCAGGTGTTGCACCATCCATAGTCCAACCTGTATAAAGTGTTTCAACTTCATCTAGTTCTCGGATCGCAGCAGCACCGAGCATATTTGTAAGACCTGGGCTGGCACCCATGCCAAGTATGGCTGTTACACCTTTGCTAGAAGCATCATCATTGTATTTGAGCATTTCAATCGTTGGCTCCCAGTCATCATTGATGTCTAGATAGTGACAACCACATTCGATTGCTGCCTCCAGTACAGGAGGTCCAAATTTAAAGAAAGGTCCCACGGTGTTGATAACAACATCCACTGATCGCATTTCCTCTTTAAGCTTCTCTGTATTGGTAATATCCAAACCAATCCCAGAAACCTTCTCATTCATTGACTTGGCGAAATCAATAGCGCTCTCTTCATTAATATCAGCAACTATGATTTTTTCTATGCTGTCGAAGTGCATGGCTGTTTCTACTGCAAAACGGCCCATACCTCCACTTCCACCTAAGGCGAGTATTTTCATATTTTTAAATTAAGTTATTTATTAGACAAACACTAAACAGAAACTATGTCGTATATTCGAATTGATGGTGCTTCTATACACATAGAGGTTATCTTCTCTACAGTTCCATCTTCTATCCTAAAGGCAACATATCTTTCGTAGTGTTCTTTGGAATCCCATATTTCTGTAAGAACCCAGTTATTTTTATCTTCTACATTATAAGTAAGATCAATGGAGTGACAACCGTCATACGCTCTTGTGACTTTGAATGCTTCTCGACAAAGTTCAGTAAAATTATTGACCTCATCTGCATTCAAATTCCCTTCAAATAAAACATTCACAGTCATTAGCTTATCTCCTTTAGTTAGGAGTTAATTTTACTAAACCTAGAAGGAAATTAGAAAGATAAATGATAGCCCATTTGCGCAGTACAATTTGTTTTCATTTGTGGACCATTGAGATTCTGTTTTATGGGTTTAAAAACTTCGAGACCGATGCTACCTAATTGCAAGTTGTAATTGATACCAAATCCAAGACTAAGATTTTTGCCACCATAATTCCTAGGGTTTGCAGTTTGACCTATTCTCAGAATATTATTTCTTTCTCAGTCTAATAGATGCAGGTGTAACTTCAACTAATTCATCATCTTCTACAAACTCAAGGGCTTGTTCTAAAGTATGCTCGATATGCGGAGTCAGAATTAGATTTTCATCTGTCCCAGCAGCCCTTATATTTGTTAACTGCTTAGCTTTAGTTGGATTTACAGGTAAATCATTATCTCTTGAGTGAAGGCCTACAATCTGTCCAATATATATATCCTTTCCATGACCAACAAACATGCGACCCCTTTCTTGTAAATTAAAAAGGGAATAGGCCAGAGTTTTGCCGGCTGCCATAGACACTAAGACACCATTTTGCCTTTTTGCAAGTTCTCCATCTTTAGCCTTACCATAATGATCAAACACACTTGTCATAATGCCAGTTCCGCTAGTCATCGTTAAAAAGCTTGATCTAAAGCCTATCATTCCTCTTGAGGGAGCTAGAAACTCTAACTTAATTCGACCCTTTCCATCTGGCTCCATATTTTGAAGGTCAGCTTTTCGTTGGCCCATTTCCTCCATGATAGATCCTTGATGCTGGTCTTCTATGTCTATAACTATCTGTTCAAAGGGCTCATGCACTTCACCATTGACCTCTTTTTGAATAACTTCAGGTTTAGAAACACCTAATTCATAATCTTCCCGTCTCATATTTTCTATCAATACAGACAGGTGTAGTTCACCACGACCAGAAACTTTAAATTTATCAGGGGAATCGCCTTGCTCCACTCTTAAAGCTACATTGTGGATGAGTTCTTGTTCTAGGCGCTCCTTCAAATTTCTAGAAGATATATATTTGCCTTCTCTTCCTGCAAAAGGCGAATTATTCACTTGAAAGGTCATACTAACTGTAGGTTCATCTACACTAAGCGGGGGCAGGGCTTGAATTTCATCTGGGCTGCATAAAGTATCAGAAATATTTAGTTTATCTATTCCTGTAATGCAGATGATATCTCCGGCTTGAGCCTCATCAACTTCTACTCTTTCAAGACCGTCATAACCCATAACTTGTAAAACTCTTCCCTTACGTTCCGTGGCATCAGAGCCTACAATTATTACTTGTTCATTAGGTTTGATTTTCCCTCTTGTAATTCTCCCTATGCCAATAACGCCGACATAGCTATTGTAATCCAGAGCGCTTATTTGCATTTGTAATGCGCCCTCATCATTCACTTCTGGAGGTTCCACTTTCTCTAAAATTAGGTCTAATAAAGGTGCCATGTCTTCTGCCATTGCATCTTCGTCTAAGCCGGCTACACCATTGAGAGCTGACGCATAAATAACAGGAAAATCTAACTGCTCATCACTGCCACCTAACCTATCAAACAAATCGAATACTTGGTCCAACACCCAGTCAGGCCTTGCCCCTGGCCTGTCAACCTTATTTATTACCAGGATTGGATTTAACCCTTGATCAAAAGCTTTTTGGGTGACAAATCTAGTTTGAGGCATAGGACCATCAACTGCGTCTACAAGCAGCAAAACGGAATCTACCATAGATAGTACGCGTTCGACTTCGCCACCAAAATCAGCATGACCAGGAGTATCTACAATATTTATTCTATGATCATTCCAGCTAATTGCTGTGTTTTTAGCGGTAATCGTTATTCCTCTTTCTTTCTCTTGATCATCTGAGTCCATGATTCTCTCAGTACCCATATTTTTTCTATCAAGCGTTCCTGATTGCTGTAAAAGTTTATCGACAAGGGTCGTTTTGCCGTGATCGACATGAGCAATAATGGCAACATTTCTGAGGTTATTTATAGACATGGGTTTTAAGAAAGTCGCGATTATAAGCTTTTATGAGGAATCTTCTATCACTTTTTTTGAATCATCGAGTGACTTAAGGGAATTGGGCAGCAGTTCTTAATAAGTGCGTCTTCAATTGATGTGCTTTTATAATCCCTAAGCTTATCTAAAAACTCTTTTGCTTCGGAGTTATTCCTTTTTTCAGCTAATAGAAAATACTTCAATCCTAGCTTGGGATTTGATTCTAGATTGACTCCATCTGTATAGATAATCGCAATATTAAAAGGGGCTTTGGAATGTCCCTGCTCGTGGGCTCTTTGATACCAATAAACTGCTTTTTCTATATCTTTTCCTATACCTCTTCCAATGGAATAATTAACGCCAGTATTGTATTGAGAAACTGATACACCCTGGGTTGCTAAAGACAGATCATAAACGAAATCATCTTTGTCAGTAATTGCTTTTGTTTGAAGACTTTGTGACACAAGGAGTGATAGAAAAATTTTAAAAATATATCTTTCCATCACTAAGTATTTTTAATCCATTCTTACTACAACTTTTCCTAATACCTTCCTGTCTTCTAAAGTTTTTATTGCAGTAGCAGCTTCTTCAAGACTGTAAGTTTCGCTTACAAAAGGTTTAATCTTGCCTTGCGCATGAAGCTCAAATAGCTCCTTAAAGTTCTCTTGGTTTTCTGCTTGATCTATTGCAGCAAACTGACCCCAGAATACACCAACTATCTGGCACTCTTTAAGAAGAGTTAAGTTTAAAGGCATTTTAGGAATTCCTGCCGTAAATCCGATAACCAGATATTTGCCATGTCTTGCTATAGCTCTTAGCGCTGGCTCTGCATAATCTCCACCGACAAGGTCATAGATCATATCAACACCACCACCTGTGGCCTCTTTAATTTGGTCAGAAAATTTCTTTTGTAAATCTCTATCCATATCTCTTTCATAGATAATTCCTTCATCTGCACCTTCTCTAAGGCAAAGATCAATTTTTTCTTGTGAAGAGGCTGCAGCAATGACTTTTGCACCCATGGCCTTAGCGATGTGAATGGCCGTGATGCCTAATCCGCCACCAGCTCCTAGGACTAGTACGGATTGTCCTTCCTTTAATTCGCCTCGTTGCTTGAAGGCATGATAAGTAGTTCCATAATTCAGAGGAAAACCAGCTGCAGTATCAAAGTCCATAGACTCAGGTAAGGGCATTAGTTGATGCTCAGAATAGACTCCTTTTTCACGCAAACCACCAGATCCTATACTTCCCATAACTCTGTCGCCTTCTTGATGAAGAGTTACGCCTTCGCCTATAGATGAAATGACGCCAGAGATTTCACTTCCCGGACTAAAAGGGAATGGAGGTTTGAATTGATATAAACCTTGAACTATAAGGACATCTGGAAAGCTAATACCTGTCGCTTTAATATCAACAACTACCTCTCCAGGGCCCGCGATAGGGTCATCAATTTCTTCAACTTTGTGTGAGTCGACCGGTCCAAATTCTTTACATAGAAATGCTTTCATAAAACTATCCTTTATATATTTAGGTTATTAAATTAACGTTTAAATATAAAACGTCAAGAAATCTTATCTAAAAATTCTTTTAAGTAATCTTCAAAATCTTCTTGTTGACTAGATTCAATATCTCGAGCGTCTTGAAGGGATTTCTTGGATGCTTCAATTAGGCTCTCTGCATGCTTTGGACTCATATTTTTTATCTCATTCTGATGGCGGTTTGATACATGCATTCCATATTCTTGAAAAGACATTCCATGATCTCTTATGTTCTTAAGTAAGGAGCCGCTTAAAGATGAATCTAAGTTGTTTAAGGTCTTTTTTTGATTTATTAATGTGTTGAGCCAGGTATTTTTATTTTCAGAAACTATTACTTCATCCATAAATTTGGCTATTTCATCCATGCCATTAAGGATTCTTAGTGCTTCATCTTTAATTAATACTTCCGAAGAGTCTATAGTGATAGTTTGATCTATACTTCTTCCGGCGTTGACTACTATTTTGTGATTTTTGAAAATCTCAGCGGACTCATCGTTATCAATAGAAGGACTGTCCTGAAGGAAACAATACAAGATTAGTAAATCAAGAAAATAAACCTGCTCTTCTGAAATACCAATAATGGAATTAGGATTAAGATCAATGCATCTAAGCTCTAGATAATCTATGCCTTCTTGTGAAAGAATATTTAATGGCCTTTCACCTGTAGGACAGACTCTTTTGGGCCTTATGGTGCTGTAATATTCATTTTCTATCTGAATAATGGAATCATTTAACTGAACTCTCTCATCTCCATTAAATTCACCAATTTTTTTATATACAGGATAGGAAGTTTCAAGAGCATTCTTTAAATCAGCACAATAATCTTCGATTGAATTATAAGAAATATTAAGACTGTCCTGTGCTTCGCTGATATACCCCAGGTCACCCATTCTTAAGGAGGTTGCATGAGGCTTGTATATATCGTCTGAGTTCAATTGTTCTAAGTCATGATCTCTACCTTTCGCAAATGAATTATTGGCAAGTGGTGAAGAGCCATAAAGAAGTAAATACAACCATCCATATCTTCGAAAATTTCTAGCAATACCTAAATAAGTATTATTTTTAAATTCTTTTATATCAATAGAACTTTCTTCAGCAAGAATCTCAAGGAATTTATCAGAGAATGAAAAATTATAATGAATGCCCGCAATAGCTTGCATCATACTTCCGTATCTATTGGAAAGGCCTTTTCGATAGGTCTCTTTCATCATTCCTTGATTAGAAGATCCATAATTTCCAATTGGTATGGCATCTTCCGACTCGATTGTGCACGGCATGCTTAAAGGCCATAAAGATTCTTCTTCAAGATTTTGATTCACGAATACATGAAGTTCAGTTAAGAAATCAAGACATTCTTTTGCGCTATTGAATGTTGGTGTAACCAACTCGAGCAATGCTTCAGAAAAATCTGTTGTTATGTATGGATTTGTTAATGCTGATCCAAGACCTTCAGGATGATTTTTTTGAGAAATCCTTCCAGATGAATCTATCCTTAAGCATTCCTTCTCAATGCCTCGATTAATGAGATTTAGTTCGGAGCATGCTTTTGATTTCTTTAAGTCATCTAAAGAAAATCTATTCATTATTTTACCTAGGGCCGGCCTCAACAATTGATTCCGCAACATCAAATTTTTTGAAGTTCTCTTTAAATTGATTGACTAGTTTTTCTTCATACTCAGCGTAAGAAGAAGGATTTTCCCAGTTCTTGACTGGATTTAGTAGCTCACTATCGACACCATCGATATGCAGAGGTACTTGTAAGTTCATCCCACTAATTGTTTCGGTTTCAGCGCCGATGAGCGCGCCAGATTGTATAGCGGATATTATTGCTCTAGTAACTGGTATATTGAATCGTTTGCCCGTTCCGTAGGGTCCGCCAGTCCAACCAGTGTTTACTAGGTAAACTTTACTATCAAATTCTTCTATCCTCTTCATTAATAAATCAGCATAGACTCCAGCTGCTCTTGGAAAGAAGGGAGCTCCATAGCAGGTAGAAAAAGTCGTCTTAAAAGCCTCTGTAGAACCTACTTCAGTAGATCCAATAGCAGCGGTATAGCCGCTAAGGAAGTGATAGGCAGCAGCTTCTTTGCTCAGAATGGAAACTGGGGGAATTACTCCTGAAAGATCACAGGTTAAGAAAATTACAGCATTGGGTTCTCCTCCTGCATTTTCGTCCGTTCTCTTTTCTATATGTTCTCTTGGATAAACAACACGAGTATTCTCTGTTAAGGAAGCATCTGAATAATCTGGATCCTTAGTGTCTGAATCAATAACTACGTTTTCCATCACGCTACCTCTTTTGATAGCATTCCATATTACGGGTTCATTTTTCTGAGTAAGATCTATGCATTTAGCGTAACAGCCTCCCTCAAAATTAAAAACTGTTCCAGGCCCCCATCCATGCTCATCATCTCCGATAAGATCTCTGTCTGGATCAGCAGATAGGGTTGTTTTTCCTGTTCCTGAAAGTCCAAAAAATAAGCAAACTTCACCATTACTTCCAACATTTGAAGCACAGTGCATAGGGAGGACATCTTTTTCAGGCAAAAGAAAATTTTGTACGGCAAACATTGATTTTTTCATTTCTCCTGCATATGGCATACCAGCCAAGAGAACCTTCTTTCTAGTGAAGTCTAATAAGACAACACCATCGCTATTAGTTCCATCACGATCTGGGTCGCAGACAAATTCAGGTGCACTCATGATCTCCCAACTGTCTTTATTTTTAGGATTGAATTCATTGGGTCTAATAAACATTTGTTTACCAAAAAGATTATGCCAAGCCCACTGAGTTCTTATTTTTACAGGAACATAGTAATCAGAATGTTCTCCTACATGCAGTGAAGAAACGAAGGTATCTCTTTCGTTCATATACTCTTCTACTCTTTCCCAAAGACTTAAAAATGTAGCGCTATCAAATGGCTTGTTAACGTCTCCCCAATCTACAGAATTTTCTGTTGAATCATCTTTTACTATGAATCTATCAAGAGGACTTCTACCAGTTCTGCCTCCAGTTTTGACAAGCAAGGCACCATTAGAGGCTATTTCGCCTTCATTTCTTTCTAGAGAGATGCTTATGAGCTCTTCAACAGATAAATTTTCGTAGATAGATGACATTCAAGAATCCTTTTAAATTGGCGAGTATTATATAGATTTAATCTTAAATATGAGAATGAATTTCATTTACATTCTTTAAAATTAAAAAACAGTAAACAGCAATACAAACGAAGCCAATTAAGAGCCATCCGGGGATGCTTATACCCATAAATGACCATAAAACTTCTGCGCAATTTCCGTCACCACTAAAAGCCAATATTAATACTTCTAGAAATGGCAAGGTAGAAAATAAGTAATCTATATCAGGAGCACAGCTTGGCACTAAATCTGCAGGTAAGCTTTGCAGATAAAGCTGTCTAATAGAAAGAGCCGCACCGGAAAAAACACATACTAGGACACTTGATATCATCACTTTGTATAGATTTATATTTTTTGAATTAATCATTAAACCTAAAGCCGAAATAACCCCTATAAGAATTACTGCGCCTCTTTGCATATAACAAAGAATACAAGGTTTCAGCTGAAGAAAATGTTCCATAAACAATGCTACAGACATCATGCCAAGTGACAATATTAAGAGAATAGAGAAAGTTCTTTTTGGATTTTTAGTAATTAATTCCATTAGTGAGCTTGATCCCAATTATCCCCAACTCCAACGTCAATTTCTAAAGGAACATCTAGGCTAGCAGCCCCCATCATTGACTCAGTGACAAGGCCAATAACTTCATCTATTTCTTTTTTTGGGGTATCTAAAATAAGCTCATCATGTACTTGCAGGATTAGCTTGGCTTCAACATTTGTTTCTTTGATGAGTTGATGCATTTTTATCATCGCAATTTTCATAATATCTGCTGCGGTGCCTTGAACAGGTGCATTAATAGCAGCTCTCTCGGAAGCTTGTCTTCTCATGGCATTACTGGCATTTATATCTCTTAGGTAAAGTCTTCGACCAAATAAAGTTTCAACATAACCATTCTCGGCTGCAAAATCTTTTGTCGTTTCCATGTATTTCTTAACACCTGGATATTTTTCAAAGTACATCGCCATGTACTCAGCCGCCAGGTTTCTATTTATGTTAAGTTGTTTGCCTAAGCCAAAGGCAGAAATACCGTAAATCAAACCAAAATTAATTGCTTTAGCATTTCTTCTTAAATCTGTAGTAACTGCGTCTATATCCACATTGAACACTTCGCTAGCAGTTTTGCTATGGACATCTTCCCCGTCCTGGAATGCAGTGAGGAGACCTTCATCTTTAGACATATGTGCCATGACACGAAGTTCAATCTGCGAATAGTCTGCAGAAACAAATTTATGTCCCTTGGAAGGCTCAAAGGCTTGCCTGATTCTTCTTCCATCTTCGGTCCTAATTGGAATATTTTGTAAATTTGGATCTGAAGATGACAATCTGCCCGTTGTAGTAACTGCTTGATGGAAGGAGGTATGAACCTTGCCAGTTGAGATTGATATTTGATTAGGCAGTTTATCTGTATAAGTTGATTTTAATTTACTTAGCGTCCTATGCTCTAAAAGTATTTTCGGAAGCTCATACTCTTCTGCCAACTCAGCCAGGACTTTTTCATCTGTTGAGGGCTGACCTCCTGGAGTTTTCTTAATTACCCTATAGCCTAATTTATCAAAAAATATTTCTCTTAATTGTTTTGTTGATCCTAGATTAAATTCATCGCCAGCTAAAACATATGCCTTCTTTTCAATCTTCTTTATTCTATTTGATAGATCTTTTGATTGAGCATTCAAAATCTTAGAATTGAGTCCAGCTCCATTTTGTTCCATTTCTGAAAGTACCTCTATCAGGGGTATTTCAATATCTTCATTCAGTTTCTTGAGGGACTCTACAGACTCTAGCTTGGAAAGAAGCTCTTCATATAATCTTAGGGTTATATCAGCATCTTCAGCTGCATAATGTGTTGCATCGGCAATTGATACTTCATCAAAGGTTACTTGCTTAACACCTTTTCCAGCCACATCCTCAAAAGTAGAAGTTTTATAACCCAAATAATACGAAGAAAGTGCATCTAAATTATGTCTTGTTGCCGAAGCATCGAGGACATAGCTCATCATCATGGTGTCATTCTTGATAGATGAAATATTAATACCATGCTGAGATAGGATATTCATATCAAACTTTATATTCTGGCCTATAATTTTTTGCTTAGAATCTTCAAGTAGCGGCCTTAACTCTTCAAGAACATAATCCATATCAAGCTGTGGAGAGCTATCATCTTTGTGATTGATGGGAATATAAAAGGCTTCTCCTGGCGTAAAACTCATTGAGATACCAACAAGATCAGAATCCATATAGTCTAAACCGGTTGTTTCGGTGTCTAATGCCAACGTCTTTGCTTGAGATGCATTTTTTATTAATTTACCCAAATCATCTTTGGTTGAAATGCATTTATAGGAAGAATCTATAGCAGGCTGAACAGGTTTTTTTTGAGGTACTTCTTGAAGCCATGAATTAAATTCTAACTCTTTATAAAGTTCAGCTAACTCATCGGCATTAGGATCTTGCACCTTCAGATCTTCGATACCTACTTCTAACTCAACATCAGTTTTTATTGTGACCAATTCATAAGCTAGCTCTAAAGTATCTAGAGATGATCGAAGGTTTTCTCCAACTTTCCCTCCGATTGATTCGGCATTCTTTATTACACCCTCAATGTCTGTGTACTCTTCAAGCCATTTTACTGCTGTTTTAGGACCGACTTTATCAACGCCTGGAACGTTATCAGACTTATCTCCTATCAGGGCTAAATAGTCAGTTATATGATCAGGATCAACACCAAACTTTTTCTTTACTCCCGCTTCATCTAAAAGCTCTCCACTCATGGTGTTAACAACACTAACGTTTTCACAGACTAATTGAGTCATATCTTTATCGCCAGTTGATATAACAGTATCTAATTTTTTTTGTCTCGCTTGTTCTGCCAATGTTCCAATGACGTCATCAGCCTCAACGCCTGAAATCATGATTAACTTAATTCCCATCAAAGAAATAATTCTGTGAATGGGTTCAATCTGAAGGACCAGATCTTCAGGCATTGGAGGCCTATTTGCCTTATATTCTGAATACATATCATGTCTAAAAGTCTTCCCTTTTGCATCAAAAACAACGGCAAGGGGACTATCAGGATGGTCAATCAAGATCCTTTTGATCATGCTAATAACACCTTTAATTGCACCAGTTGGTTGATTGTTGCTATTGGTTAAAGGGGGGAGTGCATGATAGGCCCTGTAGAGATAAGAAGAGCCATCAACTAAAATTATTGGATCTTTATCTTCGCTCATTTAATTATCTTTTCTCCTGTAGAGTCTATTTCTGCCAGAGCCTTTATTTCTCCAGCTGACATCTTCTTGTAGTCCGGCTTCAGCCGTAATAGTCTCGATTTGATTTAAATTTTCTTCAAGGTTTTTGCCTTCAACTTCTATTAGGATACTTTGGATTCTAGGAAGTGTTAGTTTAGCCCCCTCTAGTATTTCTAATTCTCGGCCATCCACGTCTAGTTTTATATGATCAGGACTCAGTACACCTTCAATTTCAAAAAGGTCATCCAGTTTAATGGCTATAACTGACTGAAATCCATTAACTTCAAATTCTCCAAACTGGTTTGTATTAGATCCGATGCTATTATGTGAGGCTCCTGAGCTTGTATCTTTCATAAACAGGTTGAGCAAGCTGGTTTCTTTACTTCCAGCAAAACATAGCGCTTGAATATATTGATCTAATCCATTTAGCCTAATATTTGCATTGAGGGTTGCGTAAGATTCCGCTGAAGGCTCTATAGATAAAACGGTATTTTTCTTTTCTAAAGCTGCATATAGGCTAAAGACTCCTATATTTGCTCCTATATCCCATAGCACGTCATTCTCTTTGATGCTTTGTCGAATCCATTCGAATGTTTCAGGTTCGCTTCTATCTGAATCTACATCTTGAGGGACTGATCCAGGGGAATCTATCCTGAAATTTATAATTCCTCGATCTGTTTCAATCGAGTGAGTTGTCTTGTAGGACTGGCTTAAACGAGCAAAAGTTTTAAGTCTAGTCCTTGCACTTGAACCTATGTTCAACAAAGAACTTAGTCGTAAAATTATATTTGATCTAGTTTTGCTAATTTTTATCCCTCGGTTCAATTTTACCCTACAAAAAAGTTAAAAAAATAAATATAAAGTCGAACTTTTAAAAATTCTTACTGTCTATGTATTAGTAAAGTTGATAGCCCCTAACTTTTACTAAAGCTTCGAGCAACCCCAAATGCTCGGAGCTTTTCTTATTTTAGGCCTTCTATTTTTTCTACAATAGATGGAATTCCTGTTTTATCTATTGCTGATGTTGTGATGATGTAATGTTCTATAGATAATTTAGACAAGGTCTTTTGTGCATTATGCAATGCTTGGGAAGCTTTATTTCTTGAAAGTTTGTCCGACTTATTGAGTAATAAAATCATGGGAAGGTTCTTTTTCTCGCACCAACCAATTAAATTCATATCATCGTCTTTAAATGGGTGCCTGATATCCATTATTATACAAAGGGCCTTTAAACATTTTCGAGTTGTTAGGTATTGTTCTATTTCTTGACCCCAAGTAGCTCTCATTTTTTTTGATACTTTGGCGTACCCATAGCCAGGAAGGTCTATTATATTTAAGTCGCCTTCTAGGCCAATCTCGAACACATTGATGGCTTGAGTTCTTCCAGGAGTTTTACTCGTTTTTGCTAGTTTTTTGTTATTAGTTAACGCATTAAGTACACTTGATTTACCGCAATTAGATCTCCCACAAAAGGCTATTTCTGAACCTTTTTCGCCAGGCATATCCTTGCAAGTAGGATAGCTTCCTGTAAATTTTGCGCTCTGAAAATAGGAATAAGTCATTTAATCTTTAAGTTTAGGATCGCTAGAAAGGTTAGTATATAATGTCGGCGCGTTACATCATATTTAAAGATAGATTCTTAAATGAAACTAAAAAATCTAATAATCTTAACCTCAATATTTTTCTTTCTAGGTGCTGGAAATCCAGATTCCGGAAAAGATAAGGTTGCCGTATGTGCTGGGTGTCATGGAATCGATGGAAATAGTGTGGTCGGCATATGGCCTTCACTCGCAGGGCAGAATGAAAAATATTTAGCCAAGCAGTTAAGACTGGTAAAGTCTGGTGATCGAGTAATAGCGTCAATGGCAGGAATTTTAGATAATCTTGACGATTCAGATCTTCAAGATATAGCTGCTTATTATGCAACTCTACAGCATAAGGTCGGACAGGCAGATGAATCTAAAGTAGAGCTTGGTAGAAAATTATATTACGCAGGAAATCTTGAAAAAGGCATTCCAGCTTGCTCAGCTTGTCATTCACCGAAAGGTTTAGGCAATGCTCCTGCAGCTTACCCACTTCTTAGTGGTCAACAACCTGACTATATTGCAAAAGCACTAAAAGATTACAGGTCAGGAGAAAGGGTTAATGAAGACCCTTCAAAAATTATGGCAGCAATAGCTTATAAATTGGATGATAAAGAGATAGATGCTCTATCTAGCTTTGTCCATGGTTTATACTAATAGTATGTTGAGATCTGTAATTACTCTCGTCACTATTCTGGCCTTCCTTCTGAGTTGTTCTTCTGAAGAACAGGTATCCCTACCAGCTGGCAACGGCGAAAAATTTAGTCCCGGTGTTCATTACGAAATACTCGACAACCCAACATCAGTTCGCGATCCTTCTAAAATAGAAGTAACTGAAGTTTTTTGGTTTGGATGTAATCATTGTTATGCCTTAGAGCCTTACATAGCGAAATGGAAGAAAGATGCAGCTAATGATGTCGCTTTCATAAAATCGCCTGCTACTTGGAATGAGATGCTAAAGACCCACGCTTCAATATATTACACAGCAAAAGCTTTAGGCATCGAACAACAGTTTGTTCCGGCCGCCTTTAATACTATTCAGAATGAAGGAAGGATGCTTACAGGTAACACTGAGCTAGAGTATTTTTTTAGGGGTTTTGATGTAGAAAAGGATAAATATAAAGCAGTCTCTACGTCTTTTGGAGTAAGAAATGCCGTTGAGCAAGCAGATAAAAAAATGAAACAATGGCAAGTGACTGGAGTTCCTTCTCTTATCGTTAATGGAAAGTACAGAGTATCGGCGTCTAGAGCTGTTCGTACTGATGAATTATTTGATGTCGTAGATTTTCTTGTAGCAAAGGAAAGAAACTAAAACTCACGCCTTAGAACTTGAATAAATTTCCTATTTCTCCAATCTTCATCCCTGCAAATAAATTAGAGTGGATATCTAAAACTTTTGAAAAAGGTGCCGACAGCATCATATTAGACCTAGAAGATTCAGTTCCCGAGAATGAGAAAATACAAGCCAGAGAAAATCTCGCCATTCACTTAAAAGATAATACTTACAAGGGTAATTTAATCATTAGAGTAAATCCGATTAGTGAACAGGTCGGGCAGGATGACATAGCAATGTTGTCGGAAAATGATCTCTCAAGTATCGCATTCATGGTGCCTAAAATAGAAGAAAGCGATTTGATAACTAATCTTCCTGATGTTGATGTTATAGCTTTATTGGAAACTCCTGTTTCTATAAAGAACATTTCTGAGATAGCTTCACAAGTTAAAGTTAAAGGTTTGGCATTAGGCGGAGCTGATCTTAGCGCCAGCTTGGGATCCACTATGGATTGGGATTCTCTTTTATATGCAAGGTCTAAGATTGTTCAAGAGGCAGCTATAAATAATTTATTTTCAATAGATAGTCCTTTTATGAACATTGATAATTTAGATGCCCTTAAAGATGAAAGTATTAAATCTAAACGCCTAGGTTTTAATGGCAAGGCAGCAATACATCCAAGTCAAATAGACATTATTAAGAACTCATTTCTGCCTACTAAAGAAGAATTAGAAGAGGCAAAAGACATAATTAGAGCATTTAATGAGTCTTCATCTGCAGTCCTTGCTTTCAAGGGCAGGATGATCGATTTACCAATTATTTTATCCATGGAAAAAAGATTAAGACTTGTGGGGATTGATCCAAAGAATATAGACTAAGATTATTATGGTAAAAAAAATGAAAGAAATTTCTCCAGGTCGCTATAGAGAATCTTTTGGAAGATATTATGAAGAGTTTGTTATAGGAGACGTTTACGAACATCGACCAGGTAGAACAATTACTCAGTCAGACAACATTTGGTTCACCTTACTTACGATGAATCAACATCCTCTTCATATCGATGATGAATATGGTAAAGGCACAGAATTTGGACAAACTTTGGTTGTCAGTCCTTTTACAATTGCACTGATGGTTGGCATGAGTGTAAGCGACATAAGTCAGAAGACAGTCGCTAATCTTGGATGGACAGATATTAAAATGACTCATCCATTATATGTAGGTGATACTTTATATGCTGAATCTGAAGTAATGGAAAAAAGAGAATCTAAGTCTCGACCTGATGAAGGAATTGTTACCGTTAAAACAATCGGCAAGAATCAAGATGGAGTCGAGGTAGCTTCATTTTTAAGATCTGCGCTTATCCCCAAGGAAGGGAAAGCAGTAGAAGATAAAATAGATTATTAATTTTTTTTACTCCACAAGAGCCTGATAAGCTAGAACTTGGAATTCTTGTCTGATATTTATGTGCGTATAAGGTCTGACTTGAGTCATCATCAACCCAACAAGATCCTTCTTTCTGTCTATCCAGGATATAGTGCAATATGCACCACCCCAATAGGCTGAGCCTTCAGATAGAGGAGTTGAGGCCTTACCACGATCTACTATCACTCCATAGCCTAAGCCAAAGCCTGTTCCTGGCCCGGTAAGCCAAATCGGTATATTATCTGTATGATTTTCAAGAATTAAGGATACTGTGCTTGGGGCAAGAATCCTTACGCCATTAAACTCACCTTCATTTAATACCATTTGCTGGAATCGTAAATAATCTCTAGCTGTTGAGACCAAACCGCCTCCACCGCTATAGATATTTCGAGGGGATGTTATCCATCTACTTTTTTCTGATCCTGGATCTTGAAGTCTAATTTTATTGTTTTCCCCTGGAGAATATTGCGCAGTTAATCTACCTCCTTTTGTATCTTCAAGATAAAAGTGCGTATCTGGCATATCTAAAGGGATGAATATCCTTTCTTTTAAGAAGATATCCAAAGATTGTCCAGAAATTATCTCAACTAAATGACCAACAACATTTGTGGCTGCTGAGTATTGCCATTGCTCACCAGGGTGATAATTTAAAGGAAGTTTTGATAATCTTTCAATTTGTTCAGCATTACTTTTAGGCCTTGGTAAATTCATAGCTTTTCTGTATGCCTGTTTATTTCCTATATAGGAATTTGCAAGTCCTGCTGTATGGGTAAGCATATCTCTAATGGTTATAGGTCTCTTAGGATTTTCTAGAGTTCCAGTTTTCCCACTTGCATCAGCTGTTGAACTTACTTTCGTTTGCTCAAAGGAAGGAATGAATTTTGATATGGGATCATTGAGTTGAAAATGGCCTTCTTCCCATAAAATCATCAGAGCTATAGATGCTACAGGCTTAGTCATTGACGCTATTCTGAAGATTGCATCTGCTTGTAGTGGAATTTTG
The DNA here is from genome assembly GCA_913042105.1 of uncultured Gammaproteobacteria bacterium. GTDB lineage: Bacteria > Pseudomonadota > Gammaproteobacteria > Magnimaribacterales > Magnimaribacteraceae > Magnimaribacter. Next base: position 18,655 of record CAJWIK010000014.1, read on the forward strand.
TTCTCAACATCCATATAGCCTTGAGTTGTTATGTGAACTATTTTTCCTTTTCGCATAATGGCAGTTAAAATTCCTGGAGTTAGGTCTTCATCAATATACTTTTGCATTGCAGGCGCAATTCTTTCAAGCCTTTCTGCTGAAAAGCCTGCTTCCTCTGCAGCAAGATATTCTATTTCTTCACTCAAACCAGAGGTTGAACAGAAAAAAAGAATTACAAAGAAAATAAAGGGAGTTCTTCCTATAGATTTATTCATTTTCATTTTCCAACTATATCACCTAAGGATACCCTCTTAAATTACACAATAAATAAAGTAATAACTCATAAATTTTTATATAACAAAGCCTCTTTTTTTGCTATAAGTAACTTTAATTTTTAGGGGAAAAAATTATGGGTGATATTTCTGCAACAGAAAAAAAATTACATTGGCACCTGCAAGGCAATTGGGCGCCTGTAGAAAAAGAGCTAACGGAACATGATCTTGAGGTAAGAGGCGAAATACCCAAAGATCTTTCAGGCCTATTTGTTAGAAATGGTTTTAATCCCGTATCGGGATATAGCGATCATTGGTTCTTTGGGAATGGAATGTTGCACGGAATTTATTTAGAAGATGGCAAGGCTTCATACAAGAATAGATACGTAAAAACACCTTATTATGAAGATGATTTAAATGTGATGTCTTCATTTGGAAATTTGGCTGCTTCTCCGGCAAATACTCATATAGTAAATCACGCAGGAAAATTACTTGCTTTAGAAGAAACATCTTTGCCTTGGAGTGTAAATAAAGATTTAGATACCATAGGTGTCGAGGATTTTAATGGAAAGTTAGATACGGCCATGACGGCCCATCCAAGAGTATGTCCAGTAACAGGAGAAATGCTTTTCTTTGGTTATTCTATGTTTAGCGAGCCTTATTTAAATTATTACCGAGTAAGTAAAGAGGGTTCTTTAGTTCAATCTGAAGCTATAGAACTACCCAGACCTGTAATGATGCATGATTGGAACATTACAAGAAATTATGTTGTTTTTATGGATCTTCCTATAGTTTCAGACATGGATCTGGCTGCTACAACAGGATCTCCATTTGGTTTTAAGCCTGAATGTGGGGCAAGATTGGGGGTTATGCCTAGGGATGGAAATAATGCGGATGTTAGATGGTTTGATATAGATCCTTGTTTTGTTTTCCACAGCTTTAATTCATTTGAAGTAGGGAATAAGATAGTTTTGTATGTATCTAGACAGCAAGAAGCAATGGTTGGTGGCTTCAAAGATATTTATGGAGGCGAAACCACCGTTGCAAAATTATGGCGCTGGACTATAGATCTAGAAAAAGGGACAGTATCAGAAGAACAATTAGATGATGGAGCATGCGATTTTCCAAGAATTAATGATGATCGAATAGGTCTTGCTTCTGAGTTTGGTTATTGTATGCAGTTAAGAACAGATGTCGAAGATCTAACTTTTGGCGAGAATTTATTTAAATACCACTTAGAATCTGGCAAGAGAACTGATCATCATTTAGGTAATAATGTTGCTGGAGGGGAACCCGTTTTTGCTCCTAAACCTGGAGCCTCTGGAGAAGATGAGGGCTGGATACTTTCCTTGGTTCATGAACGCGATACTAGGAAGTCTAAGCTGGTAATTATTGATGCCCAAGCATTTGATCAAGAACCAGTTGCAGAGGTTATAATTCCTCA
>CAJWIK010000015.1 GCA_913042105.1 uncultured Gammaproteobacteria bacterium
TATTCCTGAAAGGCCACCAAGAGCAGCAGGGATTCTTATAGAACCACCCCCATCCGAACCTGTTCCCAGAGGAATCATGCCTGAGGCTAAGGCTGATGAGGTTCCTCCAGAGGAGCCACCCGAGGAATGTTCTAAACTCCAGGGATTTTTTGTTGAACCGAAGGGCACATTATCAGTTTTACCTTTATGACCAAATTCAGGTGTATTTGTCTTCCCAAGTATTACACATCCTTGATTTCTCATTCTTTGGACTAAAATAGAGTCTTCTGAGGCTGCAGCATCATTCACATGAAGTTCAGATCCAAAGGTGGTAACGAAACCTTTAGCATCTTCAAGGTCCTTGACTCCTATAGGAATGCCTGCAAGTTTCCCCACTTTTTCGCCCTTGAATATCAATGAATCTATGTGCTCTGCTTGTAATAGAGCGTCCTCAGGATTCACAGAACAGAAAGCATTTAATTTATCATCAAATTTCTCAATATTATCTATAGCTGCCTGAGTCATTTCCTTGGCAGATATCTCTTTAGTCTGAATGCTGTTTACCAATTCTTTTAATGAATAATCTCTGAAATCCATAGTCTTCTCTCCAATAGTTAAAATGATGTTATCATTTTTTCAATTACTATGAATTCTAATTAACTATGAACTTTGAACACTCAGAAAAAACTAAAAATATTATGGGTTTGGTTTCTAATTTTATTGAAACAAGAATAAAACCCCGAGAACAGGAATATGCAGATTCAATGATTTCCTTTAGAGAATCTGGAAATCCATGGCAAGTACCAAATGTCCTTTATGAGCTTAAAAAGGAAGCAAGAGATCTAGGCTTGTGGAATTTCTCGTTAACTGGTGATCTTGGTTACGGACTAACCAATCTAGAATTTGCGCCACTTGCAGAAATGATGGGTGTTGGATGGGCATCTGAAGTATTTAATTCCTCAGCACCTGATGCTGGAAATATGGAAGTTTTGGACAAATACGGAAGTGACTTCCAAAAGGATGCTTGGCTTTCTCCGCTGCTAAGCGGCGATATAAGATCTGCATTTGCTATGACTGAACCTAATGTGGCATCTTCTGATGCAACAAATATAGCTAGTACTATTCAAAAAGAAGGAAATGAATATGTTATAAATGGTGAAAAATGGTGGACATCCGGATATGGAAGGCCTGATTGTGAATTCATGATCTTTATGGGAGTGTCCAATCCAGATGCCCCCAAACATCAAAGACAATCACAAATTATTATACCTAAAGGTACCCCCGGGATTTCCTTGAAAAGAATGTTGACCGTCTATGGATCTGATCATGCACCCAATGGACATGCGCATTTAATCTTTAATGATGTCAGAGTGCCCGCAGAAAATATGATTCTAGGTGAGGGTAGGGGATTTGAAATTGCACAAGGCAGGTTAGGACCTGGTCGAATACATCATTGCATGAAAATAATTGGAGCTGCAGAACTTGCTCTTGAGCTACTCTGTAAAAGGGCTTCTTCTAGAAAGGCTTTTGGAAAGGCTATAGCTGAATTAGGAGGAAATTATGACGTTATAGCAAAGTGTCGCAATGAAATTGAGATGTGCAGGCTACTGACTCTTAAAGCGGCCTATATGATGGATACATTGGGTAATAAAAAGGCAAAGAGTGAAATTGCACAACCCAAAGTTGAAGTGCCTAGTATGGCTGTAAGAGTTATCGAAAGGGCAATACAGATTCACGGAGGTGCGGGAGTGTCTCAAGATACACCTCTTGCTAGTCTTTACAGCTCTATTAGATATCTTCGAATAGGAGATGGTCCTGATGAAGTTCATCTTAGAACAATCGCCAAAGAAGAATTAGGAAAATATTTAGACTAAGAGAATAAAATTATATAACGTCTATTTAAAGTCGTCAGCAAGGCTTTCTATGGTAGCTATAGCAATTTCCTTTGTTTTAATATTGTACTTAGGATGGTCTGTTCCGGCATAAAGCATTTTATGATTTTTGAAATCTTCGATCATATTCTCGTCAAACTCGAACCTTAAGAAATGAACCGCAGAAGTTTTTTCTTCATTTGATCTTTCCATATCTTCATCAGCCACTGCAATCACCCTTTCATTTTCTCCTATTTGGAGCCATACCTTGTTTTCTATAAGGTGAAGATCTTTAAGTTTTTCAGATCTTATTTCTTTATCTGGATACTCTATTAACATTGTTGCTTTTAAATTCTTTCCATCTGGTATGAGAGGATTGTACGCTGAAAGTTCTTCTTCAATACCTTCAGCCTCAAAAATCTTTTCAATTCTTAGCATTTCTTGAATCTGATATTTGATAGTCTCAACGCTTTCAAAAAGTAAGCTGATGTTCTCTCCTATTTGAATCAATCTATTTCTTTTGAGATTTATTACTTCAGCTCTGAGGAGTTCTCTTTTTTCGCTATATTCCTCGAGGGAAAGGAGATCATTTTTATTTAAGTTAGTCATATTTATTCAACTCCATATGCCTTTTTGATTAATGAAATTGGATGGGCTGAGTTTATTTTATTTTTAGATACATGCTGAATCTGTTTTGCAGCTAAAGGGCAATCACTTGTTAAGTGATCTGGTTCTGATTCATCTACTTTTCTTGATACAGGTCTGGCTATTTTAACAGAATTTTTGTGGGTTTCTTCTTTGACTGCATATGTACCATCATGTCCGGAGCACCTTTCTATAGCCTTAACTTCAGTATCAGGGATTAGCTCCAATAATTCTTTAGTCTTTGGCCCGATATTCTGAACTCTTTGATGGCAAGCAACCTGATAGGCAATTTTTCCTAAAGATATCTTAAAATTCTTATTCATAAGTCCTTTTGATTCCCTATCTGATAGATATTCAAAGGGATCAAACATATGTTTTTTGATTCTCTTTAAGTCCTCATTATCGTTGAATAGAAGCGGTAATTCCTGTTTGAACATCAAAACACACGACGGAACTAGCGAAATAATGTCGTAATCATTATCGATTTCTTCAAGTAAAATAGGTACATTCTCTTCCATCAGTTTTTCTACTGACTTGAGGTCGCCTAAATCCAGTTTCGGCATGCCACAACATTTATCGTTCACCATGAGTTTAGCTTCTACTCCATTGTGTTCTAAGACTTTGAGTAGGTCATTTGCCAGATTGGCATCATTATTTCTGCAATAACAGCCTGTAAATACCGCTACTTTTCCAGTAGTTTTTTCAGTAACTTGAACCTTATCTAATTTCTTAGGAATATATTGCTCAACTGATTTTTCAAAATTTGGCCAAGGAGCTTCGGCATGTACACCGGTCAATTTGGAAGCTACTTTCCTAGCGGTTGGGCTTGAAGAAATAGCCTTATAGGTGATATCTATTAGTGGTAGCTTCATCAGTTTTCCTAGCCTGTCCGTCGAAGTTAGAACGCTGTCTCTGGCCCTTTTTTTAAGACTTTTATTTTTTTCTTCGTAAGCTATTGCCTTACCTCTTAACATTAAATGTGGAAAATCTAGAGCCCAAGGATGAGGTGGGACATAAGGACATTTTGTTTGATAGCATAGATCGCACATGTAACATTCATCTACAACCTTCTGGAAATCATTATTATCAACACCATCTAGTTCAAAGGTGTCCGATTCATCGATTAGATCAAAAAGTGTAGGAAAGGACTCGCAGAGGCTCACACATCTTCTGCACGTGTGACATACATCATATACTCTCTCAGATTCTTTCAAGAAATCTTCTTTGTCCAAAAAAGATTCTTCCTTCCAATTAACTGGATGCCTAGTAGGGGCCTCTAAACCTCCTTCTCTATCTGAAAATATATCTGACATTACATTGGTTATAAGGCACGCTGGGCGCGCCTTATATCTCAAATTAATTAATAGTTAAACTAGTTCGTCGAGAGCTTTGGTAAATCTATTGGCGTGCGATCTTTCAGCCTTAGCCAAAGTTTCAAACCAATCTGCTATCTCATCAAAACCTTCCTCTCTGGCAGTTTTTGCCATGCCAGGATACATATCGGTATATTCATGTGTTTCACCAGCAACAGAAGCTTCAAGATTAAGTTTAGTTTCTCCGATTGGTAGTCCGGTTGCGGGATCACCTGTTTCTTCTAAGTATTCTAAATGTCCATGCGCGTGGCCTGTTTCACCTTCGGCTGTTGACCTAAAGACGGCAGCAACATCATTGTGGCCTTCAACATCAGCTTTAGCTGCAAAATAAAGATATCTCCTGTTAGCTTGGGACTCACCAGCAAATGCGTCTTTAAGATTTTGTTCGGTATCGGTTCCTTTTAAACCTGACATAATTTTCTCCCTTTATTTAAAAAGTCAGTCTAATTTAAATTTTTCTCAATTCTCTTGATGAAATTGATTATTAAATTGATAACAATTCTCATCTATGACTTGCTGAAGATCCGATCTTCTTATAGCTTTTTTTTCAAAAGGTATTATTATCTTAATAACTGTAAAGGGGAGGCTATAGCCTGAGAATTAAACCCTTTGAACCTGAACCATACAATGATGGCGGAGGAATTACATGACATCACATATTCTTAAATACTCTATTTCCCTAGGTTTCTTATTATTTCAAGCTCTAGTTTTTACAGAAACAATCGATGAGATTGTTGTAAATGGAGACTGGAGACAAGAAGAAATTAATAAAAAGAATTCAAGTTTGATTGTCTTCAGTGAAGAAGATATAAATAAGAAACAATATAAACATTTTGAAGATCTTACATATGCTGTTCCAAACCTAAACTTTGCAGCAAGCGATTCTAGGCCCAGATATTTCCAGATAAGAGGAATAGGTGAACGATCTGGTTATGAAGGAACTCCAAACTCTTCAGTGGGATTTCTCATAGATAATATTGATTTCTCAGGCCAAGGAGGAATTGCTTCGTCCTATGATATTGATCAGGTAGAAATTTATAGAGGTCCTCAAGGTTCTAGAATGGGCGCCAATGCACTAGCTGGAATGGTTTATATAAAAACTAAGGATCCCGAAGAAAGTTTCCAGATTACTACAGACTTAACTGTAGGAGATTATGGGAGGAAAGATATTGGAACTATTATCAATGTACCTGTAAATTCAGAATTTAAGTATCGACTTAGTTTGAAGAAAACTGATTTTGATGGTTTTAGAAATAATACTTTTCTAAAAAGATCAGATACCTCTAAAAAAGATGAACAATCCTATCGATTTAAAGCTAAGTGGGATCTAAGCGAAGACTCTTTTATTGATTTCGTTTACTTTAATCATGACTTCGATGATCCGGCTGATATCTGGACCATTGACGGTTCATTAAATACTCTTTCAGATAGACCTGGTATGGACTCTCAAGATTCTGATGCGCTTGGAATGACTTACTATCTCCAAACTCCTATAAGTAATTTTCAAATTTTATATTCTGAAACAGATACTGACGTTATCTTTAGTTACGATGCAGATTGGGGTAATTCTGATTCTCATGACCCTTATATCTATGATTATTTTTCAGAAACTTTGAGAAATAGAGAATCTTCAAATTTGGAATTCCGTTTTCTTTCAAATGATTTAACTCTTAACTCAGAAGTTAATTTTGAATGGATATTTGGTGCCTCGCTTTTTAAGATCGATGAATCAAATAAAAAATATGATGATGGTGCTTATGGCGATCCTTTTGATGGATATGGAACTTATTATAGTGAGTCTTTTTTCTCAAATGATTTTTCTTCAGAAAGTAAGTCTCTATTTGGAAACATAAATTATTTTTTTAATGAAAATATTAAATTATCTTTTGGTATGAGATGGGAGGATTGGAAGGCTAGCTATTTAGATTCCAACCAAGAATCTTTTAATCCCTCAGATAATATGAATGGAGGGAAGATATCGCTGACAAAAACTACAAACAATGACCTGACTATTTATATCAGTTCTGCGAAAGGTTATAAACAAGGCGGCTTTAATCTAGGTACAGGGTTAAGTAAATCCTCCTTTAGTAATGATATAAATTATCAACCTGAATCATTGATTAACTATGAGGTTGGAATCAATAAATACCTATCATCTTCAAGAACATACCTAGACATAGTATTTTTCTTTTCTGACAGACGAGATCAACAAGTTCTCATTTCCACTCAAGTAGATCCGCAAGATCCAAATACCTTTTTATTTTTAACCAGGAATGCAGCTGAAGGTGTCAACTATGGTGGTGAAATGAGCTTAAAAACAGAACTTTCTAATAACTTTAGTATATTTATTGACCTTGGCTTATTGAAAACAGAGATAAAGAATTATGCTTCGAGACCGGATTTAGAGGGTAGGGAGCAGGCTCATGCTCCTAGCTATAGTTTCTCAAGTGGGTTTAGGTGGAATATAACCGAAGATCTGGAATTTCTATTTGACGTCACTGGAAAAAGTGACTTTTATTATTCTGACTCGCATGATAATCAGTCTGATGACTATGTCCTAACCAACTTAAATGTGGCCTATACGAGCGATAAACTCAGATATAACTTTTGGGTAAAAAATCTATTCGATGAATATTATTCATTGAGAGGCTTCTATTTTGGCAATGAAGCTCCTAATTTTGAAGACACACTGTATGAAAGACATGGTGACCCAAGAAATCTAGGTTTATCAATTCAATATGAGTTCTGAAAATATATTCCTTCTAAGTCTTGAGGTCTCTGCGGTAGCTTTGGCAGTAGGCTATCTTTTATTGGCGGTTAAACAAGACATCCGGTGTTGGATAGCAGGAATAATTAGCTCATGTATTTATCTTTTTTTAATGTTTTCTGCCAATTTATATATGGAATCAGTCCTTCAGATATTTTATATATTTATGGGTTTCTACGGGTGGAAGCAATGGAGTCAAAGGAATAAACAGGATGCAAAATTTGAGATAGAAACATGGAACCTAAAGATACATTTTATTATCCTCTTTTCGGTCATACTCTTTTCTGTCTTGGCAGGTTATCTTCTTGAGATTTATACAAATGCTGCGCTACCTTTTCTAGATTCCTTGACTACTTTTGGAGCATTAGTAGCTACTTATATGGTCGCAAAGAAGGTTTTGGAGAATTGGATATACTGGTTCTTTATAGATGCATTATCTGTAATGCTTTTCATAAATAGAGAACTGTATTTGACAGCTATTTTATTTTGTATTTACCTAATCATCATTATCTTTGGATTTAAAGCTTGGTTAAATATGTACAGATCTCAAGAGCTCAAGAAAAATTAAAGCTCCAGTATGGGTAGTATGAAATTTTAAGAAATATGAGAGAATATAAAATTAATTAGGAGTTAATCATGGCCAAAGCTTTATATCCTGGAACTTTTGATCCAATCACACTGGGTCACATTGATATAATTGAAAGAGCGCTGCATCTTTTTGATGAAGTGACAATTGCTATAGCAACAAGTGCTTCAAAAAAACCAATTTTCACTCTTGAAGAAAGGATAGACCATATTGAAAGGATATTTGAAGGTAATAAAAAAGTTAAAGCTATAGGCTTTACAGGACTAGTTGTAGATTTAGCTAAAGAACAAGAATCCAATATTCTTATTAGAGGCCTCAGGGCAGTATCTGATTTTGAATATGAATTTCAACTTGCCAATATGAATAGGGCTATGTCCCCAGACTTAGAGAGTATTTTCTTAACTCCTAAGGCAAAATTTTCTTTTCTGTCTTCGACCTTGGTTAGGGAAATTGCATCTATGGGCGGAAAGATTGACTCTTTTGTTGATCCTATTGTAAAAGATGCCTTAAGAGAAAGATTTAAAAATTAGATTGGCAGTTCGGACAGTATGCACTTGCCCTTTGACCTATTCTCTGGCCTTTGATTGGAAAAGAGCAGTCGTAGCAATTTTCTCCTTCCCTTCCATAAACCTTTAGACTTTGTTTGAAGTAACCAGGTTGGTTATTTCCTCCAACAAAGTCCCTAAGGGTTGTACCCCCTTGTTTGATTGATTCTCTTAGTAGTTTTACTATTTCTTGTGCTAGCAGATCATACTTTTTTCTAGGTACTCGTCCAGCTTTAGACGATGGTCTGATTTTAGATGCAAATAATGCTTCACTTGCATAGATATTGCCAACACCCACAACAATCTTTGAGTTCATTATAAAATTTTTTATAGGGGTTTTTCTTTTTCTAGATAAATCAAAAAGATGATCTCCATTAAAGTGATTTCCAAGAGGCTCTGGCCCTAAGTCTTTTAACAAAAAATGCGTTTCTGGATCATTTGTCCATAAAAAACAACCAAACCTCCTAGGGTCGCAATATCGGAGAATCGTTCCATCGGCAAAACAAATATCTATATGATCATGTTTTTTTAAATTATCTTTACTAGATATTCGTAAGCTACCTGACATCCCAAGATGCACAATTAGACTTTCATTAGAACTTTCTAATAATAGGTACTTGCCTCTTCGGGTTATCTTTGAAAAAGTTTTATTGATCAGCTTGTTTTGAATCAATTTTGTTGGAACGACCCATCTTAAAGAATCCTGTCTAACTAAGAACGAGGATATTTTCTTATTTAATATATGAGGCTCAATTCCTCTAAGGGTTGTTTCTACTTCAGGAAGTTCTGGCACTAGATATGTATTTCTTAATTTTTGGAAATTTCTTTAAAGAATTTCATAAAAGTAGTTTAAATGCATAAAGTTTATTTATAAAGTAGGATCATTACTTAAGCTAAAAAATTAAATATTAATAGGAGTATTTAGTATGAATTCAACAAAACATTTACTGCATCCCGATTTACAAGTTATGGCAGAAGCGCCAATGATTTCAGATATTAATGATGAAAATCTGGTTAGTCTTAGGCAGACTCTAGATGATGCTAGACCACCACTGGAAAATCCAGAGTCTTTTAACGTAAAACGAACAGAGATTCTAGTCCCCCAAGATAATGGGCCAGATGTGCGCTGTCTTCTCTATGTTCCTAATGAAAGAGAAGATCTCGCAGGTCCAGGTTATCTTCATATACATGGAGGAGGTTATATAATCGGATCACCTGAGGGTTCGGATACACAAAATTTATTATTAGCTGCTGAAATAGGCGTTGTGATTATTTCTGTCGACTATCGTCTTGCTCCGGAATTCCCGATTCCAGCTCCCTTAGATGATTGTTATGCGGCTTTGGCATGGTTGCATGAAAATTCTGAACATCTAGAGATTGATCGAGCAAGAATAGGTATAGGTGGAGAAAGTGCTGGAGGAGGTTTGGCAGCGGCTTTAGCAATTAAAGCAAGGGATGAAGGAGATTATGAAGTTTGCTGGCAGTCTCTTACTTACCCGATGCTCGATGACAGGACTGGTTCTAGTGAACAGTTTGGAGATCCTCTGGTAGGAGAATTTGTTTGGACTAGAGAATTTAACCAATATGCTTGGAACTGTTACCTTGCAGATGCCAACAGAGAGGCGCCTCAAGTACCAGGGAGGTTAGATAAATTTGAAGGTCTCCCACCAACTTGGATGTTCACAGCGTCTCTTGATCTTTTTAGAGATGAGAATATAGATTACGCGAAGAAATTAATGAGCGCTGGCGTATCATGTGACTTAGTTATTTATGCGGGAGCATGTCATGCTTTTCAACAAATAGAGACATCAGAATTGGCAAAGCGCTACCAAGAAGACTTTACTTTAGCCCTTAAAAGGGGATTAGGTGGTTAAATTAAAAGCCTTTAAAATTTATTGGCCACATTAATGAGTGGGTTCAATTAAATCTGAAACCTTTTTTTCTTCAATAAAGTTAATTATGATTTGAGCCAATTCTGGACCTACCTCTTCTTGCACAAAATGCCCCGCACCTTCTAGGGTTATTACTGTTGGATTAGGAAGGCGATTCACAAAATCATCTTTCATTCTTATTGTTATTATTTCTTCGCCTCCAAAGGCAACAAGAAAAGGTTTATCCCATTTTTCATAAACCTCTTTCCAATATTTTTCATTTTCTTGGAGTTGAGTTGGAATAAGGTAGGGCCATACATGCGCTCCAGCTTTATATTTCCCTGAGGGATAAGGTGCTTCGTAAGCTCTCTTTTCTCCCTCTGAAAGATTCAATCGACCAAAGTTTTCTATGATTCCTACTATGTCCATATCTTCAGCATAGTATGAGTACGCTATCCATTTAGCGAACATCGAAGCGACAACACCAGGAGAAGGGTTATCCGCATTCAGCGGTTCTTGTGCAGCTAATATAAGCTCTTTATAAGTAGTGGACTTATTCCACCATACTGTGAGTTCAACAAGGCGTTGCATAAACCAAGCTCTTATACCTTCCCCTGCGACCATACCGGTATTAGAGACCACAACTTGAGAAAATCTATTTGGCATTTCAGCAACAACTCTCAAACCAATAAGACCTCCCCAGTCCTGTCCAAAATGTGTGGCATTTTTGAGATCTAATCTCTCAACAAGCTCCTTCATTACTTCAATGTGATGTTGATAGCTATAGTCATACTTAGATTCAAATTTATCAGATTTACCAAAACCAACCATGTCAGGTACCACCACCCTATAACCGGCTTCTGTTAAAACAGGAATCATTTTTCTAAATAGATAACTCCATGCAGGCTCTCCATGGAAAAGAATTATAGGGTCAGCATCATTAGGTCCTTCATCAAGATAATGGATCCTAAGACCATCAATCATCATATAGTTAGGCTCAAAAGGATAATTTTCAAGATTTTCGAACCTGTCATCAGGTGTTCTAAGTACTCCTTCTTTTACTTCATAAGAGAAAGATAGAAAGCTCAGAAACGAAATCGTTAAAAGAGTTAAGACCTTCATCTTATTTATCATTTACTCTTTTGATGACTCTAATTAAAGCATCGGCTATTTCAGTTGCAACCTCTTCTTGTAGAAAATGACCAGCGGAAGTTTCTGTTACTGGCGCATTAGGGAAATTTTGTTGCATGCTTGGTAGTGCTTTTCCTAGAATTGGATCATTCATACCCCAAACTATTTCAGCTGGAATCTCTAACGTATTGACATATTTTTCTATTTTATCCATTGAGGGTGTACTTGGATGAGTTGGACCATCAGTAACCATTCTCATCATTGCTAGAGGGGCTTTAGAGTTGCCATCATCATAAAGAGGTTTTCCATACAGCTCTGCTATTTTCGGAGTCCACGACTCAGGATCTCCTTGCACTCTTCCTAGTCGATCAAAGATAGAAAAGAAAACTTCTAAGATCAACTCTCCTACAACTGGTGTTTTAACTATTGCATGTGCTGGAGAAATATCAGTATTTATTGTTGGAGCATTAAATCCTGTGTTTAGAAGAACTGCACCTTTTAGCAGGTTCGGGGAAAGAGATAACGCACCCATTCCAATAGGCCCTCCCCAGTCCTGACCAGCATAAACCAATTCAGTAAGTTCAAGTTTTTCTAAGACAGTGTTGATCCAGCGAATATGATTCTCCAAAGTATGCTGACTGGCAGGGATCTTAGAAGAGAATCCTAGCCCAGGACTTGTTGGCATAATCACTCTTACCTTATCTAAAGGTAAGCTTTGTACTACTTTCCTATATAGAAAACCGGAGGTTGGATTTCCATGCATTAAAAAAACAGGAAAACCTCTACCTGTCTCTAGAACATGGACTTTTAAACCCGGCTCTACCTCAATAAAGTAACTTTTGTAGTTTGAATCAATCATACTCAAAGCAAACTCAGGTAACTGGAAGGCTTCATAGGTTCCGGAGTCTAAAATTACTTCACCTTCGCCTATCGGAGTAAAAACTTCTCCATCTCGGGTTATATGGAAACTGAAATAAGCCAATATCAAACTGGCAAAAACAAAGAGTTTTAGAAATGTTTTTATTTTACTACTCCATCTGACTACTGATGTTTAGTAAATCTTTAGGGTTTAGTGAACCTACAGATGCTTTGAGTCTTAACATGGAGATAATATATTCATATCTAGAGCTCGCATAATCTCTTTGGGCCTGAAAAAGTCTCTTTTGAGAATCAAGCAAGTCCACCGTGTTTCTTGTTCCGACTTCATATCCAACTTCAGTAGCCTTTAAAGCCGACTCAGCAGAAGCTAATGCTTGTCTTCTGGCGGTTACATTTGCAACTTGCGTCTGAACGCCAAAATGGTTTGATCTAACATCTCTTATTGTTGATCTTTCTGTAAAGATTGCTTGTTCTTTAGATCTGTCATAGTTAGCGTATGCCTGCCTTCTAGCTGAGCTTATTGCTCCACCTGCATACAATGGCAAATTAAATTGAATAGAATATTGCCTCGTATCTTGTTCTATTCCAAATAGTGGATTTTGTATGAATCCTCCAAACTTTCCTTGTTTTGAGGTGCTTTTTGAAACCCTGCCTACTAAATCAATCTGAGGAAGATGATTAGAGGCAGATGCTCTCGCTGTCGATTGGGCAGCATCTCTTTGGAGTTTTGCTGATTTTAATTGATAGTTATTTTTTAGACCGAGCTTTACCCAACTTTCGCGATCTAAAGGATCTGGTAGTGATATTTCAAAATTGTCTACTAGCGGAGATAAAAGCGTTATATCTCGACCGACTATAGAGGTTAGAGTTTCTTGTGCAGAATCTAATTGTGCCTCTCGTCCAATACGAGATACAACAGTTAGATCATAAGCTGCTTGAGTTTCTTGTACTTCAGTTATTGCCGCCAGCCCAACATCAAACCTCTTTTTGGCTAAATCTTTTTGTCGACCTATTGCCTTTTCTTCAGCTTTTGCAGCATTGAGACTGTCTATTGAGTTAAGGACATTGAAGTAGGCCGATGCAACCCTAATCATCGTTTCTTGTTGTTGATAAGCAAATTCTGCCGCAGCGCTTTCAGATAAAGCTGAACCTCTCTTGAATTGAAACCATTTATCGACTCTAAACAGAGGCTGGTTGATGGTACTAAAATATGCGTTTGAGTTGTATTGATCTACCAGATTATCTTCAATTCTATATTCATTCCAGTTTGTGCTGCCGCCAACGCTAAGAGTTGGTAACAGACCGGCTATTCCTTGAACTTTATTTTCTTTTCCTGCCCTGTAAGTTGCTTCGGCAGCCCTTAAGAGCGGATCATTTTTAAGTGCCAGCTCATAAACATCGGAAAGATTTTCTCCTCTTATTGGACTTGTAAGCGTTATTAGAACTAAACTGACAAATAGGGAGAGGCTTCGGATTGAATTCATATTAAATTTTGATTAGGTGTATTACTCTACTATAACACCTCATTGATACGCAACAAAATTAATTCTTAGCCTATAATGATAATTTTATTTTGGAGAAACAAATGACTATACAAGTTGGTGATACTTTACCTGCAACTAATCTAACAACAATGACTGCTGAAGGTCCAAAACCAGTTTCGATGACTGAGTTATCGGCAGGAAAAAAACTGGTTCTATTCGCTGTCCCTGGAGCATTCACTCCAACATGCAGCGTTCAACACTTACCGGGTTTTATCGAAAAAAATAAAGAGCTCAAAGCTAAAGGTGTTGATATCGTAGCTTGCGTTTCAGTAAATGATCCATTTGTTATGAAAGCTTGGGGCGATGATAGGAATGTTGGAGAAGATGTTCTTATGCTATCGGATGGTAATGGTGAATTCACCGCTGCTATTGGGTTGGAAATGGATGGTAGTGGTTTTGGTTTGGGAACTAGGTCACAAAGATATGCAATGATTATTGATGATGGAGTTGTATCTATGCTTAATATCGAGTCAGGTCCAGGCTTAGATGTGAGTTCTGCTGAGACAGTCATCGAACAGCTATAAGTATGTCAAAGCCCATTTACGATATTGGTCAGATATGTGAACTGGATAAGTGGGAAAGTTTTATAGATGGTCAACCTTTTGATTTATTCAAAAGATTACGCCAAGAAGCACCAGTATACTGGCATGAAGAAAGTCTAGATTTTGAGCCTGGATTCTGGGCGCTGACTAAACATGAAGATATAGTAAGAGTATCCAAAGACCCTCTTACTTTCTCTTCAGCTGCTGGAGGTCACTTAATGAGTATGGGCGATCCTGCAGTAGTAGATCCCTCAGCCGTCGCTGCGATAATAGGAAATATGATAGGCATGGATCCACCCGATCATCAGATTTATAGAAAAATGGTTGCCCCTAGTTTTACGCCTAAAGCTATAAGAAATCTTGAAAGTGATATGCGACTTAAAATCAGAGAACTTCTTGAAAATGTTGAGGGTAAAAGCGATTTTAATTTTGTCACAGAAATATCAGAGCAACTTCCATTGTGGGTGCTCTGTGAAATGATGGGTATTCCTGAATCCGATAGGCCAAAAATACGTGATTTGGTAAACAACCTTACCGATGCCTCTATCCAGCAAGATCCTGAGAATGCCTTCCAAATTTGGGTCAATTATATGGAACTCTTCAAGATGGGAAGAGATATGATCGAAGAAAGAAGAAAAAATCCAACAGATGACTTGATGAGTGTTGTCGCCAATACAAAAATTGAAGGTGGAGAGTTACCACCTGAGTTATTGGATGGTTTTTTTCTATTAATGGTTATAGCTGGAAACGAAACTACGCGTAACACACTTACGGGTGGGATTATGGCACTTACAGAAAATCCTGAGGAAAGAAATAAACTCTTGAAAGACCCTACTTTAATATCAAATGCTACAGATGAAATGTTGAGATGGGTTACCTCGGTAATTTACTTTAGAAGAACTGCGATGAAAGATACCAATATTAGAGGACAAGACATAAAAAAAGGAGATAAAGTGGTCATGTGGTACGGGTCAGCAAATAGAGATGAAGATATCTTTACTGACGGTGATCTTTTTAGGGTTGATAGAGAAAATGCAAAGAAACATCTTGCTTTTGGCGCTGGTGAACATTTATGTTTGGGAAATAGATTAGGCCATATGCAAATAAGAATATTATTTGAAGAATTATTAGCTCGTTTTCCAAATATTCATACAACTTCTAAACCAGTCAGGATTCCTTCAAACTTTTTGGCAGGGATTTCAGATTTAAAGGTAAGGTTATAATTATGATTTCTAAAGCCGACGACTTTCCAATCCACCAACTCCCTTCTCCGATTGCAGAGGTAGGAACAGAAAGAAATTTTTATGATAGATATTTTTTTAATGGTTACAGCGAGGATGGAAGTATTTTCTTTGGAGCAGCATTTTGCGTTTACCCAAATCTAAATGTAAAAGACGCTAGTTTTGTTCTGGTTGTGGATGGGATTCAGCATAACTTTAGATATTCTGATTTACTCAATCAAGAAAGACTTGATATGCAAGTAGGGAATTTTAGAATTGAAATTATTGAACCTCTCAAAGAATTAAAGATCTTATTAGAAGACAAAGAAAAAGAAATTTCTGCTGATATTTCTTTCACGGGAAGGTTCGAGCCTATGCAAGAGCCAAGGATGATAATTAAGAATGGACCTAGGGTGTCAATGGATTCTACTAGAATGACTCAACATGGCTCTTGGAATGGAGTAATAAGGTTTAAAGGAAAAGAGATTATCATTTCGAAGGAAGATTTCTTAGGAACCCGAGATAGATCGTGGGGTATCAGGCCAGTGGGTTCGGCAGATACTCAAATGATGCCATCTATGAAATTACCACAATTCTATTGGTTATGGGCTCCAGCGAATTTTTCTAATCACTCTTCACATCTTTATTTTGTCGATGATGAGATGGGAAGGGCTACAAATAGCCATTGTGTGCAACAAAATAAAGAATCTAGTAATAAGTTATATAATTTGGACAAGAAAATTGAGTATAAATCAGGATCTAGAAGAATTACTAAAGCTAATTTTACTGCTGAAAAAGAAGATGGGATCATGGTTTCATGGTCTTTAACTCCAAAATACCATATATATATGTGTGGTTTAGGGTATATGCATCCAGAATGGGGACATGGAATGTTTCATGGTGAAAACCAATCTTATTACGACTCTTATGATCTTGGTGATGATCCTCATGATCCGCCTTATCTTCATATACAGGCTATATGCGATTTTGAGATGGTTGATGGAGATATATCTCATAAAGGTATAGGAGTGCTAGAACAACTCATGTTCGGTCCTCATTCTCCAAGTGGTTTTGAAGGTTTATTAGACGGATAAAGCCATGCCAGAGGAACTTCCTTCTTTATTCTTAAGCTACTACTCAAAACTTATAGAGAAAGAATGCATATTGCTTAGTTTTGAAAGGATATTTGGAGGAGCAAGTAGAGAAACTTATAAAATAGAAGTTAGTCACGATGTAGATAAGATTGAGCGATTAATCCTAAGAGTTACGCAAGATAGCTCCTTAATAGAAACTGATCAAAAAACTGAATATTTAGCATATTCTGCTTACCAAAATAGTAGTGTTCCAGTTCCGGTCCTGTTAGACATGTCTGAGGATAGTGATATTTTAGGTGCACCATTTATGTTAATGAAAGAGTTACAAGGTGCAGCTGCAAGTCCCTTCACACCAAATATTTATTCACCTCATGAAGTTGAGCTAGGTGAACAGTTTTGGTCTATTCTTGGAGAAATAGCAAAAAAAGAAATTCAAGAAGATATTTTTAAAAGCTTTCTTAGGGAACTAAAAGAACCCTGCTGGAAAAATGAACTTGATAAATGGGCTAAGGTTATACATGAAGATTCTATAGGCGTAGAGCCCATATTAGAAGCCGGAATTAGAAGCCTGTATAAGAATCCTCCGAAGGAACCAGAAAGAATTACGATGGTTCATGGAGATTATAGAAGTGGAAATTTTCTCTATCTAGATGATCAAATCACAGGGATTCTTGATTGGGAGATGGCTCATTTAGGCAATCCTTTAGAGGATTTAGCTTGGGCACTTTCGCCAATTTGGAGTTGGCAAGATAAAGAGCGGCCTGCATACCTAATAGAAAAAGAGAAGGCTATAGAGATTTGGCAAAACTCTAGTAATATCAATCTAGACCGCAAAGATCTTGAATGGTGGGAACTTTTTGCAGCGGTAAAGGGTATGGCTATTTGGATTTCAGCTGGGAATGAGTTCAAATCTGGTAAAAATATAGATCCTATAAACTTATTTTCTGCATGGATACCAGGTGATATTCATCTTGAAGTGATTTTAGATATTTTGGAGGACAGCTTATGAAGCCAGATATCAATATAGCACTTCTAAACGCCGCACAAGAGATCATTAATAGATTTAGTCCTCTCATAGATGATGAATATGAAAAATCAAGATTGAGTTCCTGGGGAGCTCTCATTTTGATATCTGCGATGAAATTTAATGACTCGGGTTCATCTTTAAAGCAAGAAAATGCAGATATCCTAGATTGGCTCTTGAAATTTACCAATCTAGATGAGGATGACATCAGTAAGTATGGTTACAAAGTAACTAGTGAAATACAAGATGTTAGCATTATGGATACTGATAACCAAACTCTAAGAGGACTATTGGATAGAGAAATAATAGTTCTAGAAGGAAAAGAAGATGCTGAGGGCCTTAAAGCGTCTTACTTACTTATGAGATCAATGCACCAGAGAAGGAAGGTGAGCGATTTGGTAGGTCTTTTACAAGAGTCCGAGAGTTAACTGGTCCATTGAACTAAAGATATAAATCCGTATGCTCCTAAAACCATAGGGGCTAAATATAGTGTAGGTAGTATTACTTCTGTTACTTTCTTGGCTGTTCTTTCAATTTTTTTCATTATTTTTCATTGGGTTATAAACGTCGCGGACTATATCATTGAAAATGATATATGTATATAGATTTAATGAATATTATTTAAAAAACCCTATTAAATC
Organism: uncultured Gammaproteobacteria bacterium; assembly: GCA_913042105.1. Classification (GTDB taxonomy): domain Bacteria; phylum Pseudomonadota; class Gammaproteobacteria; order Magnimaribacterales; family Magnimaribacteraceae; genus Magnimaribacter. The sequence goes on from CAJWIK010000015.1 coordinate 17,713, forward strand.
GCTTTTTTTGTATATTTTCTAAAGAAAATTCCACTATACCTGTACCTTTTTCACCACGAATTGAGTAAATAAAGTAGTTTCCCCCTTCTTCTGTATAGATGGCAGGGTCTCTTGACTGATTTAAATGAATTTATGGCACTTTCTAATGATTTATATAAGGTAAACGTGCGCCTTCCCATTCTCTTTCAGGGCTTAATAATTCTATAGGAGACTTTTTATTCCATAGAGGAGAAGATAAAGTGAGTAATAGAAATTAATTCTTCATATTTAGTTTTATTTTTATAACTAATCACTTAGTTTAGAAACCTCAGGTTATAATAAGCCAAAACCACATGGCTAGAGAATATACTGCAAAGTCGATTGAAGTCCTATCTGGACTTGATCCGGTCAAAAAAAGGCCCGGAATGTACACTGAAACTTCTAGGCCCAATCATTTAGCCCTAGAAGTTATAGACAATAGCATTGATGAAGCTCTAGGTGGCTACGCTTCCAAAATAGATGTTTGCTTAAATAAAGATGGATCCTTAAGCGTAGAAGATGATGGAAGGGGAATGCCTGTCGATATCCACCCCGAAGAAGGAGTTCCGGCAATAGAATTAATATTTACTCGATTACATGCTGGTGCAAAATTCTCTAATGAAGACTATAAATTCTCAGGTGGTCTTCATGGCGTTGGAGTTTCAGTGGTTAACGCTTTATCTCTTCATCTCGAGGCAGAAATAAGAAGAGACGGAAATAAATATCATATACGGTTTGAGAATAGTGAAAAAAAGACAGAACTAAAACCAATAGATACAGTAGGTCAGAAAAATACGGGCACTAAGGTCACATTCTTACCAGATCCTCAATATTTTGATAATCCAAAGATATCAGTTTCTCAGCTAACCGCAGCCTTAAAAGCAAAAGCGGTTCTTTCTCCGGGGCTCAAAATATCTTTTAAAGATGAAAATACTGGAAACTCTGAAACTTGGTGCTTTCTAGAAGGTCTTGCATCTTATCTCTCTTCTTCGAACATAGGCGGAGAGGTAGTCCCGGCAGATCCTTTTGAAGGAGAGTTCTTATCAGAAGAGGGAGGTCTTACTTGGGCCTTGCAATGGGTTCAAGGTATAGCCGATCCTATATCAGAGAGTTACGTTAATTTAATACCAACTTCTCAAGGTGGGACGCATGTTAATGGCACAAGATCTGGTCTTACAGAAGCTCTTAAAGAATTTTGTGATTTTAGAAATCTCATACCAAGAGGAGTAAAGCTCACAGCTGACGATATTTGGTTAAATTGTAGCTCTATAATCTCTGCCAAGGTAAAAGATCCTCAGTTCACGGGTCAAACTAAAGAAAGGCTTTCATCCAAAGAATTTACCAGTGTCTCATCGCAAATTATTAAAGATTCTTTTAGCTTATGGCTAAATCAGCATACAGAAGAAGGCGAAACTATCGCAGAAATTTGTATTGCTAATGCTCAAGCAAGACAGAAAAGTAATAAGAAAGTAGACAGGAAGAGAATCATATCAGGGCCTGCCTTGCCAGGTAAGCTTACTGACTGCACTAGTAATGATCCCGAGCAAGGAGAACTATTCTTGGTAGAGGGAGAATCTGCAGGCGGTTCTGCAAAGAGAGCTAGAGATAGAACTTTTCAAGCCATCCTTCCTCTTAAGGGAAAGATTATGAATACCTGGGAAGTAGATGTCAGTGAGGTCCTGGCTTCTCAAGAAGTGAATAATATTGCTATCGCATTAGGAGTTGAACCAGGTAGTAATAATCTTGAAGGATTGAGATATGGCAAAGTATGTATACTCGCCGATGCAGACTCGGATGGACTACATATAGCTACGCTTTTGTGTGCTCTTTTTCTAAAACACTTTAGACCTTTAGTCGAAGACGGAAGGGTGTATGTGTCAATGCCGCCTCTCTATAGAGTTGATCAAGGTAAAGATGTTCACTATGCACTAGATGATGTGGAAAAAGACAAACTCGTAGATCAACTTCAGAAGAAAAATAAAAGAACTAAAATAGAAGTTCAACGTTTTAAAGGTTTAGGTGAGATGAATGCATCTCAACTCAGAGAAACCACTATGCTCCCTGGGGCTAGGAGGCTTGTTCAACTTACTATCCAAAATGGAGACAAATCTTCTCAAATGGTTGATATGCTCTTATCTAAAAAACGATCACAAGATCGCAAGGAATGGCTCGAAGATAAAGGAAATTTAGCAAATGTCTGAGAAACTTGAACAACAGCCACTGAGTCAATTTAGTGAAAAGGCTTATCTTGATTACTCAATGTATGTCATTTTGGATAGAGCACTTCCCAACATAGGAGATGGACTGAAACCCGTCCAGAGAAGAATAATTTATGCTATGTCTGAACTTGGTTTAAGTTCAGCTGCAAAATACAAAAAAAGTGCTAGAACTGTTGGCGATGTGATAGGTAAATTTCATCCTCACGGAGATACGGCAGCTTATGAGGCCATGGTGCTTCTTTCCCAGTCTTTTTCTACAAGATATCCGTTGATCGACGGTCAAGGTAACTGGGGTTCAATTGATGATCCAAAGTCTTTCGCTGCAATGAGGTATACAGAATGTCGTTTATCTCCAT
>CAJWIK010000016.1 GCA_913042105.1 uncultured Gammaproteobacteria bacterium
ATACAAAACCAGGACAATTAGATTTTGCATCTGACCTGCATGGTTTGAATGATCCAGAGAATCAAAATATCAATACCTTTTTAAGGCGATCAGGTCTTTTTGCAAGTCTAATTACTGACGAACTTATTGCGCCATCTAGTAACCCTTTAAAGATGTTAACTGCTTACCTTCAAGAAGACACAATTTATGCTACCAAAGCATATGATAGACAAACTCATCAATCTGCCTGGCAAGATATTGCTCAAGCAGCAGAAAGACACAATGTTCCAGGAGAATTTACAACTTTTATTGCTTATGAATTTACTTCTAGTGGACCCGGGCAAAGCAATTTACATAGGAATGTAATTTTTCAAGATAGCAAAGCTCCTATTCAGCCCTTTTCTATAGCCGACTCTAGAAACCCCGAAGATTTATGGGATTGGATGGACGGTCTGCGTAAACAAGGTGTAGAAAGTTTGGCTATTCCTCACAACTCTAATGGATCTAATGGTCAGATGTTTAAATTAGTAGATTGGGCAGGGAACCCAATGGATGATGAATATGCCACTAAAAGAATGAGAAATGAACCTTTAGTTGAAATAACTCAAGTAAAAGGTACTTCGGATACTCATCCGTTACTTTCGCCAGAGGATAAATGGGCAGATTTTGGGATTATGAATAATAGAGTAGCATCTCCTTTTTATTCAAAGCCAACAGGAAGTTACGTAAGAGAAGCATATCTTGCAGGGTTATCATTAGAATCTGAATTCCAAATAAATCCTTATAAATTCGGTTTGGTAGGAGCAAGCGATACTCATACTGGAGCTATTTCCGATAAAGAATCCGATTATCATTCTAAGATTGGAATACTCGATGGAACTCCTGAATTAAGAGGAGCTGCTCCATTATCGGAATCTTTTAAAAAACAAATTGAAGAGTCTGGATCAAACGTAATTATAAGAGGTACTAAAAAGATTGATGGTAAAGATTACATAGATACAGGCTATACAGAATGGGGTGCTTCTGGTTTGGCAGCAGTATGGGCAGAAAACAATACAAGAGAATCTATTTACAATGCTTTTCGTAGGAAAGAAACTTTTGCAACAACAGGCAGTAGAATAAAAGTTAGATTTTTTGGTGGATATGAACTTGATAATATATTTAAAGAAATAGACCCCGTGAAGTTTGCCTATTCTAATGCGGTTACGATGGGTTCAGACTTACTTGCTAAAGATAACCAAAATCCTATGTTTATGGTTTGGGCGTTGCGCGACATTAAAAGAGCACCTCTTGATAGAGTTCAAATTATCAAAGGATGGACTGAGCTTAGCGGCAAACCTCACGAAGAAATATATGATGTAGCTTGCTCTGATGGAAGAAAGCCAGACTCTATATCTAATTTATGTGAAGATAATCAGGCGAGTGTAAACCTAGAAAATTGTCAAATCTCTAAAAATTTAGGCGCAAATGAACTCAAGGGAGTATGGAAAGATCCCAATTTTGATGCAGATTTGAAAGCATTTTATTATGTAAGAGTCCTAGAAAATCCGACATGTAGGTGGTCTTCTTGGGACGCACTTAAGTCAGGAGAAAAACCTAGAGAAGATATTGCTGCAACAATTCAAGAAAGAGCATGGAGCTCACCAATCTGGTTTGTTCCAGACAATAAAGGAACAATTTTTAGTAACATTCTTCCTGATGATGTTTAGGCCTAAGAAATAGATTACTGAGATATTTTCTTTTGTCTCAATTACGACAAAATCTTACCTTTTCAATAACGTGATAAGTTGTTAAATTATCTCAACTTAATTTGGGGAGATATATGAACAATATTCACAAAGGTTTGCTTGGCTACTTATTAATTTTCTTTCTTTGGAGTTGCACTTCCCCAGATGATATCGTCGATTATTCAGAAGATTTATCAATTGCAGATCCTCTGCCGGGATCCACTCCTGGTTTTAGTGAAGATAAGAATGTTTATTTTGGTGACTTGCATGTACATACCAAGCACTCATTTGATGCCTATATTTTTGGAACTACGGCTACTCCTGATGATGCATACAAATATGCAAAAGGAAATTCCATCAAACATCCTTTGGGGTATGACATGCAGCTTAGAGAGCCCTTAGACTTTTATGCAGTAACAGATCATGGATTTCTCTTAGGAAGTGTTGAGGGTTGGGCTGATCCCAATAATGGCAGGGCAGGCACTGAGCCTTTTCATAATATAAATGCACCAGAAAATCTCAATCAGGAATCTATAGCTGCGAGGTCTCAACTTTTTCAAAACTATGTCAGAAATATAGCTCAATTTAGTAATATCTGGACTAGAGCAGTAGCCTACTTCACTGGGGATACAGCTAGAGGCTCAACCATCTATGATATGGATGTTCATCGAACTGCATGGAAGGATGTAATTCAAAGTGCTCAGCGACATAACGATCCAGGTAATTTTACAACTTTCGTAGCATATGAATTTACTTCTTCAACCACTAGATCAGCTAATACCCAAGATGCATCGGCACTGGGTTGTTTATTCACTGGAAATGGCTGTGGTTTTGAAGGTTCACCTCCATTTGAGAATGCCAATTTACATAGAAATGTCATTTATAAAGGAAATAAGTTTACAGTTGAACCTTTTACAAGACTTAAGTCTGTAAACCCAGAAAATCTTTGGTCTTGGATGGATGATTTACGAGAGAATGGGGTAGATACAATAGCTATTCCACATAATTCTAATGGTTCTAACGGACAAATGTTTGAGATGGAAAATTGGGAAGGACTTCCTATCAGTACACAATATGCTGAATTCAGAATGCGAAATGAACCACTTGTAGAAATGACTCAAGTAAAAGGTACTTCGGAAACGCATCCAATATTATCTCCTAATGATGAATGGGCAGACTTTGAAATTATGTGGCAAAGAGTTGGAAATTCAGCTTATAGCAGACCTTTTGGCAGTTACGTAAGACAAGCTTATCTTGATGGTTTAGGTATGGAAGAGGAGGGAAGAGGTAACCCTTATAAATTTGGAATGGTTGGAGCTAGTGACACACATACCGGTGCAATTTCAGATGATGAATCAGATTTCCATTCCAAAATTGGAATTTTTGATGGTACTGCCGTTGGCCGAGGATCAGTTCCTATATCTGATGAAGATGTTGAATTGTTAACTGGAGGTCAGGATATTAGACAACTAGCTTTCAAGAAGATTGGTGATAGGAATTTCAATAATACAATTTTTAACACATGGGGAGCTTCTGGGATTGCTGCTGTGTGGGCTGAAGAGAATACAAGAGATTCAATATTTGATGCTTTTAGAAGAAAAGAAACATATGCAACATCTGGAAGTAGAATCAAGCTAAGATTTTTTGGGGGTTATGATTTAGATACATCTATCCTTTCAAAAGCCGATCTCATTAAAGAGGCTTACAAAAAAGGCGTCCCCATGGGTCAGGATTTAGCTGCTTCTGAGGGCAAAGCACCTTCTTTCTTAATATGGGCTATGCGAGATAAAAATGCCGCTCCATTGCAAAGAGTTCAGATCATAAAAGGTTGGGTTGAAAAATCTACTGGACGTCCTTATGAGGAAGTCATAGATGTAGCTTGCTCAGATGGTTTAATACCCGATCCTGCTACCAACAGATGTCCCAATAATAATTCTTTAGTTGATATTTCTGATTGTTCAATTAGCTCAGATAGAGGCGCTAATGAGATAAAGACAGTTTGGACGGATGATTCCTTTGACTCGTCCGTTAAGTCTTTCTATTATGTAAGGGTATTAGAGAATCCTAGTTGCAGATGGTCAACTTGGGATGCAGTTAAAAATGGAACTAAACCTAGAGAAGATTTACAACCAACAATACAAGAGAGGGCTTGGTCCTCTCCAATTTGGTATTCGTATTAATTAGTTATTAAAGGAGAAATAGCATGTTACAAAATGATCCCGAACTTTTTGAACTATCTATGTCTGAGAAAACTCAGCCATTGATGGATTTAGTAAAAAAACATTGTGAAGAGAATATTAAGCCTATTCAGCAAGAGTATTCTGCGTTACAAAATGAAAAAGAAGATAGATGGTCTTGGCATCCAAGACAAACCGAACTTATGGAAGGTGCTAAAGAAAAGGCAAGAGAGTTGGGTTTGTGGAATTTCTTTTTACCTGATCCCGATGGAAACATTGGTGATGGTCTAACTAATCTTGATTACACTTATGTCGCAAGTGAAATAGGTAAATATGCATTAGCATCAGAGAGCATGAATTGTTCTGCACCTGATACTGGAAATATGGAAGTATTAGAGAGGGTAGGAACTGAAGCACAAAAGAAACAATGGCTTGAACCTCTTCTTAATGGAGAGATTAGATCAGCTTATGCAATGACAGAGCCAAATCTAGCATCTTCAGATGCAAAAAATATAAGCACTAGTGCTGTTCTTGATGGAGACGAGTGGGTCATTAATGGTGAAAAGTTCTACATCTCAGGTGCCGGAGATCCAAGATGTAAAATTATGATCACGATGGTCAAAACTAGTCCAGATGCTCATCCTTCAAAACAACAATCGCAGATTTTGGTCCCTAAAGACACTCCTGGAGTTCATATACTAGAAGGCATGCAAGTTTTTGGTCATGATCATGCTCCTCATGGTCACATGCATATTAAATTTGATAATGTCAGAGTGCCTAAGGAGAATATTTTACTTGGTGAAGGAAAGGGTTTTGAAATCTCTCAAGTTAGATTAGGACCAGGTCGTATTCATCATTGTATGAGGACTATCGGTAAGGCCGAGATAGCACTCGAGTTGATGGTCAAGAGAGCTGGAACAAGGGAAGCTTTCGGTAAGCCTATTGCTAAACTTGGCGGTAACTTAGAAATTATCTCAAGAGCAAGAATAGAAATAAACGCTATGAGGTTAGCGGTACTTCAAGCTGCTAAGGCAATGGATGTTCTTGGCAACAAAGAAGCTAGAGTTTATGTGAGTGCAATAAAAGCAATGGTTCCTGAGAAGGCTTGTAAAATTATTGACCAAGCTATTCAAATGCATGGAGCTGCTGGTATTTCACAATGGACACCTTTAGCAGGACTTTATACCGATATTAGACATTTAAGATTTGCAGATGGTCCCGATGAAGTTCATCACATGGTTGTGGGAAGAGCAGAAATGCAAAAATATGACTTATGGTAGACACTAGTTTCTAAATTTTAGAAATAAGTTCATGAAAAAAGTCTTAATAGCCAACAGGGGTGAAATTGCAATTCGTATTGCTCGAACTTGTAATGATTTAGGTCTTAAAACTGTTGGTATCTATTCAGAAGATGATGCCAACTCTCTTCACCTTTCAAAGGTAGACGAAGCTTATAAGATTGATGAAAAGGGAGCTCAAGCTTATCTCGACATTAAAGAGATCATTAGAATAGCCAAAGAGTCTAAGGCAGATGCTATTCACCCAGGGTATGGCTTTTTAAGTGAGAATTCCTTGTTCGCTTCTGCTGCCAAAAGAGCAAAGATTAAATTCATAGGACCTAACGAAAGAACTTTAAAAATATTTGGAGATAAAACTTCTGCAAAAGAACTTGCTTCAAGTTTAAATATTCCAGTAATCGCAGGTACCCATGAAAAAACCTCTATAAGAAAAGCTCAAAGCTTCATGAAGTCTTTAAAAAAGAATTCATCAGTTGTCATTAAGGCTATCTCAGGAGGAGGTGGTAGAGGTATGAGAGTGGTCTCTAAGATAGATGACTTGAAAGAGTCTTTTGATAGAGCCGCTTCAGAAGCCAAAGCATCTTTTGACTCTCCTGACTTGTATCTAGAGGAGTATCTAAAAAACTATAGGCATATTGAATTTCAGATTATTGGTGACGGGACAGGTGGAGTAAGTCATTTACATGAAAGAGAATGCTCAATTCAAAGGCGACATCAAAAACTGATAGAAATAGCTCCTAGTCCAAGTCTCGATCTGGAATTAAAAAGTAAGATGGTTGAAGCCTCTCTGGCATTGACTCAAAAATTAAAATATGAAGGTTTGGCAACTATAGAGTTTTTAGTCAATGTTGAAAAAAATGACTATAGATTTATTGAATGTAATCCTAGATTACAAGTAGAACATACAGTTACTGAGTCGGTATTGTCTTTGGATATTGTAAAGGCACAAATTCAAGTCGCGTCAGGCAAAACCTTAAAACAAATTAAGTTAGAGCAAAAAAATGTTCCCGAACCTAAGGGATATGCGATTCAATCAAGAGTCAATATGGAGACCATTGATTCCAAAGGGAACGCCAATCCTGGAGGAGGAATTTTTGAAAAATTTGATCTTCCTTCCGGTCCGGGAGTTAGAGCAGATAGTTATGGTTATGCCGGATATGAAACAAACCCTTTGTTTGATTCATTAATTGCAAAAATAATCACATATTCATCTGAAGATAACTTTAAACAAGCAATTAAGAGAAACTATAGATCTCTCTGTGAATTTAAAATCGTTGGAGTCCCTACTAATTTAGATTTATTAAAGAATATTCTGGTAAATCAAGATTTTAAAAATAATAAAGTCCACACCAATTTTTTTGAAAACAACGTCGCACTCCTTACTGACTTAAAAACCCATGCAGATCTTTCTGATATAAATAGAAGCATCCCTAAAGATCAGCCTAAGAGAGGAAAGATAGAGAACCTTGATCCATTGGCAGTTCTTGATCATGGCAAATCTGGAGGAGCATTCGTTGATCAATCAGAAAATATTCTAGACCTTCAACAGCAAGATATTAAAGAAGGTTACGAGAGTGTAAATGCTCCCATGCAAGGGATGATTGTTAAATTTGATGTCAAGGTAGGGGATAGTGTCTGGGAAGGAAAAATTTTAGGAGTTATGGAAGCCATGAAAATGGAACATGAAATTACTTCTCAAGTCAGTGGAGTAGTAGAAGATATATCAGTTACAAGTTTAGATACGGTCTTTGAAGGACATTCATTGATGCTAATTCGTCGTGCTGATGTCGAAAAACAAACATCTAGTGAAGATGAGGAAGTTGATTTGGACTGGATCAGGCCAGACTTAAGAGAGGCACTAGATAGAAAGGAAGCTAGTCATGATATTAATCGCCCAGAAGCGGTTAAGAAGAGATATGGAACAGGTCATAGAACAGCAAGAGAAAATATTGAACATCTATGTGATGAAGGAAGTTTCCTTGAATATGGCTCCGTAGTAATGGCTGCTCAAAGGCGAAGAAGAAGCGAAGAAGACCTGATTAAAAATACTACCGGTGACGGCATGGTTTGTGGTCTAGGTCATGTTAATGGTGATTTATTTCCTGAGAGTTCTTCTAGGGTTATGGCAATGTCTTACGATTATATGGTTCTTGCGGGTACTCAAGGAAAAATGAACCACCAAAAGAAAGACCGAATGTTTGAAATTGCTGAAAAAAATGAGTTACCTACTATTTTATTCGCTGAAGGAGGGGGTGGAAGACCAGGAGATACTGATACAGCAGGTGTGGCTGGGTTAGATTGCTTAGCTTTTACTTACTTTGCTCAACTTTCAGGACTAGTACCCGTCATAGGAATAACAACAGGAAGATGCTTTGCAGGTAATGCAGTCCTTTTAGGCTGTTGCGATGTGATTATTGCAACTGAAGATTCAAATATAGGTGTTGGTGGACCGGCTATGATTGAAGGTGGAGGATTAGGAGTCTTCACTCCAGACGAAGTTGGGCCGATGGATGTGCAAGTTCCAAATGGTGTTGTAGACATTGCAGTGAAGAATGAAGAAGAAGCCGTTGAGGTAGCAAAAAAATATCTTTCTTATTTCCAAGGACCAATAAAAAAATGGAAACAACCAGATGCCAGAAAACTAAGATTTACTGTTCCTGAGAATAGACTTAGATATTACGATATGAGAGATATTATCGAAGGTATAGCTGATATAGATTCGGTTCTAGAAATTAGAAAAGATTGGGCACCAGGTATTATTACTTCATTTATTAGAATAGAAGGGAAGCCTGTAGGCGTAATAGCAAATAACCCAGGACATTTATCAGGCGCAATTGATTCCCCTGGGGCTGATAAAGGTTCAAGATTTATGCAGCTTTGTGATGCTTTTGATATACCTATTCTTTCCCTTGTAGATTGTCCGGGTATTATGGTTGGACCTGAAAGCGAAAAGTCGGCCTTGGTGAGACATGCAAGCAGAATGTTTGTAGTAGGAGCGAATATTGATACTCCTTTAATGACGGTAATTATCAGGAAAGCATACGGGCTTGGGGCCCAAGCCATGGCAGGTGGAAGTTTTAACAGCCCTTTATTTACTGTGACTTGGCCAACAGGAGAATTCGGTGGGATGGGGCTAGAAGGTGCGGTGAAGCTAGGTTACAGAAAAGAACTTGAAGCTATTAAGGATCCGAAAAAAAGAATAGCAACCTACGAAGAGATGGTTGCAGACAGCTACCATCGAGGAAGGGCAGTTAATATGGCATCTTATTTTGAGCTCGATGATGTGATAGATCCTGCAGATACTAGAAATTGGATATCTAGTGCTCTTAAATCTTTACCACCAAAATCTAGATCTGGTAAGAAAAGACCAAATATAGATACTTGGTAATTATTTATAAGATATATCTGTAAGTAATTAATTTTATTATCTTTTAAATCAATAAAATATGGCAAAAAGACTCTTTATTTTTCTTCTTTTAGGCATATTAATTCTAATCGCTGACTTAACATTCAACGAAGAGAGTGATAACAAAATCACCATCTTTGAATCGGAAATTAACTCTCTAATAGGAACTTGGGTCAACCAAGTTGGTAGAGAACCAACCTTACAAGAAGTAGACGGTATTATTAAACAGCTTCTTGATGAAGAGATACTTTACAGGGAAGCGATAAAACTTGGTCTTGATAAAAATGACATAATTATAAAAAGAAGACTTGCACAGAAAATAGGTTTTCTCAGGCAAGAAGCAGATTCGTCTCTACCATCAGAAGAAGAAGTAAGTAATTTCTATAACAAAAATATAGACAAATATTTTGTAGGTAAAAGGATAACCTTTTCTCATATTTATTTTAGCTCAAATGAGAATGAAGAAACTTTAGCAGATGAAGCTTTAACTCAAATACGATCTGGCTCTTCTGAATCTAACTTCGGTGAACCTTTTTTACTGGGCAAAAACTTTTCTTCAAAAACTATTACAGAGATTGAAAGGTCCTTTGGTGTAAGTTTTTCGAAAGATATTCAAAACATAACTCCTAAGGAGTGGTCTGGTCCTTTGAATTCTGAGTATGGATCGCATCTTATTTTCGTGAGCTCTATTTCGGATTCTTTTACTCCTACCCTGAAAGAGATTAAGAATATTATTATCAATGATGTAATCCTTGAAAACCAAAATAACTCTGTGAAGGAATATTTAAAAGAACTAAGAAATAAATATCAAATTGAGATTTTGGCAGACTTGAATGAAATATCTGACTAAATTTATTTTTATATTTCTGGGTTTGTCTCTTGCTCTATTGACACAAACTCATGAAATGAATCCTGCCAGATTATCTCTGGAAGAGGGACAGGATGGATCTTATTCAGGTTTATGGATGTTTCCTACAAATGCAGTTGGTCTTCCTGCTGAAGTTAGCTTTACAGACTGTGAGGAGAAACAAAGAAACTTACCTGAAATTCAAGGTAAATATTTAGTCTCGAATATTAAAATTAATTGTGAAGAGTCTCTAAAAGGTAAAGAGATAGCATTTAAGGGTCTTACAAGGCTTACCGACGCCTTGGTAAGTGTAAAGTTTTTAGATCAAACTACTTTCGAAGGTTTGGCTACAATAAACACCTCTAAGTTTGATATACCTCAAGAAGTCAGTATTTATCCAACTAGTTATTTTTGGCTAGGCATAGAGCATCTGCTAAGCGGTATAGATCATATGCTATTCGTATTTGGCCTCTTATTTCTTGTTTCAGGTACTTTGAACTTGGTAAAAACAATTACTGCTTTTACATTAGCTCATAGCATTACATTGGCATTATCGGTACTTGATATAGTCAGTGTTCCACAAGCATCGACTGAAGCTTTTATTGCTTTGACAATTGTTTACCTGGCTTTAGAAGTTGGAGATAAACAGAAATATAATTCCACCCCATGGCTAATAGCTTTTGGTTTCGGTCTTTTGCATGGTTTAGGGTTTGCAGGAGCCTTAACCGAAATAGGAATAAATAATGAAAATCTTTTATTATCTTTATTGTTCTTTAATGCTGGTATTGAAGCCGGACAATTAATGGTAATACCATTCTTTGCTCTAGTTATATATTTACTTAAATCAAACAAAATAAAGATTGAGGTAAACGCTTTTGCGAGTTACTTTATCGGTGGACTTGGGAGTTATTGGTTAATTGAAAGAGTTCTTTCAATTTAGTAAATTAAATGGTGAAACAATGGAAAACATAGAATTTAAGTTTGTAGAAAGTAACGGAATAAACCTGAGACTTGCAATGATGGGGGAAGGTCCTCTAGTTATTTTTTGTCATGGCTGGCCTGAAAGTTGGTATAGCTATAGACATCAATTACCTGCAGTTGCCGCTGCAGGTTTCAAAGCCGTAGCTTATGACGTAAGAGGATATGGAGAATCGGATAAACCTCATGAAATAGAAGCTTACACAATGAGAAATATGACTAATGATGTTATTGGAATCGTTGATGCTCTTGGCTATGAAACAGCAATAACAATTGGACATGACTGGGGAGGACCAATTGCATTGCATACAGCAGCTTTGAATGAAGACAGAATCACTGCAACTGGAACCATGTCCGTGCCTTTTACTGGTAGAGGGCCTATGCCAGCATTAGATCTCTGGAAACAGGTTTATAAAGATAACTTTTTTTATCAACTGTATTTCCAAAAAGAAGGTGTAGCTGAAGCTGAATTCGAATCTGATCTTCAAAAATCTTTATTCATCACTTATACAAATAGCGATGGAAGAGGGATGCAGAATAATCTAGAAAAAGGCCAAAGTGGACTTGTACCTAAGAAGGACAAGAATTCAACTTTCCTTGAAGGCATGGAGGTATTTGATGATTTTCCTGATTGGTTTAAACAAGAAGATTTAGATTACTTTGTAAGTCAATTTGAAATAAGTGGATTGAGAGGTCCTTTTAATAGATACAGAGCGCAAAATATTGACTGGAATGAGTTAGCTGAATTGGATAAAAAACTCAAACAACCTGCTTGTTTTATTACTGGAACCTTGGATCCTGTAAATTTTTTTATAGCCACAGATGAGCCTTTGATAGATAGGATTGAAGCAAACTATGAAAATCTTCTCTTTGCTGAAGAGTTAGAAGGAATAGGTCATTGGACTCAACAAGAGGCTCCTGAAGAAGTAAATAGACTTATTTTAAAATTCTTAAAACAAGTATCTTAATCTCTTAAATACGGTCAAATTTTAATATGAACGAAGTAAAAAATTATTCTAAAGAAGAACAACTAATTGCTGTTGATATTCTTTTACTTGCCTTTTCTAGTGATCCTTTTCAAAGATATTTAATGCCTGATCCATCTATATTTTTTAAAAATTCAACTATATGGTTTAACAATGCAGCAAGCCAATCAATCTCAACAAAGTCTCTGTTTGGAACTGAAGATTATTCAGGTGTTGCTCTTTGGTTCCCGCCTGATTATGTTGTTGAATTTGATGCTATTGGCGAGACACTTCAAGACCTTCCGCAAAATTCTCAAAAGAATATATTTCAATACTTTAATGAGCTTCAAGAGAATAGACCTAAAGATGCGTGGTATTTAGAGTATGCAGGAGTTGATCCGAGTAAGCAGTCTTTGGGGGTAGGATCTGCATTATTAAAAAACTCTCTACATAAGATAGATAATCTTCATCAGCCGGCTTACCTTGAGTCTTCAAATCCAAGAAATATGTCTTTATATGAAAGACATGGATTTGAGACTGTAACAAAAATTCAGTTTGGAGATGGGCCTCCAATGCACACAATGTACAGAGAGGCTAGATGAATTATGTCTTTACAGATGTTGCCTTTTGTAAGATGAAGGCTCTTAATTGGCTCTATCAAGACCAGATTCTATAATCCAAGAGATCAGTTTCCTATGGGATTTAGTGGGAAGATGGTTTGACGACTTTTTAACAATTTTTTCAATCTTTCTTAAGGAATTATAAGCTGCTGCAGTTGCAAATTCGTCATAGTAACTCTGAGCAAGAATATCTATGAGTCTTCTCACAAACGCTGTTTGTAGATTTCTTCTGATCGAGTTCACTTCGTTATTGGAATCTCCAGTAAAAATAGATTCGGTTAGATCATCCATAACTTCATAGACAGAATAGTCATTACCATAAAGTTCTGTGTCTGAAATTCTGGCCAAGGTCCATGCACTTAATACATGATCTAAAACTCTATTTTGTATTCCCAAAATTATTTTATGCATCTGCG
The DNA here is from genome assembly GCA_913042105.1 of uncultured Gammaproteobacteria bacterium. GTDB lineage: Bacteria > Pseudomonadota > Gammaproteobacteria > Magnimaribacterales > Magnimaribacteraceae > Magnimaribacter. Next base: position 12,414 of record CAJWIK010000016.1, read on the forward strand.
GATCTTCATGTTCTCCATATAGTTCGAACATTCTTCTTTCAACCTGAACCATTTCAAGAAGTTCAGAATTTATAGGGAAAGCTTCTGGTGCAAATGCAAACTTATTCAAACTCTCCATAGCTCTTCTTTGTTCTTCAGAAGGAGTAGGGCTGTAAGGTTTTTTTGTAATTGAATTTTTAGGATCAAACCTTTCAACATATACACCACCAATATGTCTTGAAATGACCTCTAAGGATCTTGCATGCTCTCTTATGAAAATACTATGGGCCAGACGGAACTCTTCAAAAGTTTCAATATTTCCTGTTAACTTAGAAACAATATTTTCTTGAGCATCTTTAATTAACTCAATTCTTTGAGTGGCATAAGTAATTGGATCACTAGTTAGGTCATAAATCATAGCTCTTGGGTCTATACCTCGTCCTGGTGATCTCATATCTTCAGAGTCATTTGCAAACATGTGCTCATGTTTATTTTGCTCAGAAATTATATTGTCTAGCTGCTCAACAGTTAAATCGGGGGTATATCCATATTTAATAGCCCAAATATCATAAGGACCCGGTGCGACGTCAAAATAATCCCCTTGTTCAATCCCTACTGGAGCTAGATTTATAGCAGGATATTCCATGACTGAGGCAGTAACACCTAATTTACTGGTTATCTCAGTATTATGAACATCGTTTACGTTATGGAGATAACTGCCTTTAAAGTTATGATTCAATCCTAACGTATGACCAACTTCATGAAGGGCTAGCCTCTTGATGGCTTGCTCAATAATCTTAGGATCATTTAATTCAATATTCTTTGCGAGAATCATACCGTCTTGAATCATGCTAGATGAATAACAGCTATCAAGAGAAGAACTTTCATTAAAAATTGCGTCATAATTAACCCTATTCGTTAAATATATCCATTCCAACATTATGTCAGCACCAATAATTTCTCCAGTTCTAGGGTTTGTGAAGCTAGGCCCATATCCCCCGAATACTGGATCAGGAGATGATGTCCATCTCAATACGTTGTATCTAATGTCTCCGGCATCCCATGTTGCATCATCTGGTTGAATTTTAACTTCAATAGCATTCTTGAAGCCTGCAGCTTCAAATGCAGTATTCCATGCGAGCACTCCTTCTTTGATGAAGTCTCTTAATTCATAAGGAGTTGTGTTCTCAATCCAAAAAGTTATTGGCTTTATAGGTTCTGATAGTTCCTTATCGGGATTCTTTTTTCTTAGATTCCATTTACCAATGAGATCTTTATATGGAGTTACATCCGTTGAAGATAGATCGGTAATTTTTTCAGAAAAATAACCTATAGATTGATTAGCAATACGAGGTTCAAAGTCATTCTCAGGCATTTCAATAAAACTGTATCTTATTTGAATACTTACATTTCTTGAATCAGCAACATCTTCTGCTTTATATTCATATGATGGTGGACTTTCAATGACATATTCAACTTGGAAATCAGTATTTTCTTCATAGTTATAAACATCAATAATTCTTGATTTAGAAGGACTGATTTGACCCCAAGAAAAACCAGAGTTTTGATAATCATCTTGAGAAAAAATAGGCTTTATAGGAGTAAGGGCTTCTGAAAGAAGCATACTTGTAATATCAATTAAATATTCATTTCCTTCTTTATTTTTACCCTTAATTGAAAAAACTTGGAAAGTTGAATCTGAGATATTTGCTCCTTTAGATCTAGCCAATGGACTACCTTCATCAAAAACATAATTTGTTAAAACACGCGAAAATCTGAGATTTTCATAATCTTTTTCTATCTTAAACACGCCCTCGTCAATATATGAGCCTCTCACTTTTCCGCTAGTGGCTACTCCGTTAAGCGAGTGTGCAAAATATATAAATTCTTTTTTTAATTGATCGTCACTTATCTTAAGAAATATTTGATTGGTTTCAGAATCTCTATAGGTCAAGAAGAAACCAGGAATTTCATCGTATTCTTCTACTAATTCTTCTATATATATTTCTTCTTCAGAATCTTTGTCCTCTTCTATTACTGATTCCGTCTCTTCTTCTGCCATCAATCCCTGGGCAATTATCAGGAAAAGGGCAAAACATTTAATTAAATTATTTTTCATTGGCTTGTTCTTCTTTTCTAAAAAATTTTAGGTAGTTAAATTTAAGGTGCGGTACTATATCAGAAAATAGATTTAGTTTTTCTGAGGTTTAAAAAATGTATGACTTAATTATTAAAAATGGACTAATTTACGACGGAATAGGAAGTGAACCTTTTGCGGCAGATATTGCTATCTCAGATGAGAAAATAGTCAAAATAGGCCCCTTAGACAAGGAAGCAAAAAATACTATTGATGCTACGGGAAAGATTGTTACACCTGGATTCGTAGATATTCATACTCACTACGATGGTCAAGTCACTTGGGATCCTTATTTAAGGCCCTCCACCTATCATGGAGTAACGACTGTGGTAATGGGAAATTGTGGGGTCGGATTTTCACCTTGTAAACCAGATCAACGAGGTTGGCTGATCGGACTGATGGAAGGAGTGGAAGACATACCTGGAACGGCACTACATGAAGGAATAGATTGGGAATGGGAAAGTTTTCCTGAATATCTTAATGCTTTAGAAAAGAAACCTCTTGCTATCGATGTTGGCACTCAAATACCACATGGCGCAGTGAGAGCTTATGTCATGGGTGAAAGAGGAATAAACCATGAAGAAGCTACACAAGAAGAAATTGATGAAATGAAGCAAATCGTTCAAGAAGCTGTTGAGGCTGGAGCCTATGGGTTCAGTACTTCACGAACTGAGAAACATAATGATGTTAATGGAAATTTGACTCCAAGCATAACCGCTCATAAGACTGAATTAGTTGAGATAGCTAAAGCTTTAGGAGAAATCAATAAAGGTGTTTTACAGGGTATTTCAGATTTCTATGATTTTGATTCAGAGTTTGATATTTTCAAGTCGATGTCTAGTGAATCTGGCAGGCCTATATCCATAACAGTAGAGCAGCAAGATGCTAGACCAGACTGGTGGTTAAAGCTGTTGGATGGTATTGAAGATGCTCAATCTCAGGGTATTAATATGTTTGGTCAAGTCCCACCAAGGGCTACAGGCATTTTGATGGGTTTAACAGCAACCTTAAACCCTTTTAGGTTCCATCCTTCTTATATGGAAATTGCGGATCTTGATTTAGAAGAAAGAGTGAAAATCATGAAAGATCCAGTTTTTAAAGAAAAACTACTTAATGAAAATCCAGTCTCAATCAATTCTCTTGTTGATGAGATTGTTAATGCTTACGGAAAAATGTTTAAACTGGGTGAGCCCGCTAATTATGAACCAGATCCTGATGACTCCTTTGAATCGATAGGAAAACGCTCAACAATGTCTCCACAAGCAATAGCGTATGAAGTAATGTTAGAGAAGGAAGGCAGGGCTCTAATCTATCATCCATTGTTTAATTATCTCCCTGGTGACTTGAGTCTAGTGGAAAAAATGCTAAAACATCCTTTCACTATTGCCGGACTTGGAGATGCAGGGGCTCATTGTGGAGCAATTAGCGATGCAAGTTTTCCTACAACTCTAGTTCAGCATTGGTCTAGAGATCGCAGTCGAGGTGATAAAATTCCTTTAAAGACCGTTATCAAAATGCAAACTTCAGAAACGGCAAGTTTATTGGGTATTGATGATAGAGGAGTCATAAAAGAAGGCTATAAAGCAGATATCAATATTATTGATTATGAAGGGCTTACTCTTCATGAACCAGAGATCATTAATGACTTACCTGCAGGAGGTAGAAGACTTGTTCAAAAAGCTTCAGGCTACGATTACACAATAGTGTCTGGAGAGGTAGCGTTCATAAAAGGTGAGGCAACTGGTGCGCTTAACGGAAGGCTTATTAGAAATACAAACTAACTATGCAAAAACATGTATTAGATTTACATGGATTTAGGCATCATGAAATTGATGTAATTGTAGAGAATTTTATTTATCTTAATCAAGAAGAGATGCCTCTGACCATAATTTGTGGAAATAGTGAAAAAATGCTTTCACTAGTAAGAAAAGTTTTAGAAAGATCAGGGGCAGAGTATTACAATGGAACTGGTCACGAATATGGAAGGATAAAAGTGAATAGGCTTTAAGTGAATATGGAAATTAAAAAATTAGGCCCTTTGGCTGCAGAGGTATCTAAGGTTGATTTAAAAAATCTAACTGAATCTGAAGTGTCTCAAATTAAAACCTCTTTTTTGGAGCATTGCGTACTCTTGTTCAAAGACCAGGATTTACTTCCTGACGAGTTAAAAGATATTTCAACTATATGGGGTCAGCCACAAATCCATCCAGTTTTTAAAGGATTAGATGGTTACCCAGAAATTATAGAAATTAATAATTACGGAGAAAAATATCATACGAATGCGCATTGGCATTCCGATGTAACATTTGAAGAAACTCCACCGGATGCTACTCTTTTATATTCTTTAGAGGTTCCAGATTCAGGTGGTGATACTTTATTTTCTAATCAATATTTAGCTTTTGAAGAGCTTGATGAAGGCCTGAAATCAGATTTAGAAGGGAAAAGGGCCATACATAGCAACATAGGTGTTTTGATGCTGACTGGTGGAGATACCAGTAAAGCTAAAACTGTTGAACATCCAATTTTTAGAGAACATCCAGAGACAGGAAGAAAGGCTTTGTACGTAACAGAGGCATTCGTTAAGTCAATTCACGGTCTAGAATCTGAAGAATCTCAGGACATACTGCAAAAGTTATATAGTCACGCATCACAAGAAAATTTTTTGTATAGACATAAGTGGACGAAAGGTGACTTATTAGTATGGGACAATAGGAGTGTTCAGCACTTTGCTGAACATGGGTATGGCGATAAAGTTAGAAGAATGCACAGAATAACAACATCAGGGAGTAAACCGTTTTGAGTAATACAATTACAATCAAGAATTGCAAAGTAGTCAATGAAGGCCACATCTTAGAAAAAGATGTAATTATTAAAGACGGTCGATTTGAAAAAATTGATAATGAGATAGAGTCAGAGGGAGAAGTGATAGATGCTGCAGGTCTATTCTTAATGCCGGGTATTATCGATGATCAATGTCATTTTAGGGAGCCAGGGTTAACCGAGAGAGGAAGTATAAAGACCGAATCACTTTCTGCCATTGCAGGTGGAACAACCTCCTTTATGGATATGCCAAATGTTATACCACCTACGCTTAATTTGGACTTGTGGAGAGAAAAGATTTCTATTGCCGAACAAAGTGCATCAGCTAATTTCTCTTTTTATATGGGCACTTCAAATACAAATATAGATGAAATTAAAGCAATAGATCCTAAAGAAGTCTGTGGAATAAAAATTTTCATGGGCTCATCAACGGGCAATCTTCATGTTGATAGTGAAGATGCTTTAAATGATCTTTTCAAAGAGTCTCCAGTGATTATCACTACCCATTGTGAGGATGATCCAATAATCAAAGCCCTGGAGCAGGAGTTTTTAGTTAAATATGGTGAAAAGATTCCTGTAGAAATGCATTCAGAAATAAGATCACGCGAGGCTTGTTTAAAATCTTCCAAAAAAGCAATTGCGTTAGCAGAGAAGCACAATGCTAACTTGCATATACTTCATCTAACAACTAAAGAAGAAATTGAATTATTTTCCAATCAGCCTATAAGCGAGAAGAAGATTACTGCTGAAGTATGCATTCCTCATTTATATTTTTCGAGAGAGGATTACGCTACGAAAGGAACTTTAATTAAGTGCAATCCATCCATCAAAGAAACTTCAGATCGAGATGCTTTGAGAAAGGGATTATTGGAAGGATATATTGATTATGTTGCTACCGATCATGCTCCACATCAATTGGAGGGCAAATCGAATGACTATATGAATTGTCCTTCTGGAATTCCAAGTGTGCAACATACACTTCTTGTTCTCTTGGAACTTGTGAGAGAGGGAGTCTATTCTTTGAATGATCTTCCTTACTATCTTTCACATAAGGTAGCAGATAGATTTAAGATCATAGATAGGGGCTATATCAGGGAAGGCTATTGGGCAGATTGTGTTCTTGTAGATTTAGAACACAAACACACAGTTACTAAAGAAAATACATCTTATTTTTGTGGTTGGTCACCATTTGAAGGTGATACCTTTAACTCAAAAGTAATCAGTACTTTTGTGAATGGAAAACATGCTTATAATGAGGGCAGAATTTTAGAAACAAATTTAGGTGTCCAGTTAGAATTTGATAGGTAGGTGATTATGGATCAAGACATTAGATTACATGATAATAATAAAGACTTCGCATGGTCGATACCTGAAGGACCCTACAATTTTTTTTCTGAAGAGGATATAAATAACTTTGATGAAAAGGGTTTTATTGTCCTAGAAGATGCTTTCTCTCCGGCAGAAGTTGAAGAAGTTATAAATCAGATTGACCCTTATGAATTTAATGTCACTGAAGCCTTGAAGGGTTTGGACGGGGGTAAATTCTTTATATCTCGGGCGGAAGAAATTACATTCACAACTCATCTTGTCACTCAATCTGATATTCTCAAGAAATTCAGTAAACACCAAGTATTTTCAAAGTTATGTAAAGATCTAATCGGCCCTAATGTAAGGCTTTATTGGGATCAGGCAGTTTATAAAAAACCAGGTACCAAAGATGAATTCCCTTGGCATCAAGATAATGGTTACACTTTTATACAGCCCCAAGCTTACTTAACTTGTTGGGTGGCCTTAACAGATACAGATGAGACTAATGGATGTCCTTGCGTGCTTCCAGGTCTTCATAGGAAAGGAACACTGCATCACAAACCAACAGAACTGGGACATGAAATTCCACTGGATCCATCCGAAGCAATTACCTTGCCATTAAAAGCAGGAAGCATAGCAATATTTTCATCCTTAACACCTCACAGAACAGGACCGAATATATCTGAAGGAATAAGGAAGTCTTACATATTGCAATATGCTCCAGAAGGATCTGAAAGGCTTATCTCTCAATCTCTAACAGAGAAAGTTAATGATGAATCCAGGCAATTCTTGATTTTAAAGGACGGTAAAGCAGTTATTTAACTACTCTACAAATCCAGTCAATCTTTCATAAGCGTGAGCAAAATCTTCCTTGAATTCTTGAACAACAGCACTGGCTGAAATACTTTGATTCATGAGACCTACACCTTGACCAACCCAATATGTTGCTAAATCTCTAGCGCCTTCATGTCCACCTTCAGCAAGCTTGTTTACTTTTTGCAAAGCAGGTTCAGCTACCATAGGTTGCAGGGGCATTGGTAAAGGATCTGGTGCATTTTCTGACTCCCAAGCATCTGTCCATGGAGAGATCAGTTGTCGTGAATGTTTTCCAGTTCTGCTTCTTGATCTTGTTGTTTGACTTGAATTAGCCGCAACCATTTTTTCTTTGATTACTGGCGGTACTTCAGACTCAACAGTTGTTAACCAGACTGAACCACACCAAGCACCAGATGCACCCATTGTCATAGCCGCAGCCATTTGTTTTCCAGTAACAATTCCTCCTGCAGCCAGGATAGGGGTATCGCCATAAGGTTGAATTGCTTCATATACTTCAGGTATCAAAACCATTGTAGAAACGCTTCCACAATGTCCTCCAGCTTCAGTTCCTGACACAACCAAAATATCTACACCTGCTTTAACTTGATTAATGGCATGTTGAGCAGTACCCAATAAAGCAGCAACTTTCACATCATTCGCTTTGCCCATCTCTAACATCCAATCTGGCGGCACACCGAGAGCATTCGCAATAAGTTTAATGGGATGGCTAAAAGCAACATCTAGCAGAGCTCTTGCTCCG
>CAJWIK010000017.1 GCA_913042105.1 uncultured Gammaproteobacteria bacterium
AAAGCCGTGTTAAGGCTTAGAGAAAAACCAAAAAGTACCAATACCGCTTTATTGGCCATTGAATCTTTTGAAGATGTTATAAAGTTTCTTAAATTTATAGACAAAGGACTTGGGGGCAGTCTCAGTGCATATGAAGTAATGTGGAAAAACTTCTATGAGCTCATTACTATAACCGGATCAAACCATAACCCTCCCCTTCCCTGTAAGCATAATTACTATGTATTAATTGAAACTTCCGGAGCAGATCAGGAAAAGGATACAGACCATTTTGAGCATCTATTAGAGCAAGGTCTAGGTAATAAAATAATTAAAGATGCGATAATTGCTCAGTCAGAATCTGAGAGATCACGCCTATGGGCTATAAGAGACGATGTTGAGCAACATTATCAAGAAGGACCAGTTAAGATGTTTGATGTCAGCATGCCTATCTCAGAAATGGAAAATTATGTGCAAGAAGTTAACAAGCGGTTTGCGGCTAACTGGGATGATTACAAATGTGTTGTATTTGGTCATGTTGGAGACGGTAATCTTCATGTGATAGGAGGCATAGGTAGCGATAACCAAAAAGAAATAAAGATTATGGAATCTTGTATATATGAACCTTTAAAACCTATCAATGGGGCTGTCTCTGCAGAGCATGGAATAGGACTAGAGAAAAAAAATTATCTTCATATCTCTAGATCTGAAACTGAAATAAATTTAATGAAATCTCTAAAGAAAGCCTTAGATCCGAATAATATTCTTAATCCAGGAAAAGTATTCGATTAATTCAATCCAGCAGATTACTTAGCAACTTCTTTCCAAACAAAAAACTTCGTAGCCACAAAGAAAGCTATTAAAACCCATATCAAAACTCCAAACGTTGGATAGCTCAAGGAGAAGAAACTTGCTCCATCATTAGCAATATCTCTCAAAGAAGATGCTAAAGAGCTCAATGGAAGTGAATAGACAATGGGTTGTATATACTCGGGCATGGAGCTAATGGGGAAAAAGACCCCAGATAGAATAATCTGAGGAAAGGTAACAAGACCAACAATAGGCCTAATACCTTCTTGGGTTTTTGCTAGGCTACCTAAAGCAAAACCTATACAAAGAAAAATAAAGGTTCCCAAAATAACAGCTAAATAGAATGAAAAGTAACTACCTATTAATCTGATATCAAGTGCGAATAATGCAATGGAAAGAACTACCGAAAGCTGAACCAGTACGATTAGCATTCTTGCCAGTACAATTGAAACTATAAAATCTCGTGGTCTAATGGGCGTCACAAAAAGTCTTTTAAGAATTCCTCTTCTTCTATACTCAACTACATTAAAACCTGAACCAGCAATACTTAAATTCATGATCATAAAAGCTAGCAACCCAGGAAGAAGAAAATCTATATACCTTTGAGGTCTTGCCTTAACATCCTTTAATTCAATATTGAATAGTGGTGACGTATTTCTAATCTTTCTTTCTATAGAGATTAAAGATGAATCAATAGCCTTTTGAATAACACTAACTTGTCTTGTTTGAGAAGCATCCACATAAAACTCTAGTGCTCCGAGCTCTTCCAGTGATACAAAATTTTGGGGAATTAAAATTAAACCTTCTAAATCTCCAGCTAATAACTTTGATTCAAGATCAGAAAAATTTCCTTCAAGGACTGTAAATAAGTCCTCTTCTTCCAGGCTTTGAATAAACTCGCTAGATATTGAAGATTTTGATTGATCTGCTACTCCAATTAAGAAAGGATCTCTTTCTCCACCTGAGAATGAAAATGCTCCTATAAATATCAAAGGAAAGAAAAGACTAAATAAAATTGCTTGTCTATTTCTTAAAAAAATCTTTAAAAAAACACTGGCTAGATGTAATTGCAATGAAGTAAACATTTAGTCCCTTAAGTCCCGCCCAGTAAGAGAAAGAAAAACAGTTTCTAGGTTCTCTTTTTTTCCGCTCTTTGTTTCAATATCGTGAATTAAATCGAGGGGTTTTCCTTCAATAATAATCTTACCTTTATCCATAATTGCTACTTTATGACATAGAGTTTCAGCCTCCTCCATGTTGTGAGTGGTTAATATGATAGTCATTCCTGAATCATTTAATTCTTTTATCAGTTGCCATAAATTATGTTTTGCTTGTGGATCAAGCCCTGTAGTTGGCTCATCCAAAAACAATACTGTAGGCTCATTTACTAGGGCACACGCTATAGAAAACCTCTGTTTCTGCCCTCCAGACAACTCTTCAGGTTTTGCATTTATTTTTTCTGATAAATCTACCTTGCCAAGAAGGTCTTTGGCATCGATATTATTTTGATATAGTTTTCCGAACAAAATTAAGAGTTCTTCAAGGCTTAAAGAATCAAAGTATTCATTTGATTGTAGTTGAACTCCTATTATTTCTTTTACTTGAAAGGGGTTATTAGCAACATTGATACCTTTGACGCATGCTGAGCCTCCATCAATATCTGTAAGCCCTTCTATCATCTCAAGTGTTGTTGTCTTACCAGCGCCATTTGGTCCTAGAATTCCAAAAATCTGAACTTCATCAAGTGAAAATGAAACGCCATCTACGGCTTGAAAGTTATTTTTGGTCTGCGGATCTAAGTAAGATTTTTGTAAATCTATTACCTCAACAATGCTCAAAACTAAGCCTCTTCGAGAGGTAAAGATTGAAGGCCCAAGGCCTGTCGGTAAGTATTATGATAATGGTGAAGAGCAGGTTCATTTTTTCCGAAGGTAAGATAATCTAAAGTTCCTGTCCTAAGACCCCTGTGCGAGGATGCTGCAACAACATAATCTTCATCTCTAATAACAGAAGCGAAGCCACCATATTGCTCTTCGAGCAGTTCTTTTCCATTAATACCTGTTTTTTCTAGTTCTTTTATACGTTCTAAAACATGAGGATAAAAATAAAATGAAATTTTAGAAAAACTTTTATGTGGTGAGTTTTCAGCAGGATACTCTTTCACCAAAAATGCACCCTCAGGAGTTGGCATAAATATAATGTTTGGAAATAAATAATAAACGGGCAGAGATCCAGAGCAAATATCCCAATCCGATTCTGGTAATTTTCTCATTTCATCAATAGTTCTTTTACATAGAATTAATCTTCCATTTCTGTTGAAACTATCAAACATTTGGCAGTTACCATGAAAGCTTTGGAACAGAGAGTCTTTATGGAGCACTGAGAAATGATAAGTTTCTCCAAATGTATCTATTGCTAGTTTCCAATTCATTTCAGTTTGGTACTCTTCTTCATTGGCAAAAGTAAGATCTTGAAAGTTCCAAGAGCCAAACTCTTCCATAAGATCTTTACCTAGTAGATCATCTAGCTCAATTTTTCCATCTTGAGAAGGATGAACCCAAAGAAATCCAAATTTCTCAAGAGCCGGTAATTCTTTCAATCCGTAACAATCTTTATCGATTTTGCCAAATTGATCGCTTTTGGGATAGCCTATCAAGGCGCCTTCATTGTTATAAGTCCAGCCATGGAATGGACAAGAAAATTTAGATTTCTCTCCTCTTTTGACATCTTCCACTATGACACCACGATGTGAACAGACGTTTGCATATGCCTTAAATTCACCTGAGCTATTCCTAGTTGCTAAAACCGGTACACCGAAGTCCTCTGTTGTCATGAATGTATCTGGTTTAGGAAGATCGCCTGACATACCAATTATTTGTGGATGATCTAAAAAGAAAGTATCCCATTCCCTTTCAAATCTCTCACTAGAGGTATAGGTGTCGGCTGGCGTCCTAAGAATCCCTCCGGCGTCTATATTAGTTTTTGCATCCAGGTGATGAATGAGACCTTTAAGCAATCTTAACTGTTCTTCTTTGTGCATGAATTGATTTTAGCATTGATGATAAAAAATAGAAAAATGGAATGCATCATCTATCTTTTCTTCCTATCGGTTATCATAAATACCATTATAAAATCTAAAGATACTAATTATGGAGAATAATCTTTTTATCATTCTTGGAAATCAACTCTTTGATCCCAACATATTGAAGTCTAAAAATTGTACTGAGGTTTTCATGGCAGAAGACTTTGGTCTTTGCACCTATCAGAAACATCACAAGCTTAAGTTATATTTATTCTTGGTAGCTATGAGGGAATATAAAGATGAACTAGAAGCAAGTGGAATCAAGGTTCACTACCATGAGCTTAATAAAAGGAATAAAAAGGAATCCTATGTAGATTGCCTGACGGAATTTTTAGAAAAAAATAAGATAACAAATATCAATTATTTTGAAATTGAAGATAAATCATTTGAAGAAAAATTTAAAGATTTAGAGACAAGCCAAATAGAATTAATAGAGCATCAAAACCCAATGTTCCTATTTTCAAGAAAAGAATTTCATGAATTTCATGAAGGTAAGAAAGTTTTTAGAATGGCCTCTTTTTATAAACATGCGAGAAAGAAATTAAATATTCTCATAGATAAACAAGATAACCCTCTAGGCGAAAAATGGTCTTTTGATGAGGAAAATAGAAAAAAAATACCAAAAGGAAAAGAAATACCGACACTACCAGAATGTGAACTCTCTAAACATCATGATCCTATATGCACTCTGATTAATGAACATTTTAGCGATCATCCTGGACTATTAAAAAATTTTTGGTTCCCTGTATCAAGGAAAGAAGCCAAGGAATGTTTAAGAATTTTTCTTAAAGAAAGAATACATGAGTTTGGTATCTATGAAGATGCAATGCTCACTGAAAAAAACTTTTTATTTCACAGCACGCTTAGTCCTGTTTTGAACATAGGTTTATTAACTCCAGAAGAAGTGATTAGTGAAACAATCAAGGTATTTGAAGAGAATAATATCCCTTTAAATTCAACAGAGGGGTTTATTAGACAGATAATTGGATGGAGGGAGTTCATAAGAGGCATTTATCAAGAGCAAGGTGAGTTTCAAATGAGTCAAAACTACTGGAAACATAAAAATAAACTCACTGATAGTTGGTACGAAGGCACCACGGGAATATTACCTCTGGATGATTGCATTAAAAGTACCATTAATGATGGATATCATCATCACATACCAAGACTAATGGTAATAAGTAATTTAATGAATATGTGCGGAGTAGATCCAAATGAAATCTATAAATGGTTTATGGAGATGTATATTGATTCATCTGATTGGGTGATGGTTCCAAATGTTTATGGTATGGCTACCTATGCAGATGGAGGTCTCATGTCCACTAAACCTTATACATGCGGATCAAATTATATTCTGAAGATGAGCAACTATTCTAAGGGCGAATGGTGTAATACGGTTGATGGTCTCTATTGGCGTTTTACAGAAATTCACAGGCCTTTTTACGAAAAAAATGCACGAATGAGTTTCTTAACGCGCACGCTTGATAGGCTTGATCCAGAAAGGAAGAAGATGATTTTTGAGAAAGCAGAGGAATTTATTAAAACCAATACCAAGTAAGATTCTTATCTGACTCGGCTCAATAGAAGCCATATATATCTAAGAGATAAAAAGCTCGTTAAAGCACCTACAACATAGGTAAAAGCTGCAGCCTTAAGGACATTCTTACATTGAGCATGATACTCGGAAGGAATTTTCTCTTTCAGGATAGGCATAGCCCTGTTGAAACTTGCATCTATTTCTACATCCAGTGTAATCATGTGTATAAACACTCCAAGAAGGACTGATAGCATCACCAGGATAAGACAAACCTTTATAAGGCCGAAAGATCCTGTGGCTAAAATTAAAGGCAATCCGCTATATAGAAAAACTCCACCTATTTTTGATAGCCATTGAGTTCTTTCAACAATATTGGTGCGTTTAACTAAAGGTCCATATTCTTCTTTGTGTTGAATAGCATGACCTATTTCATGGCAAACGATTGCCAAAGAAGTGAGACTTTTTTTAGATAACCTACCGGTTTGAACCCTTACCGTTTTTTCTGTCAAATCGTAATGGTCTACAAGAGTGGTTTCTTCTATTCTTACGTCCTCTAGATTGTTTTCTTTTAAAATTAATTGGCCAAACTCGCCAGCATTGAAGGGCATATTTTCAAGCTCCTTATCATTGCTCTTCATGGCAGAATTCAACCAGAACTTGGGTAAGACAAAGACAACTAAGAAGAAGAAAAGGAGTACAAGCATATAGCTATATAACCATTAATTTAAAATCTATGGACCTTAACAGGTAGCTCTGTAATCCCTCTTATAAAACTCGAAGAAAGAAATTTCTGCTCTCCAGTGACCTCGATATGAGAGAACTTATTTAATATCTCCTCCCAAAGTATTTTAAGCTGGAGATCGGCAAGTCTGTTTCCTAGACATCTATGAATTCCAAAGCCAAAAGATAAATGCTGACGAACGTCTTTTCTATCAATAATCAAATCATTAGCATTCGGAAACATTGAAGTATCTCTATTTCCTGAAGCATACCAAATAGCTACCTTATCCCATTTCTTGATCAGCTTTCCTCCTACTTCTACATCTTCCATTGCAGTTCTACACATATGAGCAACAGGGGATTGCCATCTAATTATTTCAGAAACCATACCTGGCAGAAGAGACTTGTCAGCCTTAACTTTAGCCAGTTGTTCTGGATATTTATTAAAAGCAGCAATGCCTCCACTCATGGAATTTCTTGTAGTGTCATTACCTGCCACAATTAGAAGAATCACGTTACCAAGGAATTCATTGGGAGACATATTCTTTGTTGCATCTCCTCTTGCCAGCATAGAGATTAAATCACCTCCGCCCTGATCATTAGCTTTGCGATCTTCCCATATGGTGTTGAAGTACTCAAAGCATTTCCATAGCTCCTGGAATCCTTCTTCTGGCGTTTCAAAGAAATCGGGGTCTGAGATCCTTTCTACAGTATCAGACCAATGTATGAGCTTAGCCCTATCCTCTTGTGGAACATCAAATAAGGTAGCTAACATTCTGCTAGTCAACTCAATTGAGACTTCCTGAACCCAATTGAAACTCTCTCCATCAGGCAGATCATCTAGTATTTCTATTGTCCTTGATCTAATTAGCTCTTCAAAAGTTGCTAAATGTGCTCCAGTGAACATAGGAGCTACTTCTTTTCTTTGTCCAGTATGTTTGGGTTGGTCTTGCATGATGAACATAGGGAGATGAAATATTGCATCGGGTGGTTCATCCATAGGTTGGCCACCAAGCCGAATTCCGCCATTCATAATATCGGAGGAAAACCGTTCATGATCCATATCAATTGCCTTAATATCCTCATAAGAAGTCACTGACCAATAAGATCCAAACTGACTATCTTCCGTATAATGGACAGGACTTTCTTTTCTAAGACGTTCAAAAACTTCAAATTCCTGATTTCTAGAGAACCAATCATTATTTCCAGGATTTATATTCTCGATAGGAACATTTTGAGGGGTAATATCATCTTTTAATCCCCATTTCTTTTGGGTATCTGCATTGGATATATTTTCGTATTCAGGCTGATGTGGTGTGTTTTGTTCAGACATAGTTTATTATTTTTTTTTGCATGGCTATTATGCCAACAAGAGATTAATTTTCATTATGTATATTAATAATTAAAAAATATTTATTGAGAATGATTCTCAATAAAGTAAAATTAATATTATGAAAAAAATACAACTACTCTTGATAATTTCTCTATTTGGCCACGTGGTCATGACAAATGAAGTTAATGTATATACTTCAAGGCATTATGATTCTGATGATGCTTTATACGAAGAATTCACAAAAGAGACCGGTATTGCAGTCAATATAGTTTCTGGCAAGGGAAGCGCTCTCCTCCAAAGACTCAAGGCCGAGGGAGTAAACTCTCCTGCCGATATATTCTTCACTGTTGATGCGGGAAATCTTTGGAAAGTTCAGAAAGAAGATTTATTTCAAAGTATCAAATCACAAGAGATACTTAAGGTTGTGCCTGAAAATTTAAGAGGACCAAATAATGAATGGACAGCGATAGCCAAAAGAGCGAGGGTCATTTTCTACAATCCAGATAATGTTAATGAAAAAATGGTTGAAGGGATAAGCTATGAAGATCTAGCTAACCCAGAATGGAATAATAAAATTGTAATAAGAAGCTCCAGTAATATGTATAACCAATCTTTAGTAGCTTCACTGATAGCTTCTTTAGGAGAAGAAAATACTGAAATATGGGCAAAAAAATTAGTTAATAATTTTGCAAGAAAACCTCAAGGAAATGATAGATCTCAAATAATTGCTGTCGCTAATGGAGAGGCAGATATAGCTATAGCTAATAGCTATTACATTGGAATAATGCTCTCTGGTTCGGCCGGGGAAGATCAACTAACAGCAGCAAAGAAAGTAAGAATGATTTTTCCTAACCAAGACAACAGGGGTACGCATATCAATATTAGCGGGGCTGGTATTCTAAAAAACTCCCCGAATCCTACAAATGCCAACCTATTTCTTGAATTTCTTCTTTCCAAAAGAGTGCAGAAATATATGGTCGATAAATCTTACGAGTACCCAATATTAGACGGGGTTCTACCAAGTAAAGAAATCGCTAGCTTTGGAATAAGCTTCAAAGAAGATCAGACCTCGGTTCAGAAATATGGTGAATTAAACCCAGATGCTGTGAGGCTAATGGATAGATCAGGTTGGAAATAGCCATTATCTAGTTTAAGCTTAAATTCATATCTAAGCTTAAATTTAAAATTGAATAGACTTACCTTTTGGAGGTTGCTCCCTTTTGCAGTTCTTGTTGTATTTACTGCACCTTTACTAATTGTTTTATCAAGTTTGATTGGAGATTATTCTGAGAACTGGTCTCATCTGTTTCAATTTGTTCTTTTTGATTACGTAAGTTCTTCACTCGTATTAGTGATAGGAGTATCTATCCTAGTTCTCATTATAGGAACTGTCACAGCATGGACGGTCACCAGCTATAATTTTGTTGGAAAGAATATTTTTGAATGGGCCCTTATTCTGCCTTTATCGATACCGCCCTATATACTCGCATACACTTTTACTGGCCTATTTGATCATTATGGAGATGCAAATAACTTAGCAAGATTGTTACTCAATCTACAAAACTCTACGGCTATATTTCCAAATGTGAGGAATATCTATGGAGCGATAATTGTTTTTAGTTTTACCCTTTACCCTTATGTTTACTTAGTCTCTAGAAGCGCTTTTATCAATCAATCTAAGTCAATGAAAGAATCTGCAAGAATGCTGGGACTCAATCAGTTTCAAGTCTTTTATAAATTAGCTCTTCCATTAATCAGACCAGCCGTAATAGGTGGTTTGATGTTAGTGATAATGGAAACTTTATCTGATTTTGGTGCTGTGGATCACTTTGCAGTCCAAACATTCACTACCGGTATCTTTAGGACTTGGTATGGCCTATACGACATACAGACTGCGATGCAGCTCGCTTCGTTACTACTTTTAACAGTGGGTGTTTTTTATATCGTAGAAAGGAGCTCAAGAGGCTCCGGAATCTATACTTCAAATAACTCCACTTTTTCTCCAAGCAAAGAAGATTCTTTAGTGGGCTATAAGGCCCTAACAGCCTTTTTGATATGTTTTATTCCAATTTTTATTGGCTTCATTCTTCCGATAATAGAACTGATTCTGTGGGCTTATGAAGTAAATCTAGAATTCTTTAATCAAAAATTTATCTCCAGTTCATTTAATACATTGAGCTTATCTTTAGTAACAGGAATGATTTGCGCCGGTTTAGCTTTATTAATCAATTTTTCAATTAGATATAAGCCAAGTGCTTTTGTGCAAAGATTCAGCTCCCTCCTCTCAATCGGCTATGCTGTTCCAGGACTCATACTAGCAGTTGGTATGGTTCAGTTATTGGTTTATATAGATGCACTTGTGTTATCTGGATTAGATATAGTGGTTACGGGCTCACTGATTGGTCTTGTTCTCGCGTATGTTATAAAAACATATGCATTAGCTAATTCTTCTATCGAATCAGGCTATGAGAGAGTCAGCTCTTCTCTTGATGATTCCTCAAAATTATTAGGTTCCTCTGGTTGGAGTATGCTGAGCAGTATTCATGTACCATTATTAAAAACCAGCATTTTGACTTCTGTTCTTCTGGTTATGTCTGATGTAGTAAAAGAATTACCTGCGACATTGATCCTTAGACCATTCAATTTCGAAACATTAGCTGTTTCAACCTATATTTATGCTTCTGAAGAGAGGATGTTGCAAGCCGCAGCACCTGCCATTGCTATCGTTTTAATTGGATTGATTCCCATAGTGTTTCTATCAAAAATGATAAGATCATCGAGACCCACACACTAAAATGAGTAATTTAATACTAGAAATAAAAGATTTATATCATTCTTATAGTGAACACGCTTTATCCATAGAGAATATTAATCTTGAGATTGGTTCTGGAGACCGAGTCTCAATACTTGGCCCTTCCGGTTGTGGCAAAAGTACCTTACTAAGATTGATAGCAGGATTAGAAAAACCTGATCAAGGTGAAATAAGAATTAACGATATTAAGGTTTCAGATAATAAAAATTTAATTCCTCCTGAAAAAAGAAATATCGGTCTGGTTGTTCAAGAGAAAGCCTTATTTCCTCATCTTTCAGTTTTTGAAAATATCTGCTTCGGCATTAAAAAGAATAAAGATAAAGACTTGATCGCGTCTGAGTTATTAAATCTTCTAAAAATAAATAATTTAAAAAACAAATATCCACACGAAATATCAGGGGGAGAACAGCAAAGAGTAGCCCTCGCAAGGTCTCTTGCACCCAAACCTAACTTCTTGATGTTAGATGAGCCCTTTAGTGCTCTAGATGAAGATCTCAAAGAGACTCTTTATAAAGATATCTCGCAGGTTTTTTCGGATATGAGTTGTGCCATCCTATTGGTCACACATGATCGTAATGAAGCTGAGATCATGACAAATAAACAAATTAGAATGGAAGAAGGTAAATTTTTATAGCTATTATTCGTTGAGATCTTTTTGATATGTTTCCGTTAAAAAATATACTGAAACTAATGACAATAAAGATGCAAAAGCTATATAAACAGAAACCCAAAAAATATCATAATTTTTCCACAGCAAAGTAGCGATAGTTGGCGCAAATGAACCACCAATGATAGCTCCGATTTGATATCCTAATGAAGCTCCTGAATATCTAACTTCTGTTGAAAAGAGTTCTGCAAAAAATGCAGCTTGAGGTCCGTACATCATGCCCAAGAAAGTCAATCCACCAGCAATAGCTAAAACAACAAAATAAAAATTACCTGTGTCGACAAGAGGAAATATTGCAAAAGACCATAATGCCGTCAATACGGCACCCGTCATAAATATTCCCTTTCTTCCATTCCTGTCAGAGTAATCAGAGAATAGGAATTGCATCGGTACCATGACAGCTGACCCAATAAGCACAGCCATTAAAAGATCATTCCGAGATAGATCGGTTGTCTGAACTCCATACGCAAGGATAAAAGCCACCAGAATATAAAAGGTTACTTGGATTGATAAGAATGCACCAGCCGCTAAAGATATTCTTGCAGGATATCTCCTTATGGCTTCCAAAATAGGTGATGTTTTAATTACTTTTGCTTCTCCCTCACCCGATGCCTTCATTTCCTGAAGTTCTTTGAAGGATTTCGTATCTTCCAGTTTAAGCTGAATGTACATACTAATTAATACTAGAACAAAGCTAATCAAGAACGGTATTCTCCATCCCCATGAAAGGAAGCTCTCTTCTGTTGTAAGGGTACTAACTGAGATGAAAGCTATATTTGCAAGAATAACGCCTACTGGAGCTCCTGCTTGAGCATAAGCACCGTAGTAACCTCTTCGATCATGAGGAGCGCTTTCGGTTACCAAGAGCATGGCTCCACCCCATTGACCTCCGATAGCAATTCCCTGACAAAATCTTAGGAGAGTGAGTAGGATTGGAGCTGCCACTCCTATCGTGTCGTAAGTTGGCAGTAACCCTATAAAAGTAGAAGATATGCCCATTAACATCAAAGCAGTCACTAAAGTCTTCTTTCTTCCTATAGTGTCTCCAAAATGACCAAATATAATGCCCCCGATAGGTCTAGCAATAAAACCTGCAGCAAAAGTTAAGAAAGATAAAATTAAAGCCGTTGTAGGATCTGCATCACCAAAAAATAATTTAGGAAATACCAGCCCAGCAGCAGCGCCATAAAGAAAAAAGTCATACCATTCAATGCTAGTGCCTGAAAGAGATGTCAGTGCAACTTTTCTAATATTTGATTCAGCCTTTATTTGATTCATATTCACATAATAGACTTAAAACGTTTCTTTACACAGCAAACAAAAAGAGTAAGGTTTTAATTTTAAGGAGAAAAAAATGAAAAAAATATTAATGATTGCCCTACTTTCAATTCCCCTCTCAACCTTTGCTTCAACTTTAGTTATTCTGGAATGCGAATTACTTGAAGGAGGAACTATTGAAGAGGTAAAAAGAATTAATTCCGAATGGGTCAAAAGTGTAAATGACATGAATGAAAAGAAAGTTTCTAGTCAGGTACTAGAAGCTGTGCTTTCAGATAATACTGAAGGGTTTATGTATATCGATAGCTACGAGGATTCAATTCATTGGGGTCAAATAAGATATGAGATAAAAAATGGATCAATACAAAATATTGATGAGCAATTTGATTCAGTATCTAAATGCACTTCAGGAAAGATGTACGACGCAGAACAGAGTTAAAGCTTAAAGTGATTTAACATCACTGGAATGATCTCTGACAAAGCTTGATCTGGAATTTCATGCCCTACGCCCTCTAAAATCAATTTTTTAGCGTTAGGTATATTTTGTTGGAGATAAATTCCATGATCTACAGGTATTAATGGATCTTCAGATCCGTGAATAATCAAAGTAGGTCTATTAATTTCTTGTAAGCTTGAAGCTCTATTCGGGCTAGCCCCTACTGCTGCAATTTGTGCATTTGATGTGTTAATCCCTTGCTTTAATCTAATCTTAGCCTCTTTAGCAAAGTTAGCTTCATCAAAAGGATAACGAGAGCCTGTCAAAGACTTTTCCGTAACAATCAGCGCTTCTTCTTCTTTTCCTAACAAATTGAGCACGAATGACTCTTTCATGGCCATCTTAAAGTTCTCGCTTGGACCTGAGAGTCCTGGAGTATCAAATCCAGGAGTCGAAAAAAATAGGGTTAAAGACTTAATCCTAGCAGGATGTTCTAAAGCCATTACTTGAGCTATCATTCCGCCCATAGAGGCTCCCACAATGTGGGCTTCCGATACTCCTACGTGATCTAATAGTGAAACTCCATCCATAGCCATATCACTTAAGTTATATTCTGCTGGGGATGGATTCTCCATATTAAATTTTCCTTCTTCGTCAAAAATAAAATCAAATATAAAATTCACAAAGGACTCTATTAGAAAAGTAGGAAGATATTTAATAAAGGTTATTAAGCCCGGCTCTTCGGTCACCCAAGTACTTTTCCCAATATCTCTGTTATCGTAAATTAAGACGTGTAAATCATTATCTACAAGTTCTTTAATTGATTGATCTGACCAAACCTTACTATTTGAATTGAGCCCCATAATCATTAAAACTGTAGGATTTTTTTGATCTCCATAAGAGTCCCACCAAATGTCGATACCATTTAGTTTAGTAATCTGGCCTTCTTCTGAACTTAAGTTCATCAGTATCAAAACAAAAAATAATATAAATAATTTTTTCATATTAATTAAAGCGTCTTATGAGCCTCTAAGCTTATAAATCGCTATCAAGTTAATACTCATTACACATATTTCATCTTTTTCATCAAATAAGTTAACTTGAACATCTACAAATTCATGACCTTTTTTCTCATAAGTATCATTAATATCCATCTCTGCTATCAAGGAAGTATTCAAAGGTACTGCCCTATAATTTTGAGAAATTGTTTGTAAATGAACCCAAGGATTCATGTAAGCATTTCCAGCCAGTATCCAATTAGAACAACCCAGTAAAAAAGCTAAATTAGAATAACCAGCTTTTTTTGGTTGCAGTAGATCTGGAAGAGAATCTTCTTCACGTAAATATAGTAAGGGATCGTTTTCATTCCACGAGAATCTGAAAGCTTGGCATCCTTCGGATTTAAGTTTCTGCCAAATCTCTTTATTTGCTTGAGGAGCTTTAAAGTCCCCATCAACCAATTTATTACCTTTCATTAAGGGTTGTTCGGGTATATCTTCATTGAGAGCTATCTCAGCATTTGCACTAACCACACCGCTACTCCTTATTAAAGTCGTGTTGGCATGAGTATCATTGATTAAATCGGATTTAACTTGAAATATATCATTATCGTACAAAGGCGAAGTAATCCGACAGTTCGCAAAGCCGCGATCAAGCCAATCCTTCCCCCAAAGCTCTATTAATGGATGGACAAGATAGGCAGAAATTGTCACTCCAGGAACCAAACCTCCCTCAAAACCATACTCTTTAGCAAGATCATCACCGTGTATTTGATTTTCAGAATCTGGAGCTGTATTAAGTGCAGTTGCGGACCATATATTCATATTTTTTCTTTAGTTTTATCAAATAACTATACGTCTTTTCAGGATATCAATACAGTTCAAATGAAGGTATCAGATAAAGATTTGAATTCTTTTGATACAATGCCGGCCCACTAAATCTATTATGCTTTCATTTAACAACCTTTCCCTTCGTAGAGGCTCGAACCTTTTATTCGAGCAAGTGTCTTTTACTATCCATAAAGATAATAAAGTTGGTCTTGTTGGTGCAAATGGGACAGGAAAAACAAGCCTGTTTAAAATGATCCAAGGTGAGTTTGAGTCTGACGAAGGAGATTATAAACATCCGCCTGATCTTAAGATGGCACATCTTGCACAAGAAGTTCCTGGAACCGACGAGGAAGCTCTAGACTATGTGATGGGTGGAGACGAAAATCTAGTAAAGATTCAGAATGCAATTTTAGAGGCAGAGACTAAAGAAGATTATGGATCTCTAGGTGAACTGCATGCTCAATTTGAAGATCATGATGGCTTTACGGCCAAATCAAGAGCAGAAAAACTATTAGTAGGATTAGGATTCTCTGAAGATGAATTTAATAAACCTTTAAAGGATTTCTCTGGCGGTTGGAGAGTGCGATTAAATTTAGCTCGAACACTGATGCAACCTGCAGATCTATTGCTTTTAGACGAGCCGACTAATCACCTTGATTTAGATGCAATTATTTGGCTGGGTAATTGGATTAAGTCTTTTAGAGGAGCTTTAGTGCTCATTTCACATGACAGAGAATTTCTAGACGAGTGTGTTGGATTTATAGCCCATATTCATGGTGGAACTATAGAGTTATATAAAGGAAACTATTCTCAATTTGAGATAAGGAAAGCTGCGAAGCTAGCTGAGCTTGAAAGTAACTACACCAAACAACAGCGTGAAATTTCTCATATGCAGGATTTCGTTAGGAGATTTAAAGCTAAGGCAACAAAAGCACGTCAGGCGCAGAGTAGAATAAAAGCGCTTGAAAGGATGGAACTTATAGCTCCTGCGCATATTGACTCCCCTTTTCAATTTAGGATCCCAGAAACAGATAAGATTTCTAATCCTTTAATCATTCTTGAAGATGCAGATCTAGGTTATACAGATTCAGTAGTGAGAGATGTAAAAATTGCATTTCGACCTGGTGATAGAATTGGATTATTGGGTGTAAATGGTGCTGGAAAATCGACATTAGTCAAAAGTCTTAAAGGCGACCTACCTCTTTTGAATGGACAAAAGATTGAGGGGAAAAATTTAAAAGTTGGCTACTTCTCTCAACACCAAGTTGATGATCTTAATTTAGAAAAAAGTCCTATAGATCAGCTCCAAGCAGTCGATGAAAAAGCATCTGAGTCTGAAATTAGGAGTTTTCTAGGAGGATTTAATTTCCGTGGAGACAAAGCAAAAAGTTCTATAGAGCATTTCTCGGGAGGCGAGAAAGCGAGACTTGCCCTATCAATTATTGCATTCCAGAAACCTAATCTCCTGTTAATGGACGAGCCTACAAATCATCTGGATATGGATATGAGGCAAGCCTTAACAGTTGCGCTTCAAGATTTTGGAGGAGCAATACTGCTCATTTCTCATGATAGACACCTATTAGCAAATACAGTCGACGAGTTCTTGATTATCAATGAAGGTAGTTTAAGTTCCTTTAAGGGAGATCTTGAAGACTACAGAAAAACAGTCTTAAAAGGATCGTCAGGTAAAGAAACAGCAAAGAAAGAAAAGAGCGAACTTCTGCCAAAGTTAAGCAAGCAAGAAATTAAAGAAATAAAGAACAAAATAATAATCCATGAAAAAACATTAAAACGTTTGCAGCGCAAATTATCAGAAACAGAAGAAATATTAAATTCTCCTGAATCCTACGATAGTGATGAAGGACCTGACTTGCACTCCTTATTAAGGGATCAGGCTAATTTAACTTCTGAGATAGAGTTAAATGAGCAAGAGTGGTTAGAGCTCAATGAGAGACTTGAAGGTAGAAGTTTGTAAAAAAAGTAAGTGCCAGATCCTTTGTTTTGATTAATATATACAAAAATTATAAAAACTTTTTGTTTTAGAAAATATGAATAAAGTAGATTTAAAAAAACAGTTGTCATTATTATTGATAGTCACATTTTTTATTAGTTGCTCTGAAGTAAATGACACCGACATCATCGATGACACTAATATAACTAGAGAAGAGAATATACCTCCTACTCATTCAATTATCCTGCCAGGTGCTCCAGGTGAAGAATCTAAAAGAATCGACTCTGAGACTGCCACTAATATTGCAAGTACTTCTTACGTAAAAGCTGATGTAAATTTCCTTGCGGGCATGATCGTTCATCATGAACAAGCTATTCTTATGTCCAATATGGCAGACAAAAGGACTAACAATAAAACTATTGTTGATCTCGCTAACAGAATTGACTCTTCGCAAGAAGATGAAATTAATTTCATGAAAAATTGGCTAGAGTTTAGAGATGAAGAGACATCTTTTAGCCATACAAATCATGAAGGTCATATGGCTATGGCCGGTATGGCTTCTGCTGATGAATTAAAGGAATTAGAAAATTCTAAAAGTACGGATTTTGATAAATTATTTTTAAGATTAATGATTAACCACCATGACGGTGCCCTTCAAATGGTTAAAGACTTAAAAGAACACCCAGGAACTGCCTATGATCCTATTCTCAATGAATTTGTCTCAGATCTGGTCAATGACCAAGGCGTAGAGATCGAAAGAATGAATGGTATTGCAGTCAATTTATCTGACGACCCAAGATCAAGTTTAAGTCCGGGGCTTTTTGATGCCGAAGTGGCGATAAAAAATTTAGAGTTAGTGGAATCACTGAGAAAACCAGCGGGATTTTACAATCCTAGTAATCCTAAAGCTAAAGGCGTTGAGAAGATAGACGATGATGCTGATGAAGAAAACGAAAACAAGACTACAGAAGAATTATCTAAATCACTGCGCTCACCCATTCTAAGTTTTGCGAACACTGATATGGCTTTTAGAGATGACTTACTCGTAACAGGTAGTTACCACGGCTTTAACATCTATCAGATCAATGCAGTTGGAATTCCTGAATTACTATCCTCTGTTGTTTGTCCTGGAGGTCAAGGTGATGTCTCTATTGTTGAAGACTTACTCATAATGTCAGTTGAAGAAACCAGGAGTCGTCTCAATTGTGGTTTAGAAGGCGTATCTAAAGAAGCGAGTGCAGAAAGATTTAGAGGCTTAAGAATTTTTGATATTTCTGATGTTTTCAAACCTAAACAAGTTGGTGCAGTTCAGACCTGTCGAGGATCTCATACTCACTCTGTAGTATCTGGTCCTGGGCCTGATGGGAAAATTATTGTCTATAATTCAGGCACTGCCGGCGTAAGGGAAGAGGAAGAAATGAAAGAATGCATAGGAAATATTCCGGGCGATAAAAGAACGGCTCTGTTTCGCATAGACATAATAGAAATCCCAATCTCTAACCCCTCACAATCTAAAATTGTAAGTAGCCCTGCTGTGTTTGCTGATGCTAATACAGGAGCACTCGGTGGTTTATGGGTTGGTGGAGACCATGGGGAAGATACTCAAGACACAAGACGTACAGATCAATGTCATGATATTACGGTATTCCCTTCCGCTAACCTGGCTGCTGGGGCATGTTCAGGAAATGGAATTCTTTTCGATATAACTGATCCGTATAATCCTGAGCGGATTGATGTTGTCACCGATGTTGGTTTTGCTTATTGGCATTCTGCGACTTTCAATAATGATGGTACTAAGGTAATTTTTACTGATGAGTGGGGTGGAGGTGGTCGCGCTCGCTGTAGAGCTTGGGATCCGCTAGATTGGGGTGCTAATGCTATTTACGATATTGTTGATGGTAAATTAGAATTCAAGAGTCACTATAAGATGCCTGCTCCTCAATTAGAAACAGAAAACTGTGTCGCTCACAATGGCTCTTTAATTCCAGTGCTTGGAAAAGATATTTTAGTTCAAGCTTGGTACCAAGGAGGTATATCTATTATGGACTTTACGGATTCATCAAAACCTAAAGAAATAGCGTTTTTTGATCGTGGCCCTATTGATGAAGATTTTTTAATCACAGGGGGGTATTGGTCTGCTTATTACTACAATGGTTACATTTACGGGACAGAAATAACTCGAGGCTTAGATGTCTTCAAATTACTTCCAAGCGAACATCTAAGCGAAGAAGAGATTAATAAGGCTTCAGAAGCTTATCCATTGTATGGGCCTAAAGTATTCAATCCTCAGCAGCAAATCCCTCTGGGATGGTCGAATACAAACAATTAATAAGGCTTAGATATGGATAAAGTAATACAAGCACCAGATGGAAGAACTATAAGTTTTGCAGATTTCGGAGAAGACAATCAAATAACTGCTTTCTATTGTCATGGTGGACCAGGATCTAGAAATGCCGCTAAAGGTAATTCAGATAAAGATACAGAGAACTTAATACGTTATATAGGAGTTGATAGACCGGGGTACGGGAACACCTCTCCTTTACCAGGAAGAACTATAAATGACTGGACTAATGATCTCGAACTAATAGCAGACCACCTAAACATAGAAAATTTTTATATGATTGGCGTATCTACTGGAGGGAGTTATTCTCTTGCAACTGCCGCCAGATTCCCAGAGAGAGTATTGGGAGTGCTGGTATGCTGTGGTATGTCGGATATGAGATGGGCCTCCGAATATGCAACTATGGCAGGGGTTGAACGATATGTAAGTCTATCTAGAGAAGAAGCTTATGAATTAGCCGTTAAAGATATGGGGGAAGATGGCAGTAAAATGCTCTCAAACGATGATGCAACTGGAGAAAGTAATCTATCTCCTGCAGACCTACTCTATCTTCAAGATCCAGAAAATATAAAAAGATTTATTAGTGATGATGCAACTTTTGCTCAAGGCGTCACGGGATATGCTGATGACAGATTAGCGGATTGCTCAGCTCAAGGCTGGTCAAGCTTTGAAGTGAATAATGTGTCTTGTCCAGTTAATTTAATTCACGGGGAAACTGACACTATTGTCCCAGTTGCACATG
>CAJWIK010000018.1 GCA_913042105.1 uncultured Gammaproteobacteria bacterium
ACTGAGCTTGGAGGAGGTTCTGTAAGAATCCATGATCAAGAAATGCAAAAAACCGTCTTAAGTCTTCTGAAGATAGATGAAAAAGAAGCTGAAGAAAAGTTTGGCTTTTTGATTTCGGCCCTTCAACATGGTTGTCCTCCCCATGCTGGACTAGCTATTGGACTTGATAGAATGATTATGTTGATGACGCATTCAGATTCAATAAGAGACGTAATAGCCTTCCCTAAAACTCAAACTGCTTCATGTTTGCTAACTGATGCTCCAGGACAAGCAGCACAAGATCAATTAGATGAACTTCATATAAGGTTCCACGGTTTAGATAAGGAGGAGTAAGGTGGCAGGTCATTCAAAATGGGCTAATATAAAGCATAGAAAAGGTAGGCAGGATGCAAAAAGAGGAAAGGTTTTTTCTGTCTTGATAAGAGAACTAACAGTTGCAGCTAAATTAGGAGGCGGGGTACCCGATGATAATCCTAGACTCAGAACAGCCATTGATAAAGCCTTAGCTGCCAATATGACCAAGGATACTATTGAAAGAGCTGTACAAAGAGGAGCAGGAGGTCTTGAAGGAGAAAACCTTGAAGAAGTAAGCTTTGAGGGCTATGGCCCTGGTGGTATTGCAATCATTGTTGAGTCGATGACAGATAATAACAATAGAACAGTGGCTGAAGTCAGGCATGCCTTTACTAAATCAGGAGGAAATCTTGGAACAAATGGTTCGGTTTCTTACCTTTTTGAAAAAAAAGGAATAATAACTGTTTCTTCGGAACAAGATGCTGAACAAATTATGGAAGTATCTATTGAAGCAGGTGCAGAAGATATAGAGACAAATGAGGATCTCACAACAACTGTAAGCTCCTCTCCAGAAGACTTTCAAAATATTAAAAATGCTTTAATTAACCAAGATTTCAACATAGACGACTCAGAAATATCCTTAGTGCCTGAAACAACAGTCCAAGCTGATATGGATACTTCTCTTAAGGTTTATAGATTATTAGAAATGCTCGAAGACCTCGACGACACACAGAATGTAACTTCAAATATTGAATTTGCTGATGGTATGCTAGAAGAGCTGGATTAATATGACTAATTCAAGAAATAAAGGAGCTTCTTTTGAAAGAGAAGTAGCTAATCTCCTTACAAATGATTTAGGTTTAAAAAAAAATATAAGAAGAATTCTTGAACAAACTAGAGAGAAGCATTTACCTGATCTAATGTTGGGGAATTGGTATCTTGAATGCAAAAGGTATGCATCCGGCGCTGAACCTCTTGAGGCTTGGTGGAAACAAGTTCTTGATGCTACTTCCAATAAAGGAATCCCGGCTTTAGTTTATAAATTTGATAGGAGACCCATCAAGGTTAGAGTGCCACTTGGAGCAATCAATCCCAATTTACATATAGACTCACCTTTTACAGCGGACCTATATTGGGATGATTTTATTTTCCTCTTAAAAGAACTTTACTCTAAAGACATTCAGGATCACGAAGAATTAGATTAATGCAAGATTATCTTTTGAGGGTTTATTACGAGGATACGGATGCTCAAGGGGTGGTTTACTATGCTAACTACCTTAAATTTTTTGAAAGAGCTCGAACTGAATTATTAAGAGCAGTTGGCTATGAACAGATGAAGCTTATGGAAGAGAAGGTTATTTTTGTTGTAAGAAGCTTAGATTTAAAACTTCTTAAGCCGGCGAGGCTTGATGATCAATTAGTAATCAAAACAGACTTGGTTAAATTAGGAAAAGTAAGTTTTGATTTTGAGCAAACTGCATTAATTAATAATCAAGAAATTGCTAAGGCAACAATAAAGTGTGGAAGCCTTAATTCTGAAACTTTTATTCCTTCTGCGTTACCTGAGTATTTACATACTGGAATGAAAAAACTAATCTTATAGTCTTATGGAACTCTCAATCATAGAGCTTTTTTTAAATGCAAGTCTTGTTGTAAAGACGGTAATAATTATCTTAATCCTTGCATCGATTGTTTCTTGGATGATAATTTTTGAACGTTGGCTGTATATAAAAAAAATTAGCCAAGAGCTATTAGATTTCGAAATTAGGTTTTGGTCAGATGCTGGCTTACAAGCGCTTTTATCTTCAAGTCAACAGGAAGGTCATAATCCAGTGGGAGCTGAGTACATTTTTCAAATAGGTTATCTTGACTATAAGAGGCTTTCAAAAGAGAGTTTAGGTCCAGACATTGTTATGGATAGCGTTCAAAGAAATATGCGAGTTGCCTTGGCAAAAGAACAATCATTACTGGAAAAACATTTACCATTTCTTGCTACAGTCGCTTCAGTTAGTCCCTATGTAGGTTTATTTGGGACCGTGTGGGGCATAATGAATTCTTTTAGGGGGCTAGCAGGAGCTTCACAAGCAACGCTTTCAGCAGTAGCGCCCGGTATCTCTGAAGCACTCATTGCTACAGCAATTGGACTCTTCGCTGCTATACCTGCTCTTGTTGCCTATAATAAATTTATTTCAGAATCTGATAATCTCTTATCTAATTTTGAGGGTTTTAAAGAAGAATTCTTAGCAGTTTTATATAGAGACATACATACAGATTAAGAGTGAAAAGAAGAAATTTAATCTCTGATATCAATGTGGTTCCATATATTGATGTGATGTTAGTTTTGCTGGTCATATTTATGATCTCAGCTCCCTTAATGGTGCAGGGTATCCAAGTTAATTTGCCAGAAGCTTCTTCTGAAGCCTTACCTATTCAAAATACAGAACCATTAATAGTTTCTATTGATCAGGATGGTGCGTTATTTCTCGAAACCGGTTCAACAAAAGACAAGCCGCTTACTTTAGATGAGCTCAATGTTTCGGTCTCTAAGATAATTGAAGCCAGTCCTGGCCTACAGGTTGTCATAAGAGGTGATGGACAGGTTAAATATGAGAAAGTAATGACTGTTATGGCAGAACTCCAGATGGCAGGAGCTAGCGATATAGGGCTTATTTCCAAGCCTATCTCATCAAATTAATGAATTATTTTTCTCCTTTTATATTGTCTGCATTCATTCATCTTGGCTTAGTTTTATCTTTCTCAAATTTTTTTAATTTAGATCTTGATGCATTTAATATTGAGTCAAGTAAGCCTATCCAAGCTTACTTAATAATCGAACAAGAAAAAAAAATTTTAAAGAAAAGAAATATCTCGATATCGAAGGAAAATAAACTAGATATTCAAAATGAAGACTCTCCTGAGAGAATACAACTTTCCGATGTAAATTATGAACTGGAGCAGATTTCAATTTTGGAAGTAAAGAATCCCAGTATTGAAGTTGATAAAAACAAATTGATCAGCAAGACTGAGTTAGAAAATTTTTCTTCTATCATCAAGAGTCAGGTAATGGATAACTGGAAAAGACCATCTCAATTGAGAATTAACCTAAGAACAGAGATTAAAATTACACTTGTACCGACTGGAGAAATTGTTTCTGCGTCTATTATTAAGGGAAGCGGAAACCAGGCTTTTGATGAATCTGCTTTAACTGCAATCTCAAGGGTAAAATCTTTTGAAGGACTAAGTATGCAGATGAATTTATTCGATCAACACTTTAGGAATTTTATCCTTATTTTTAGTCCGGAATAATAACAATTTGATTTATGTTTAAATTTAAGAATTTTTATCTGACTTTCATTCTCTTCTTTTATTTTTCATTCACCTATTCGCAATTACGTATAGAAATAAAGGGAGGTATAGCCGACCCAATTAATATTGCGATTGTCCCCATGAAATGGGAGTTAAAAAGTACTCAGACCACATATCTCCATAGAATCATTAAATCGGATTTAGAGTCTTTTGGTGAATTTGTTGTATTGGCGCCTGAAAGCATGTTGAGTCTTCCGACTTCAAAGGAAGAAATTTATTATAAAGATTGGAGACTATTAGGAGTGGATTATTTAGTAATAGGCGGGATAAAAGATTCTGACCTAGATGGCAATACCGAGACCAATTATATTATTTTTGATATCGCTAGAGAAAAATCAATTCATAGAGGCAATGTTATCGGTCCTATTAAGTCTTTAAGAAAGATTGGTCATAAGATGAGCGATAAGATTTATGAAAAAATTCAGGGTATACCGGGTATTTTTTCAACGAAACTGGCTTACATAGATAAGCCTTCTTCCGAAGACCCTAATTATAATTTGAGGATATCTGATATTGATGGATTTGAAAGTATCTCATTGTTTTCTTCGCCTCAACCATTAATGTCTCCAAGTTGGTCGCCCGATAGAAAAGAAATTGCATATGTTTCTTTTGAAGAGGGTACTTCACGAATATTTTTACAAGAGCTCAGTTCGGCAAAGAGAAAAGGCCTTAAATTAGAGGAGGGGATAAATAGTTCACCAAATTGGTCCCCTAATGGAGATATGATTTCAGCTGTTTTATCTAAATCTGGGAATCCTGATCTTTTTATTTATGATTTAGAACAATCAAGCTGGACGCAAATAACTAAACATTTTGGCATAGACACAGAACCAGATTGGTCTCCTGACTCGAGAAGTCTATTATTCACATCTAATAGATCTGGATCCCCTCAAATTTATGAAGCAAATATAAAAAGTAACAGAATTAAAAGACTAACATTTGAGGGTACTTATAACGCCAGAGCAAGATATTTACCAAATGGGAAAGGTATAATTTTTGTTCATAGAAGAAATGGAGTTTTTCATATTGCAACTCAAAACTTTAGATCAGGAAAAGTACGAATTTTAACTGACACTTATTTAGATGAATCTCCTACTATTTCACCCAATGGTAATGTCATTATTTATGCAACCAAAGATGGCGATAGAGATATATTGGCTGGCATCACTATGGATGGAAAAACTAAGTTTATAATGCCTTCACTCAAGGGTGAGGCTAGAGAGCCGGCATGGTCGCCTTTAATAGATTAGAATAAAAATAAAAGTATAATGAACTTAGGAGACTAAAAATGAATATTACTCAAAAATCTTTATTAACCACAATCGTTATTGTTCTTGCATCTTGCAGCTCTGTTTCAACTGATAGAACTAATGACTCTACAGCCATATCGGCTTCTGCATCAGAAGCTTATTCTGATAGTGGGATCACTTCTAACAATGTTCTTTATTTTTCTTATGATAAATCCGATGTTAATTCAGAAGGAAGAATGAAAATCAGGACTCTAGCTAAACTCATAAATGATAATAATCTCAATGTTAGAGTTGAAGGACATTGTGATGAGAGAGGCACTAGAGAGTACAACTTAGCCTTGGGAGAAAAAAGAGCTAAAACAGTTGCTGAACTGCTCATTATTAACGGTGTCTCATCAGATAAAATCCAGACAGTTAGTTACGGTGAAGAAAAACCAATCGTCAATGGATCAAATGAAAGGTCATGGTCGCAAAACAGAAGGGCTCTAGTCAAAACTTTCTAAGAAGTTTGAAAAAAGTTTTTTTAACTAGCTTTGTTTGCATTCTTTCTTCAATAATTGTCTCAGCACAAGAAGAAAGTTTAGAGCTTTTATATCAGAAAATAGTAACTCTTGAAGAGGAAATAAGGGACCTTAGAAATATTCTTGAAGAAAACTCCATACTTGTTGATAGATCGCTAGAAGTGCAACAACAAAGATATTTAGATCTTGATTCACGTATTTTGGAATTATCAAAGCTCTCAAATCCACAAGTAATATTAGATGAACCAAATGTCTATGAAAGCTCAGATCCGGAAAGAGATTTATTTAAACAAGCATTGGTATTGTTTGAGGAATCCAGATTCGCTGAAGCTCTAGAGATTTTCTCAGAGATTATTATTTCTTTTCCTAATGGACTTTACACTCCTGATGCCTATTTTTGGTCTGGTGAATTATTTTTAGCTCAAGAAATGTATGAAGATGCCAAATTAAGTTACCAGAGTGTTATTGATCAATCCTTTGACCATTCACGATGTCCAGATGCTTTATATAAAATGGGTGAGATATTCAGAATTGAGGGCAATGAAGAAGAGTCATTAATTCAATATAATAGGGTTATTGAGGCATTCCCTGAATCGGGTGCTGCCCAGCTCGCAAAAAAATCTAAAGAAATTGTAAAAGAAGAGTCGAATTTAGTTGAGTAAACCTATAATATACGCTTTTTTTTTCGGGCCGTTAGCTCAGTCGGTAGAGCAGTTCGCTTTTAACGAATTGGTCCTGCGTTCGAGTCGCAGACGGCCCACCAACCTCTCATGAATATCTTATTAATTTGTCTTGGAGGTTCTCTTGGTGCATTGAGCAGATTTTACCTGTCTAACTTCTTTCAGAAATCTGAAAATCCAGAAATTCCCCTTGGTATTCTTACAGTTAATATCTTAGGTTGTTTCTTGATAGGCCTATTTTATAATCTAGTTAACTCTGATCTAGAAAGAATACTTACCCCTTTTTTGTTTGTAGGATTTCTTGGAGCTTTTACAACCTTCTCAGCATTTTCAAAAGAATCATTAGAATTAATCAATTCAGGAAACTTTTTTATTGCTTTCATTTATATTCTTATTTCAATTATTTCTTGCCTTGGAGCTACTTGGCTAGGTATGTTTCTCACACGGTCATGAAGTTCTTAAAATCTTAGAAAATCTGTCATAGAGATATATATTTTTAAGTTCTTCTAAAATTAAGCTTATAATTATTCTTTCATAATTGCGCTTATGTACACCTTAATTAAAATAATTTTTACTGCACTAATTGTTGTCGCCATATCTGAGATAGCGAAACGATCAACTCTTATAGCAGGTATTGTTGCCTCTATTCCTTTAACCTCTTTATTGGCATTTATTTGGCTCTATTTTGATACTCAAGATCCTTCATCTGTAAGAGATTTATCAAGAAATATATTATTGATGATCCCGCCCTCGCTGACTTTTTTTATTGCGCTTTACGCTCTCCTTGGATGGAATGCATCATTCATAATGAGTTTATTTATCTCTATAGGTTTGACGGCTATTGTCTATTGGTTATATTTCTATATATTAAATTTTTTTGGGGTTAATCTAGTTTAAATATGAAGTTATATATGATGCATGTAGGTTATTACGATAAGAATATCGGAGATGGTATCTACGAAATTCATTTGAATTATTTTGTTGCTGCTTTAAATCCAAAGGATGCAAAAATTAAAACCCAATCCTTTGCTGAATTTAAAGAAAAGTCTATGCACATCGATGGTATCAAAGAGATATCATTTGTTGATGGATATGAAGTGTTGCTTAAGGAAAGTTCTGAAACTCATAATGGTGAGATAATTCAGTATGATGATGCAAAGGAGCTTTAACTTTGACTGATACAATTTTTCAAAAAATCATTAATAAGGAGATTAATGCGGATATCATTTATGAAGATGAAAAATCTTTAGTTTTCCGAGATATTAATCCTGTAGCTCCAACTCATCTTTTAATAATTCCAAAAAAACAAATCGAAAAAATATCAGACGCAAATGAAGAAGATCAAGACTTATTGGGGCATCTTTTCCTTGTAGCAGGAAAGGTTGCTAAAGAACTAGGAATAGAAAATGCTTTTAGGTTGGTTGTTAATAACGGAGCTGGAGCACAACAAACTGTCTTTCATTTACATATTCATTTATTGGCTGATAGAGAATTCACTTGGCCTCCGGGTTAAGAGACTGATTTAAGTGCCTCTATGGACTTGTGAGATCTCTCTATTTTATTGTGAATTGACTCTGTAAGCTGATAATTATTTCCCGTTAGCTCCAGGGCCATTCTTAAATGCTTTATTGAAGTATCATAGTTGCCGGTAAGAAAAAAATATTCTGCTCTAGAAAGATGGAGTCCAATAAGATTCTTATCTAAACCTTGGACCTCAGCTAGCCAATACCATACTTCTGGATCGTCAGGCCTTACCAAGGTAAGTTTCCTGAGTATTTCTTCACCTAACTCATATTCACCCTTATTCATTAAAACTTTATTGTAAAACATTGTTATAGGGTAGTTATTAGGATTTGTACTAAGTAGAGAGGACGCTAATGCTTCTGCTTCAAAGTAATTTTCAGCCGCTATATGTAACTCTAATAGACCTATCTGGAGTATCAAATTTTCACTATCATCATCCAAAGCTTCTCTTAATTTTTCCAATGCCTTTGTATGTTTATTATCCTTTGAGTAAGCTAAAGCGAGTCCATAATTGGCTTTAATCTTTTCTTTTGTAGTTTTAGCTTCATTGACTTCCTTCTCAAAGATAGTAACTGCTTGTCTCGGTATTTCAGAAAAATGCACTATAGTTCTTTGTCTTATGAGGTCATAATCTAGTGCGTTTCTATAGTTTTTTCTTTCAAATCCTTGGGCCCTAGATTGAGCATCTGCTATTCTATTTTTTGTTAAGGGATGAGATCTAAGAAATTCCAATTCATTTGATCCAGATAATCTACTTAGTGATTGCAACTTCTCAAACATATAAGTTGTGCTATTGGGGTCAAACCCTGCAGATATTAGATTTTTAAAACCAATTCTATCCGCTTCTTGTTCATCACCTCTACTAAATGAAAGATTCTGCTGTGCTATGGCTTGTTGGCCGACTACCAAAGCATTGGGATTGCTCGTAGCGCCAGCGAGTGCAATGCTTCCTAAGATCATAAGAGAATTTGCAAGACTTCTGTCCTTTTGTCTTTGCATTCTTCTTGCAAAATGTCTTTGGCTCAGGTGAGCAAGTTCGTGAGATAAAACAGATGCGAGTTCACCTTCAGTGTTCGCATGAAAAATTAATCCTGCATTGATACCTATAATTCCGCCAGGAGCAGCAAAAGCATTTATTGATTTTTCATTGATTAGAGCTACTTCTAGTCTTCTATCTGTTAGTTCGCTAAATTCTGATAATCTGTAAACCAAGTGCTCCGCATAGTCTTGGGCAACAGGATCCACATAACCTGGTAAGGTTCTTCTTAGCTGGGCCATATATAACCTACCCAGGTTGTACTCAGAAGCAATTGAGATTACAGAAGATGAAGCATCACCTATTACTGGTAACTCTTCTTCTGAATGCAGCGTTAAGCTTACGAACAAGAAAAGACCGTAAAATTTGAATTTGGATATAATACTACTCATACTATTTCTTTTTGGAGAAACTAGTTACTATATTAAATGAATTCATTAGATTATCTAAAAATTACTTAGTTCCCTATTAATATGCAAAGTTTATTCGAAAAATTTGTAAACAGATTCTTCTCAAGTGAGGAGTCTATATATTTCGCTATATTATTGGCTTTTTCTTTCCTTTTTGTCATCTTCTTTGGCAATGTACTCTTGCCAGTAATTATAAGCGTAGTTATAGCTTTTTTATTAAATGGCCTAATGAGAGTGTTACTAAAGATGCAAATTTCTCAAAAGGTGTCATTGGCCATTACATTAATTGTTTTTTTTGGATTTTATTTAAGTTTATTTACTGCATTGCCTTCAATAGGTACTCAAATCAATAATCTTTTACAGAATTTACCTAGTATTGTTAGTTCCTTTCAGTCTACGCTTGTTGAAATGAATAATTACTTCTCTCAAGAAGATCTTGACCTTATATTTGCAAATCTAACTAACCAAATTAACTCCTTATTAAGCTCGGCGCTTGGTCAATTGGCAGGGACAATTACTTTGATGTTCAATGCCATTCTTTATGCAATCATGATTCCTCTAATGGTCTTCTTTTTCTTAAAAGACAAAAATGAACTTCTACCTATAGCAGCATTTATTCTTCCTAAAGAGAATGGGTTTATGCAGTCTGTATTTTCTGAAATGAATGATCAATTATTCAACTATGTAACTGGAAAGTTTTTAGAAATGATAATTGTAGCCTCAGCTTCTTATGCTTTATTCGCCATTCTTGGCCTTCCTTATGCCGTCCTAATAGCAATTTTAGTAGGACTTTCAGTCATCATTCCAATATTTGGAGCTATTTTGGTTACTATTCCAGTAGTTTTGATTGGACTATATGAATGGGGTCTAACTGAAAACTTTTACTGGCTGCTAAGTCTATATCTATTAATCCAGATTCTCGATGGTAACGTTTTAGTTCCTATCCTTTTCTCAAACAGGAACAACCTTCATCCTGTAGTGATAATTATTGCAGTACTTTTCTTTGGAGGAATATGGGGCTTTTGGGGCTTATTTTTTGCTATTCCACTGGCTACTTTTATTAAAGCAATAATTAACTCTTGGCCAGAACCTGTCAACTAGCTGTTTAGTTCCTTTGCGGCTTCCAAGACTTCACTTGCATGACCTGTCACTTTCACTTTTCTCCATTCTCCCACCAACTTACCCTTTGAATCTATAAGAAAAGTACTTCTTTCTATACCCATATATTTTTTGCCATACATGCTTTTTTCTTTGATGACATCGTATTGCTTGCAGATTTTTTCATCTGGATCTGAGATGAGATCAAAGTTAAAATTTTCATTCTTCTTAAATTTCTCATGAGATTTAATTGACTCCCTAGACAATCCAAGGATTATTGTATTCGATCTGGTAAATTGACCTTTTAGATCTCTAAAGTCCTGTCCTTCTGTGGTGCAACCAGGCGTACTATCTTTGGGATAAAAATAGAGAACTACATTTTTCCCTTTAAGCTCTGAGAGGCTAATGGTTTTATTTCCTGTACATTCCCCTTTGAATATTGGGGCTTTGTTATTTAATTTAAGTGTTGGCATATCTCCTCCGTTAGAAACAATCTATAATGCTATGATTCTAACATTGAGACAAAAAAAAATTAATGTTTAATCTTAAAGGTTCGATAGTCGCTCTCGTTACTCCAATGGATTCAGATGGAGAAATTAATTGGGAGAGTCTCAATGATTTAATTGAATGGCATATAAGCTCTAATACTTCTGGGCTAGTTATTGTAGGTACAACAGGTGAATCTGCTACCTTAGACATTTCTGAACATGTGCAGCTTATAGAGAGATCAGTCGATATTTCAAACGGTAGAATCGAAATTATTGCTGGGACTGGTGCTAACTCAACCAAAGAAGCAATCTATTTAACTAGTTCCGCAAAATCTGCTGGAGCAAACGCCTCACTTTTGGTCACTCCTTACTATAACAAACCCACTCAAGAAGGACTCTATAAGCACTATATGTTGATAGCTGATGAGGTTAATCTTCCACAGATTCTCTATAATGTGCCCTCAAGAACTGGTTGTGACTTACACAATAGCACTGTCCTTAGGCTGGTCGGGCATGAAAATATTGTTGGATTAAAAGATGCTACAGGTGATTTGAGTAGACTCAATGAAGTGCTAGGAAGTTTAACCTTTGAACAAAAGGAAAATTTCTTTTTTTATTCAGGTGATGATCCTTCTGCCACCCAATTCTTATTGGATGGTGGCTCTGGAACCATTTCAGTTACAGCGAATATAGTTCCAAAAGTAATTGCAGATATCTGCAGTCTTTCTCTGAAAGGAGAAGCTGAAGCTGCCCTGGAATTAGATAGAACATTAATTAAATTGAATGAAATTTTATTTATTGAATCAAATCCAATTCCTATAAAATGGATGCTTAATCGTATAGGCAGAATAACTGAAGGAATCAGGCTTCCTTTAACAGAACTAAGTCCAGACTTTCATGAGAAAGCTGAAAATATATTAAAAGAATTAAATTTACTAAACTAACTATGAACAGACTGATAGCAATAATATTTGTATCTCATTTTATAAGCTCCTGTAGTTATTTTCTTACTGATCATAAAAATGATTACTTAAAGGAGAAACAGGAAAAGGCTTTAACATTGCCTGAAGATTTGGATACCCGACCTATAATTGATTTTTATCCAATAAATTCAATACCCTCTGAAAATACTATAGCTGAGTATGATATTCCCTTACCCCAACAGGTCTTTTCTTCTGGAACTTCTAATGAAGTTAGGATGCATAAATTAGGCGAAATAAGATGGGTGTATGTTGAAACTCTGCCCAGCAGTGCATGGCCTATGATGAATGATTTTTGGGTAACTAGCGGATATGGGTTAGCAAAGACGGACCCAACATCTGGCATTATTGAAAGTGATAATTTAGGTAATGCAGAGGAAGAAACTAAACTAGTGATGAAAGTTGAACATGGAATTAGGCAAGCAAGTTCAGAGATATTTATTTCTCATATTACAAAGATAGACGATCAGTGGATAAGAGTTCAAGGAGAAGAAAATCTTGAAGAAGAAACAATGCGTAAGGTTTTAGATTATTTCGCTTCGACACCACCTAGTGGCGGGACTTCTTTAGTGGCCCTTAATTTGAATTATGGACAGAAGGCCTCACTGAAACAAGATGAAAACAAATCAAATTTTATCGAATTAAATTTAGAATATGCTAGAGCTTGGGCAGCAGTTGACCGTGCTTTGAAAGAAGCCCTTATAGATGTAAATGACCTAGATAGGGAAGAGGGCGTTTTCTACGTCAATTTTTCTAGAGAAGAACAAAAAGGTTTTGTTAGAAGAATGTTTTCTGGCGACTCCTTCAAGGGTGAATATAGAATACTTGTCAAAGAAATCAATGAGAAGACTTGCACCGTAACAATAATTGCACAGGGAGAGGAGGCTAAAGCTTTTGAGAGAGAGCTCCTTTCTGAAATTAACCAATCTTTATCTTAATCGTTATGAAAAATATTAAAAAAGGTGAATTAATCACTACTGGAAAAGCTAAATCTCTATATGAGACAAATGAAGATGATTTCCTCATCATGCACTATAGAGACGACACATCTGCTTTTGACGGAAAAAAGATAGAAAGTTTAGAAGGAAAAGGAACTATCAATAATAAATTTAATGCATTTATTATGGAATACTTAGAAAGTGAATCGATCTCTACTCACTTTGTAGAATTACTCAATGAAACTGACAGTTTAGTAAAGAGACTAGATATGGCTCCTGTGGAGTGCGTGGTTAGGAATGTTGCTGCAGGTAGTATTTGTAAAAGATTGGGCTTAGAAGAAGGAATAGACATAAATCCACCTACATTTGAATTCTTTTACAAAGATGATGCTCTGGGTGATCCAATGATAAATGAATATCACATAAAGTCATTTGGTTGGGCAACAGAAGAGCAGGTTAAGCAGATGCAAATTCAGACTTTTGAAGTCAACAATGCACTTAAGAAGCTTTTCTCTGATGCTGGAATGATTCTTGTCGACTATAAATTAGAATTTGGAGACTATAAAGGAAAGCTTCTACTGGGCGATGAGTTTACTCCAGATGGATGTCGAGTATGGGACGAAGAAACGAGAGAAAAGTTAGATAAAGATCGATTTAGACAAGGTTTGGGTGATGTAGTTGAGTCTTATCAAATAATGGCAAAGAGATTAGGCGTTATTTAGATACTATCTAAGTCCAGAATTTATACCTTCTAATTTGTCTGCCCCTGGGCAGAGTTCATTCTTGCCCATGCTATTCAAAGGCTTGTCTGAAATATTCAATATCTCTCTTAAGTCCTTCGCTTTAGGGTCTGCATAGAGCAATCCAGTTAAAACTTTTCCATCTCTTTGAGACTCTTGTATATTTTGAATAGCTTGAATTTTATCTGCAGGATCGTAGTCCTTAGATAGTTTTTCTAAGGCTAATAGGGATCCATCATGTAAAGGTACTTCGATAGAACTGCCAGAAGGATACTCAGTCACTATTTCTTTTCCCATAGGAACAAAGTCTGGTTTCGAGAGGGCATCATTATGCTCTCTGATATAGTCATAGCTCTTTGTTGAAGTTTTATGATTATTAAATGTCACGCAAGGTGAGATTATATCTAAGAAGGAAAACCCCTTGTGAGATAAGGCAGCTTTAAGAAGTGGCACTAGCTGTTCTCTATCACCAGAAAAACTCCTTGCAACAAAACTTGCACCTAATTGTATTGCCATTGAGGGTAAATCAATCGACGGAAAAAGATTATCATCACCATATTTACTCTTTGACTCTAAATCATTCGTTGCAGAGAATTGACCTTTTGTGAGGCCATATGTTCCATTATTCTCTACAATATAAGTCATATTAAGTTGTCTTCTTGCACAATGAACAAATTGACCTATACCTATAGATGCCGTATCTCCATCCCCTGAAATTCCTAAATAAGTAAGTTCATGGTTTGCCATTGCAGCACCAGTTGCTATTGATGGCATTCTTCCATGGACTGAATTAAATCCATGCGATTGATTTAAGAAATAGGCAGGAGCTTTTGAAGAGCATCCAATACCAGAAAGCTTTGCAACCTTATAAGATTCAATACTTAACTGAAAGCACGCCTCTACTATTGCCGAACTAACAGAATCATGTCCACATCCTGCACATAATGTTGACACAGCGCCTTCATAATCTCTTCTTGTGAGGCCTAGCTTATTCTTTTCAAGAAGAGGATGATGGTTCTTAGGTTTAACTATATAAGTCATATTATTTCCTTAAGACATTGCAATTGCAGGTTTGCCTGATATGTGAGTATTAATTTTATTTGTAATATGTTTTGCAGTAATGGGTTGACCATCAAAACATAGAATAGAAACAAGTTTGTCTGGAATTATCCCGCCTTCGGCCATAATTAAAGTTCTCATTTGACCATCTCTATTTTGTTCTACGATAAATAATAGATCGTGATCCTCAATGAATTCCCAAACTTCTAGATTGAATGGAAAGGCTCTAATTCTCATCGCGTCTATCTTTAGATTCTGTTCATCTAAGACATCTAAAGCCTCTTGCATAGAACAATCGGTGCTTCCAAAATAAATTATTCCCATGGAGCTTCCATTCTTTTCTTGATTAAAAACAGGAGCTGGCACCAAGGATGAAGCAGTTTGGAATTTTTTTAGAAGTCTAGTGAGCATCTCGGCATTTTTCACTCCATCTTCTGTATATCCTGCATATTCATCATGAGAAGTTCCTCTGGTGAAATATGCTCCTTTTTCAGGGTGAGTTCCAGGATAGGTTCTGTAGGGTATACCATCACCATCTACATCTAAGTATCTCCCAAACCTTTCAATTCCATCTAAATCTTCTTTAGATAGGACTTTTCCTCTGTCATATTGATTAGAATCATCCCATTCAAACTCTTTAGTAGACCAATCATTCATCCCTAAATCGAGGTCTAATAAAACTATAACAGGTGTTTGAAGTTTATCTGCGAGATCAAAGGCCTCTACAGCGAAATCAAAACATTCTTTTGGATCTGATGGAATTAAAAGCACATGTTTAGTATCGCCATGAGAAGCATATGCCGAACAAAGAATATCTGATTGCTGAGTTCGAGTAGGCATTCCTGTTG
Source organism: uncultured Gammaproteobacteria bacterium (assembly GCA_913042105.1). Lineage (GTDB taxonomy): Bacteria > Pseudomonadota > Gammaproteobacteria > Magnimaribacterales > Magnimaribacteraceae > Magnimaribacter. The sequence continues at coordinate 15,233 of CAJWIK010000018.1, forward strand.
AAGGGCCGCCTCTTTGAACATTGAACAGAACAGTAGGAACTTCTGCAAAGTATGCAAGACCAATGAACTCGCTCATCAGAGAAACTCCTGGTCCACTTGTTGCAGTGAAAGCTCTAGCTCCATTCCAATTTGCTCCTATGGTCATACCCATTGCCGCTAATTCATCTTCTGCCTGGATAAAGGCAAACTTGTTTTTATCTGTTCCTATTTCTACTCTGAGTTTTTCACTATATTTGCTGAAAGATTCAGCCAAGGAAGTTGACGGTGTTATTGGATACCAGGCACAAACTGTTGCTCCCCCATAGACACAACCCAGTCCTGCGGCATCATTCCCGCTAGTGAGTATAAGCCCGTCTGTTTTATCTGATTTTTTAACTTTGATTTCACAATAATCCTTAAAATTCTCTTCAGCGTAGTTGTAGCCTATATTGAGTGCTTTGACATTAGGCTCGATCAGTTTTTCTTTACCTTTGAATTGTTCTTCAATCAAAGATATATAAATATCTTTATCCATTTCTAAGATCGAAGCCAAAAGCCCCACATAACCAAGATTTTTAAAAAGTAGCCTTTGTTTTGGATTTGTAAATTCTTGAACACAAAGCTTTGTGAGCGGGATTTCTAATACATTTATATCATCTCTACCAAATTCTCTTTTCCATGAAGAGTCATATATTAGATATCCATTCTCTTTTAATTCTGTTACATCCTTTTGATAGGATTGGGGATTCATCGCGACAGAAATATCTATTCCTTCTCTTCGGCCCAGATATCCTTTTTCATTAACCCTCACTTCAAACCATGTTGGAAGCCCCTGTATATTAGAAGGGAAGATATTCTTTGGACTAACCGGAATCCCAGATCTAAATACACCTTTGGCAAACATTTGATTAGCACTTGCAGAGCCTGAACCATTAACATTTGCAAACTTTATAACAAAGTCATTTACAGAATTGATTTTACTCACGAATATACCTTTGCTTCCTGATAAAGGAAATTTTGCATATCCCAAGCACCTGTTGGACACCTCTCTGCACATAAGCCGCAATGAAGACAGACATCCTCATCTTTGACCATCACCCTTGAAGTCTGTTCTAGTTGCTCAGAAACTAAAATTTGTTGATTTAAATTGACAGCAGGTATTCTTAGCTTACTTCTAAGATTTTCTTCGGAATCATTATGAACAAAACTTATACAATCTGTAGGACAAATATCTACACAAGCATCACACTCAATGCATAAATCCTCTGAGAATGCAGTTTGTACATCGCAATTCAAACAGCGCTGAGCTTCTTCTAAAGCTGTAACTTCATCGAAGCCTAGTTCCACCTCTAACTTTAAATCTTTGAGAGCATCTTTTTTATCAGCATGTGGCACTAGAAATCTTTTCGCTTGAGAAATATCATTATCATAGGACCATTCATGAACGCCCATCTTCTGACTGATAAGAGTAGTTTTTGGTTCAGGTCTATTATATAAATCTAGATTTTTACAGAAACTATCAATTGAAATAGCTGCTTGATGACCGTGAGCAG
>CAJWIK010000019.1 GCA_913042105.1 uncultured Gammaproteobacteria bacterium
GATCTGATCCATTATCGAAATATTAGTGAAAAAAGTATTAACTTAGTAGATAGAACAAATATTGAATCCGAACACGGGGACTTTGAACTCTATGCTTACGAAGACACTGTAAATGGAGATGTTCACATTGCACTGGTGAAAGGAGAAATATCAGCTGACGATGAAATAATGGTTAGAGTGCAACAAAATAATACTCTTCAAGATGTTATGGGTATAAATAACTTTGGCAGCAGATTATCTTTTTCTCAAGCTATGAAAAAAATTGAGGAAGAACAAAAAGGTGTCATTCTTCTTCTGTCACATTTTGAAAGTTCAAAAGAGATTTTATCTAATATTTCTTTCTTAAAAGGGCAAAAATCTGCCGCAAATAATGAAGGACCTGACTCTAGAATAGTCGGTGTGGGTGCTCAGATATTAAAGGATCTAGGGATTAAGAAAATTAGACTTCTTGGAGCTTCAGCAAAATATCCACTAGCAGGTTTTAATCTCGAAATAACCGAATTTATAAATTAATAACATGAAAGGTCTAGAGGCTAAAACCATATCTGACAAGGCCAAAGAAGCCGTCTATGGAATCATTCATACATCCTGGAATAGCGAAATAGTAGATGACTTATTAGCCGAAGCGAAGAAAGAATTATTAAATCAAGGTGTCTCTTTAGAAAATATTTTAATCAAAGAAGTTCCTGGAGCTTTTGAGTTACCTCTAGCTACGAAACTAACAGCTGAAATGGATAATATGTCTGCGGTTATTTCACTTGGAGCAATTATTCAAGGAGATACACCTCACTTTGATTTCATTTCAAGTGCGTGCATTAATGCACTGCAAAGCATTGCATTAGAAACAAAAATTCCAATAATATGCGGAGTGTTAACCACAACTAATATTGCACAAGCCAAAGAGCGTTCTGATCCTGAGAAGATGAATAAGGGAAAAGAGTTTGCGTTGAGTGCAATGAATATGGTCGATATCATTTCTTAATTAATGAAATCAAAAAAAGACACTTCTCCAGTAAGATCAAGAGATAAAGTTCTTCAAAGTCTGTATGAAATCGAATTGTCCGGGTCTAGTGCAGAAGAGATTTTAAAGGATCTATCTCTTCAAAGTAGATACCCCCATTACAAAGATCTTTTAATGGGTGTAGTTGATTCGCAAGAAGATATCGACAAAACATTATCGGAATTCATGGAAAGAGATATGCCTTCTTTGGATCCTATAGAAAGAAACACCCTTCGACTGGCGGCATACGAAATGCTTTTTACCGATACTGATGTACCAATTATTATCAATGAAAGTATAAGACTATCTAAGAAATATGGTGCTGCGGACGGACATAAATATGTAAATGCTATTTTAGATAAGATGTTTAAATCTAATTTTCAGCGTATTGAACAAAAATAGGAGAGGACCAAGCTCTCTCTTCACTCTCTGATAAACAATCTCCCTCACCTTGGCCTTCGGCGTCACCACAAAAATTTACCTTTAAACATTTACCGGATTCATCAAGGTCACAAGCAAAATTAGCTGCACCAATAGTTAAAGAAGGTTCTTGGATTGCCCTTACGTAATATATTATTTCTCTATTTGCATCCGTGAAGTTAGGATCTTCAAACTCTACCATACACCCCTCTTGAGAGGGCTGACATTCCAAAACTTTCCAAGGATCTTCTATTAAAGTCTCTATAGGTTCGTCAGGATATGTTTGTGGTCTGATCCGAATAATTTCTATTCTTGAAATATTATTTCTCTCATCTATAGGATTAAAACACTCGCCATTGCACAATTTATTCAGAATATTTTCATCAATCTCATTTTCTAAACTGCAACCAGGTATTTGCTTCTGAGAACCTAAGGCCCTAACTTTAAACTTAGGATTATCTCGCATTAAAAATTCACTACCCATTGGTTTGATTTGACCTGATGGATGATTGATCAAATCAAACCATAGTAAAATTCTTTCTCCGCTCGTTGCATAGACCTCTCTATTATTCAAAGAGTCCCAGAGAGAATCTCTATTTTTCTGAACCACATGAGTTGCAATTAATCCTCCCGTATAAAGAAAAGAAGATACTCTCTCTGGTTGACTAGGTCTTGTCCTATCGATCATTTGCTCAAGATTAATTTCTTGTGATCTTGGAATAGCATAATTTCGGTCATTATTCTGGAGATTCATGATCGAATTTGAAGACTTGTAATTTGAGTCAGTATTTTTGATCCGGTTTATTTCCTTATAACCAGTACCTGGTTTTGATGAATGGTTATCACTTGATCCAATAAAGCCAAATCTGTAAGGCTGAGTAGCTTGATCAGAAAAGTTTCTTAAAGCCAAAGCATACTGCACAGAAGATTTAGGTCTATATTCAAAAGCAGGAAGGTAACAGTCTCTGCACTGACCGCTATCAAGCCATTCTTCTGGTCGACTATTTGGTATCGTTAGTAATCCAAACGGATTAGATTTTGTAAAATTCTGTCTAGCCTCACTCGCCCTGATATTGCATATTTCTTCATTACCAGCAGAGATTCTGCATCTCTCCTTAATTATTTCTCCAGCTTGAAAACAATCAGGAAGATAACTCTCATTTGGAGAAGGGCATACATACTCACCATTTTCTACCCTAAATGACTCCCAAGGACGAAACTCTTCCGAATTTCCATGTCCCGAAAATATTTCTATTAAATTTTGATACTTTTGATTATGTTCTTTACTGTTTAATTGATTGACCCAACTAGCCATAGGGGGAGAAGTATTTCCCCAGGACGATCCATGCGGTATAACTAAAGACTCAACCCCCCATTCATCAAGCTTTCTATAAAGATCAGAAGGTTTTTCTGCCCTTTCTAAACAATCTAAAGGAAGATCCCTTACATGTTCGTCTTCTTCACAATATTCTTGGCTTTTGATTATTAATTGTCTTTGACGATAATTAAAATAATTAGACATATTCTTGTAATCGTAAAGTAAGGCTCCGTAGATTGAATAAATTGGGGCATCTACGATCCCTTGAAAAAATATATGATCTGGAGCACCTATAGGTCTTGAGGGAATATCTTTATCTAGAGATTTTAAGATGACATTCTTATGTCCATAGTGATCCTTCGGGTTAAGGCTTGTCTGAGTCCACTCCCATCCTGCAAGAGGTATGATTTCTTCTTCATCTTTTACTTTAGATATTTCAGAACAGTTCCTTAATGAATCAATAGTCTCTTCCCACTCCCGCCTTGTTAAAAATTCTGCGTGATCAGTGACAGAGAAAAAATCAAGATTTGCACAAAATCTTGCAAAATTACAAGCATCAGAAACAGGATGAGTGCCTTCACCTTCAAGTATCGGAAGATTTCCAAGAAAAGCATCTAGCGAGTAAGTGGTATGGACATGCAGATCACCAAATAATATTCTTTTTTTATCAGAGTCCTCTAGATTTGTAATCAGAAATGGAGCACTTATAGGGTGAACTTTGCCCGTATCCTGATGTTTACCAAATAAATCGAAAAAGAGTCCTAAGAATAATAATATAAAGGGAAGGCATAGAATTAATAAGCCTTTGAATGCTATCTTGAAATAGCCTTGCATTAGAACTTAAGAGTTTTCAGTAACTCTTGTGAGAAAAGAATTTTTTAGATCTTCTGAGAGAACAAAATATTTTTCTCTTTTACTTCTGGTGCTTTCAAGATAGACCTGGAAGACATCTCCATTTCTAAAGCTCTTAGTGATCTTAAAAGTATCACCTTTTCTGATTTTGTAGATATCCCTCGTATCTATGGCTGCGTAATTTAGAAAATCATTCAAAGAAAAAGAGAAGTCTCTAGCTGTATTTAGTCGGATGGCATCTGCTTTATAGAAATACAATGCAACCGCCTCATACTTTTTAGCCTCGAAGGTATCCCCTTCTGCATACAGCACTTCTTCTGAAAACATAAAACTAGAAGCAGTCAAAAACAAGGTAATTAAATATTTCATATCAAATTTTTTCTCTAATAATGGTATCTTCTCTCTTAGGACCTGTTGAAATCATAATAACAGGTACACCTGATATTTCTTCTATTTTCTCTACAAATGCTTTTGCGTTTGCATTCAGGTCATCATAATTAGTTTTTCCAGCTGTAGGTTCTGACCATCCATCTAGCTCGAGATAGAAGGGATCTGCATCTTCAATATCCATTGTCTCTATTATGGCTTCTTTAGTTTGTGCACTGGAATAATCAGTACAAATCTTAATCTTTTCAAGACCATCAAGAACATCAATCTTAGTCAGACAAAGGCCATTAACACCACTAACTTTGACCATATTATTTAGAAGAAACCCATCAAGCCATCCACATCTTCTTGGTCTTCCTGTAGTGGCTCCTACTTCTCCTCCTTTTTCTGCTAAGTAAGTACCCATCTCATCAAAAAGTTCGGTAGGAAAAGGACCTTCCCCTACTCTAGTGGTATAAGCTTTTGTGATACCAATTGTGTAATCAATATCGGAGGGACTGATACCTACTCCCGCCGAAACACCACCAATTAAGTTACTTGAGGTTACGTAAGGATATGTCCCTAAACTAATATCCAACAAAGCACCTTGGGCACCTTCAAAAAGAATCTTCTTATCTTGATCTTGCAGTTCTCTTAGTTCTTCAATGACATTTCCCACGTAAGGCTTTAAAACCTCAGCTTGTTTTAAGTTCTTGTCTAATAGTTCTTGGAGATCAATCTGTGGTGCGCCGAATGAATTTTTAAAAATAGAATTATAAAAATCTAGTGCCTGATAAAGCCTATCTCTAAGCTTTTCTTCATTGTAAAGATCTGCAATCCTTATTGATCTTCGACCTACTCTATCTTCATAGGATGTTCCAATACCTCGTCCGGTAGTACCAATTTTTGTAAGATTATTAGACTGTTCCCGCAACTGATCTAGTTGAATATGATAAGGCTGAATAAGACTGCAAGCAGAGCTGATTCTAAGTCTTCCTTCAATCTCACCTAAAACTTCTTCGGCTTCCTTTATCTCAGAAAATAATGCGTCAAGACTGACAACAACACCCCTTCCTATAAAACATTTGATATTTTCATGACATATCGCAGAGGGCAATAAATGAAATACAATTTTCTTCCCGTTAACAATAAGTGTGTGACCTGCATTGTGTCCACCTTGATATCTCACTGCTGCATCTAGATCTTTTGCAAGATTATCTACAACCTTGCCCTTTCCTTCGTCCCCCCATTGAAGTCCCAATAAAGAAATATTTCGTTTCATTAATTTCGTCCCTATAAATTCGATACGGCGATTAAATCTAGATCAAAACCAACTGCCGGCCTATCTTGATCTGAAGATTTTCTCAAGCCATCATACCTGCCTCCTTTGGCAAGCACATATCCTGCTGAGTTTGAGTAAGCCGAAAACACAATTCCATTATGATATTTAAAACCTTGTATCTCTCCAAGATCTATATGCAAATTCACCTCTTGTTTTTCTTCTATCTCTTCTACAATTGCCTCTAAACGATCTAAACAATCATTTGAATTTTCTATATGGGAAAATTCCTCTTTGGCTTTTTTGATAATGTCTTTTTTGCCATACATATCACAAAGTGTTATCAAAGAGCCTTTTGATAGATGCGAATCGGGGATAATATTATCTAGGTCAGATTTAGATTTCTTAAAAAGTGCTACTTCTATATTTAAGAAAATCTCTTCTCCTAAATCCTTAAAGGGTGCCAGAACTGATGCAGTAAAGCCGGCATGGCCAAGACTTAAAGTGGTGTTTTCTATACGAGCAATCGCGAGACTACTTAACATTAAGTTGATACTTTCCAATTCAGCTTCTTTTGAGGGATCACCGAAGATCTCAGCACCCACTTGAATTGTAGTTCTTGATCTCAGAACTTTTGAAGACTTACTCTTAACAACTTCGCCTGCATAACAAAGCCTAACAGTCTCATCTGACTGGATTCTATATGCATCAATCCGAGAAGCCTGTTCTGAAATATCCGGTCGAATAGATAAATTTTTCCCTGTGAGATTATCCTTGAAGCTAAAGGCATGAGATTTAATTTCATCATGAGCTTCACCACCTATAGTTTCAGATAACTCCAATAAAGGAGGAATAATAAACTCATAGCCAGAATCAATATACTTATCGACTAAATTCCTTCTAAGGGTCTCCACTTGTAAGGCCTTAGGGGGAAGTAATTCATCAACGCCATCAGGTAAACTCCAGCGTATCTTTGAGGTCATTTAATTGTTCTTTGCTTTAGAGTTGTCTAAATATTTAAAGAAATCACTATCAGGATTAATTAAGAGAATGTCGGACTTACTTCCAAAAGTAGATTGGTAGGCTTTTAGACTTCTTGTAAAATCATAAAACTCAGGATCTTTTGAGTAAGCATTTGCATAAGTTGATGTTGCAATTGCATCTCCATTACCTTTTGTTTCTTCTGCCTCTCTATAAGCATCTGCAAGAATGATTGTTTTCTCTTTATCTGCAGTAGCTCTAATCTTTTCAGCTACCTCATTTCCTTGCGCCCTTAATTCTTTAGCCAATCTTTCCCTTTCTGTTCTCATTCTGTTGTAAACAGATTCGCTCACCTCAGGAGGAAGATCTATCTTCTTAACTCTTAAATCTATTACCTCTACGCCAAGCTCTTCCAGAGAAATTGAATTAAGCTGAAGAGTCAATTTATCCATTAACTCATCTCTTTCGCCAGAGACTACTTCATTAACGGTTCGGCTACCAAATTCGTTCCTCAATCCAGCATCAACCCTCTGGATTAGTAGTCTTCTTAATCTTTCTTCATCACCACCAGTGGTAGTGAAATACTTTTCAACATCGCTTACTCTCCATTTAACAAAGGAGTCTACGGTTAATGCTTTTTTCTCTGAAGTTAGATAACTCTGAGGTGCTGCATCTAAGGTTAAGATTCTCGCATCAAATTTCTTTACATCATTAACAATAGGAATTTTGAAGTGCAATCCTGGAGCAACATCTGCCTCTACAACTCTACCAAATTCTAATTTGACGGCTCTTTCGGTTTCTTTCACAACAAAGATAGATAAATAAAGAACCACAAGACCAGCTATCAGTGCTGGGAACATTATTAATTTAAGTATTTTCATTATCTTCTTTCCTCTTGTCTATTTCTTCTTCTAATTTCTTCAATAACCTCGTTAGTTAACTCTCTTATAGAGGCATTACCTGAAGCATTTGAAGGAACATTCAAACTATCAATTCCTCTTGCCGATTGGGCAATTTTATCTAGAGGTAGATAAAGGATATTATTTCCTCCCTCAACATCTATCATAACTTTTGTACTGTTAGACATAACAGCTTGGATAGAATCTATGTATAGACGATTACGAGTTACATCAGGAGCCTTTTGATATTCTGCCAAAAGTAAATTAAAACGCGTGGCGTCACCTTGAGCCTCTGCAACTACCTGTTCTTTATAAGCCTCAGCATCCTGTAGCATTCTTTGAGCTTGACCTCTTGCCTCTGGTACAAGTCCGTTAGCATAAGTTTCAGCCTCATTTCTTGCTCTTACTTCATCCTCTCTTGCTTTAATAACATCATCAAAAGCTTCTTGCACTTGATTTGGTGGAGAAGAATCTTCTATATTTACTACTACTACTTCTAAGCCAGTGTTGTACTTATTTAAATAGCGTTGAAGTCTCGCTTTCACTTCTTGAGCAATAAGTTCACGACCAGTAGTTAGTGCATCATCCATAATAGAACCACCAACGACATGCCTCAATGCACTCTCTGTTGCTTGGACGAGGCTAGCATCAGCATCTCTGATGTCTAAAACATAGCTTTTTGGATCTGCTATCTGGTATTGAACAGAAACAGTAACTGCAACAATGTTCTCATCTTTAGTAAGCATTAAAGCATCATGCCTATGAGGCCTAACCCTAACAACATCGACTATCTCCCATGCATCTACTATAGGAGGATTCCATCTAAGACCTGGACCTTTTATTTCTTCAAATTTACCTAGTCTTAAAACAACAGATCTTTCCGCTTGTTCAACCTGGTAAATTCCTGCTCCAACCCATAGCAATACCAAGACACCTAAGATTAAAGGGATACTTTTCATACTAAAGCCTCCACCATCGGAGGAGCCGCCTGAGGATCCGCCTCCAAAAATAGAATCCACTTTTTCTTTAACTTTCTTAATTACTTCATCGATCTCTGGTGGAGTATCTTTCCTACCCCAAGGATCTTTATTATCATTTCCATTCCAAGACATTTATATTGCTTCCTGTATTTGTTTTTTATTGATTAAGGTGAAACCTTCTACATCTAATAACTTTATGAGGTCATTTTGATAACTTTCAAGATGTAATTCTATCAGACCTTCGCTAGATATTCTTTCTTCAATCACTCCACCAGAGGAATATAGTTCAGATCTAAGCCACCCTAGTTCTGGACTGAGAGAAACCCAGTTTGAGTTAATAGCTCCTTTTAGGTTGTGATTAATTGCTTCAAAGAGATTATCTAAACCGTTTTGTTCGGTGGCGGAGAGCCAAACTTGATGATGACTATTATGAGGAACATCCTCTAAATCAGAATAATCCAACTTATCGCATTTATTATTTACTCTTATCAATGGTTTTTCGGATAAACCTAATTCTTTTAGAATTTTATCTACTTCCGACGCCTTAAATCTATGATCCTTATCCGATATATCCACTACATGCAGCAAAAGATCAGCTGAGCTTAAATCATCTAGAGTTGCCTTGAAGGAAGCTACTAACTGTGTAGGTAAATTTGAAATAAAACCTACCGTGTCAGAGAAAAGAATATTTTTTAATTTAGGCATATTATTTTTTCTAGTTACGGAATCAAGAGTTGCAAAAGGCTTGTCAGCAGCGTAAAGATTATTCTGAGTTAGATGATTAAAAAGAGTAGTTTTTCCTACGTTGGTATAACCTACAAGAGCGACTACCATGTCCTTGCCCTTTCTTCGGGCATAACGATTTACTTCTTTTTGATTATGAGCTTTATCTAGTCTTTTCTTAAGGTTTTTAATTCGGTGTCCAATTAATCTTCTATCGGTTTCAAGCTGAGTTTCTCCGGGTCCTCGAAGGCCAATTCCTCCTTTTTGTCGCTCCAAATGGCTCCAACCTCTCACTAACCTAGTAGAAAGATGAGTTAATTGAGCCAATTCAACTTGGAGCTTACCTATATGACTACTCGCTCTCGTGGCAAAAATATCTAAAATTAAAGAGGTTCTGTCTAATACACGTGCACACAGATATTCCTCTAGATTTCTTTGTTGTGATGGTGTTAAGTCATTATTAAAAATAACTAACTTAGCCTTATTGGACTGAACGAGTTGTTTAATTTCATCTAACTTTCCTTGCTTCACAAAAAAATTGGAAGAAGGTCTATCAATTTTCCCTAAAACTTCAGCACATACCTTGGTGCCAGAAGATAGACAGAGTTCCTTAAATTCCTGCACTGCTTCTAACTGAAGATAGGGACTCAATGAAAATCTATCTATGTGAATAATCACTGATTTAGGTAAAACTTTTTCGATAATCATAAACTTTCTGAAACCAATTTTTCTAATGTCCTTACAGTACTTGAATCTTTTTCTAAAACAGTTAACCCTTTCCAACTATTAATCCAGGTCATTTGTCGTTTAGCCAGTTGTCTTGTTGAGTTAATTGCCTTTTCAATCATAACATCAAGGCCTATATCACCTTCTAGAAATTCACAAACTTGTCTATAACCAACGCTCTTCATAGATTGAGAATCTTTACTCACTCCTGGAAAGTTTAATAAATCTTCAACTTCGTTCACTAAACCTAGTTCGATCATATCCTTAAATCTATTAGCTATAGATTCTCTGTGAATTTCTTTATCGTTGGGCTTTAATGCAATTTGAATCACTTTAGTTTCTTGAATTAATGGACTAACTTCTTTGGTTTGTTCGGATTGCCATTTTGAAAATTCTTTGCCTGTTGCCCTGTAGACTTCTACAGCTCTCTTTATTCTTTGTGAATCATTTGGATGTATTTTTTTCGACGCATTGATATCTATTCTTTTCAAAAGATTATGCATTTCATTCGAACCAATGTTTTTAAATTCTTCTTCGACTTCTAATCTGATATTTTTTTCTACAGAAGGTAATTTAGAAATGCCATTGATCAGATGATCGAAGTACATCATGGTACCTCCAACAAGAATCGGTAATTTATTAAATTTAAATCCCTCTGCTATGGAAGCTAAACAGTCCTGTTGAAATTTCGCTGTGGAGTAGTTATCAGTTGGTTCAATAATATTTATCAATTCATGTGGGAAATCTCTTAAGACTTCAGGAGATGGTTTACCGCTACCTATGTTCAAGTGCTTATAAATCTGAACGGAATCTACACTTAGTATTTCAATTGGCATCTTCTGGAATAATTCTAAGGCTATTTCTGTCTTACCTACGCCAGTAGGGCCCATGATTGAAACAATTAATTTCTTATCCACGTTTTCTATGATAATTGATTAGATGAAAAAAAAACCGGCTCTATGACCGGTTTTTTTAATTTGTTGAATGCTAGGTTAAGTCGTAACCTCTTTCTTCATGTTCTGCAATATCAAGACCTTCATATTCTTCTTCTTCAGTAACTCTTAGCGGCATCAAACTGCTTATTAGTTTTAATATTGCCCAAGTGGCTATTCCGGTCCAGATACCAATCACTGCTATTCCTTTCATTTGGATAAGAAATTGCTCCATTGGAATCCATGTCTCTCCTGCACTTGAACCTAAGAAGCCACCTTGAACGCCTAAAAAACTTACCATGATTATTCCTATAATTCCTCCAACTCCATGGACAGGGAAAACATCTAAGGAATCATCTATACCAAATACTCCCTTGACAGTCTGAGTGGCATAGAAACATATCGTCCCTGCCATTAAGCCTATTAATAAAGCACCTTCTGGTCCAACGCTTCCTGCTGCAGGTGTGATTGTTGCTAAGCCTGCGACCATACCCGTGGCAATACCCACAATAGTAGGCTTGCCGCCTTTAATCCATTCAATTGCCATCCACGTCAAAGCACCAGTTGCAGCACTTATGTGAGTGACTAGCATCGCCATCCCGGCCAGACCATCAGCCGCCCAAGAGCTCCCAGCATTAAAACCAAACCATCCGACCCATAACATAGCGGCTCCAGTTACAACCATTGTTCGATTGTGAGGAGGCATTGCCGTTACAGGGAAACCTTTCCTGGGTCCTAACATTACTGCTATAACTAATGCACCAACCCCGCAAGTTAAATGGACAACTAAGCCGCCAGCAAAATCTTTAACGTCAGCTAAATAACCTCCACCCCAGATCATATGACAAGCTGGGATATATACAGCCGTAAACCATAACAATGAAAATAAGCACATCGCACCAAACTTCATCCTTTCTGCAAAAGCACCAACTACTAAAGCAGGAGTGATTATGGCGAAGGTCATTTGAAAAATGACAAATAAAGAATGTGGCATTGTTGTTCCTGGAGCCAAGGTATCACGACCAATTCCGGTTAAGAAGAAAGCACTTGTACCGCCTATAAAACCATTACCATCAGTGAAGGCTAGGCTATAACCATACACAACCCATGCTACTGAAACGATACAAGCAATTGCAAAGCATTGCATGAGAACGGATATAGCATTTTTACTTCTTACGAGACCTGCATAGAAAAGGGACAGACCAGGTAAAGTCATAAAGAGTACCAGCGCAGTAGAAGTAAGTATCCATGCGGTATCTCCAGAATTTAACTCTTCTGAAGACAAGCCAATAGAAAAGACAACAGAAAAAAGAAGTAAAAGTTTTTTTATCATTAGATCACCTAAAGTTTAAAGGGCATCTTCGTTAAGTTCTCCGGTTCTAATCCGTACAACTTGTTCTAGCGAAGATACAAATATTTTTCCGTCTCCTATTTTTCCTGTATTTGAAACCTGCGATATAGCATCAATAACCTTATCTGCATTATCGTCACTAACCGCTACCTCTATTTTTGTTTTAGGTAGGAAGTCGACAACATACTCTGAACCTCTATATAGTTCCGTATGACCTTTCTGTCTTCCAAATCCCTTTACATCGGTAATAGTGAGACCCGTAACCCCAACTTCGGATAAAGCTTCTCTTACTTCATCAAGCTTGTAAGGCTTTATAACTGCTGTTATTAATTTCATTAAAAACTCCTATTATTTTTTAGTCCATTCACTATAAATCTAAATACTTATCATTCAAATAGAAAACCATTCTTTAACTATCATGCAATTTGTAAGCCAAATGCTATATTTCAGTAGAAATGAGTTAATAATAGGGTTTTTTAAGTACCTTGAAATTAATAAAGTCTTTAAATAGTGCAAAACTAAGTGACGCGCACCATTTTGGTTCTGAATTTATTTATGAGCAGAAGAAACTAAATTTTTAAAGGCGCTTCAAGTTGAGAAAGAATATTTTTTAGCGCCCCTCTATTGCTCATAAATACATTAAAGGCTGAGGTTCCTTTTGTTCTTAATAGCGCTTCATCTTTGGCAAATGCAATGAATACTTCGGCAAGCTCGATAGAGTTATTGACTATCTCAAGAGCATTATTTTCTTTCAATTGATTAGAGACATCTGAAAAATTTCTAAGACTTGGTCCTGATAGTAATGCCAAGCTTTGGGCGGAGGGCTCTAAGAGATTTTGACCACCATGATCAATTAAACTCCCGCCGACAAAGGCAACATCAGATAATGAGTAAAGAAAATTTAATTCTCCGATGGTATCTCCAAGCAATACCTCTATATCATCAGTCACCTCTGATTTTTTTGATCTAGAAGCAAGCCTCAATTCATACCTTTGAATAATTTTCTTTACAGTCTCGAATCTTTCTAAATGCCTAGGTACCAAAATAAGTAGAGAATTAGGAAATTCTTTTTGTATTTTTTTAAAAGCTTCAAGAACTATTTCTTCCTCCCCTTCATGAGTGCTTGAGGCGATTAAAGTTGGTCTAATAATTCCATCAATTGACCAACCCAGTCTTATGGAACGAGAAATCTCTTCTAATTCGTAAGGAACATCTTGATCGAACTTTAGGTTACCACACAGATGGATTTCTTTTTGATCAGCTATTTCATTAAAACATTTCTTATCTGATTCAAACTGAGCAAGTATTAAGTCTAAAGAATCTATTGAAGTACCTATCAAAGATTTAAATTTTAAGTAATTCTCTTTTGATTTATCGGATAGTCTTGCATTTACAAGTGCTGTGTAGATGCCTCGATTCTTGCAGGCATTGATGATATTTGGCCATATTTCAGTCTCTAGGAGTATTAAGATATGGGGCTTCCACTTGTTTAGAAATAAATTAATGAAAAAAGGTATATCTACAGGTATGTATTGATGTTTAACCTTATTCCCCAATCTTTCTATCAATAATTTAGACCCTGTTGGAGTGGTAGTAGTGACTAAAATTTCTGATTGTGGATAATCTTCCAATAAGCTTCTTATTAATGGCATTGAGGCATTAACCTCTCCGACAGAAACTGCATGCACCCAAATAACCGATTTATCTTTCGAAGGGATAAATCTACTGAAACCTAACCTTTCTCCCCATCTTAAATAATATTCTCTATTACTTAAGCCCTTCCAGCCTAGTCTTATAAAATACAAAGGCAATAATAAACAAAATAGAGCCGTGTAAAGGTTTCTAGGCATAGCCATATGCTAACATAGTAAATATTCCTTAAATAAATTTAAAATTGTGATTGTAGTAACTGGAAGTAATGGCTTCATAGGGTCAAATCTTATAAAAGGACTCAATGAGATGGGTGTTAAAGATATCATTGCAGTAGATGATCATTCAAATATAGAACTTAAGGAAAATATTGCGCATTGTGAGATCCAAGACTACATCGATATTGAAGAGTTTTTAGATCAGGTAATCTCAAATCAATTTGATAACAAAGGCATTAGAGCCGTTTTCCATCAAGGTGCTTGCTCAAATACCATGGAATGGGATGCCGAATACCTTTACAAAAATAATCTCCTGTACTCTAAAGAATTATTAAAATTATCGAAAAAATTAAATATCCCATTAATTTATGCCTCATCTGCATCCGTTTATGGAAGTGGTAAAGAATTTAAAGAATTTATTGAGAACGAAGATCCAATCAATCTTTATGCATATTCTAAGTTTAAGTTTGACCAAATTGTTAGGAAGGAACTTGAAGATAGCACTGCTCAAATTGTTGGCTTGAGATATTTTAATGTTTATGGACCTCAAGAAAGACATAAAAAGAATATGGCTAGTGTTGCATTTCATCTTCATAACCAACTAAAAGAAGCAGAAGAAATTAAACTATTTAAAGGTTCTGACGGATTTGAAGATGGAGAACAAAGAAGAGACTTTGTCTATGTAGAGGATGTAGTCAAAGTAAATCTCTGGTTCCTAGAAAACCCTAATGTGTCAGGAATTTTCAATGTTGGAACAGGAGAAAGTCAAACTTTCAATGACGTAGCAGAAGCGGTTATAGACTGGAATAAAAAAGGAAAAATCAAATATATAGACTTTCCAGAAAAACTCAAAGGTGCCTATCAAAGCTATACTCAAGCTGATATTGCTAAGCTCAGAGAAGCGGGATATGAAGAAGAATTTCTTAATGTTCAAGAAGGTGTGAAGCGCTACTTGGATACAATTGAGAGTTGGCCAAAAAATGAACCTTCCTAAATCAGCAGTACAAAATAAGAACCCCATTTTCTCTAGAGATCTTATTTCTTTAAAGAGTATAGCGACCTGGTTTGGTCTATTTATTCTCAGAATTGTTTCTCTACTTCCTTACAAAATGCTAATGGTGCTTGGCAGTATCCTTGGACGTTTGCTCTATAGAATTAGTCCTCACAGAAGACAGATCTGCGAGATAAATATTGAGAGGTGTCTTGGGCTCCAAAATGAGCAACTAGATAAATTGGTTAAATTAAACTTTGAGGCAACTGGTAGAGGAGTATTTGAAACGGCTCTTGCTTGGTGGTCATCTGATAATAAAATTTCGAATTTAAAAACAAATATTACAAATGGAGATATTCTCAAAAACTCAAATGAAGGTGTGCTTGTTTTAATAAAACATTCAACTCACTTAGAACTTGATTTACGGCTATTAGCAAACTTTTTTGATTTAACAGGTATGTTTAAAACTCAGACCAATCAGGTGATCAATTATGTGATGATTAAGGCTAGAAATAACTACATCAAAGGATCTTTAACAAACAAAGAGGCTCTAAGAGCATTAAGGTGGATAAGAAATGGGGAAAACTTTGTTTATGCAGCAGATCAAGATTATGGATCAAAAGTCTCAGTAAGCATTCCATTTTTCTCTCATCCTGCTGCCACTGTCACCTTCCCTGGTCTTTTATCTAAAAAGGGCACTCAAGTAATTATGGCTGATGTATCAAAATTAAATGGAACTTATGAAATTGATTTAAGGCAATTAGAGAATTTTGATAATGACCATGATTTTCTGACTGCAATGAATCTTACATACGAAGAATATATAAAAAAAGAACCTGAAGGATATCTATGGACACATAGACGCTTTAAAACAAGTGATGTTGAAGCAATATACCCAAATTGGTCAAGTAGAGATAAAAAGAGAGCTAAAAGAAGACTTAAAAGAGAGTTAGATTAGACTAGTTTTGAGATAATTTTTGAAGTAGACAGGCCCTCAACTAGGTCAATTGTAATGACTGATCCTCCAAGCGCTGTTACTTCTTTATACCCGACTATATCTTTAACTTTATAGTCTCCTCCTTTCACCAGTACATTGGGTTTAATTGCTTGGATTAGTTTGATTGGTGTTTCGTCATCAAACACAACTACCTTATCAACACAGCTTAA
>CAJWIK010000020.1 GCA_913042105.1 uncultured Gammaproteobacteria bacterium
GCAGAAGAAGCAGCTCCTGAGGCTCCGGCAGAAGAAGCAGCTCCAGTAGATCCTGAAGTTCAAGCTGAAGAAGAATCTCCATCAGAGGAAAAAGAGGATAAAGAAAAAGATTCTTAATTCTCTATTGACCCTTTATGCGGTCCAATGACCGAAAAATCCTTCTAGGAAAGCTTGGAAAGCCCCATGGTGTAAAAGGGTTCTTGTACTTCCATTATTACGGCGAAGATAAATCAGTTCTTCAAACCTATAGCGCAATGCATCTTGAAGATGAAGAGTCATTGCATCTAGAAAAAACTTTTGAGAAGTCAGATAGATTAATTGTGAAATTTAAAGGTCATAATGATAGAAATGCTGCTGAGAAATTACGAGATAAAGAGGTTTTTATCTTCGAAGAAGATTTGCCTGAACTAGAAGAGGGTGAATTTTATTTGTATCAACTAGAGGGATTGCTTGTAAAGAATTTACAAAATATCATTTTAGGAAAAATTAAAGGTTCAGCAGGCACAAAATCTAACGAAGTTTTAGTTATTCAGGGCAGTTCAGAGAGTATTGATAATCAAGATCGGTTAATACCTTATGTTAAGCCTGAAGTAGTAAAAGAGATTTCTTTAATAAAACAACTTGTAATAGTTGATTGGCCCGAAGACTTTTAAAGATATGAATTTTAATATCGTAACCATATTTCCTGATTTAATTAATGGTTTTACCTGTCATGGATTACTTGCAAAAGCGACAGAAGAAAAATTAGTTACAGTTACTACGTGGAACCCTAGAGACTTCAGTAAAGATAAAAATAGAAGAATTGATGATAAACCATTCGGAGGCGGTCAAGGCATGCTCTTTCAAGCAGAGCCTATTATTAGGACTGTAGAAGCAATAAATAATATAAGTAAATCCTATGTTATCTATGTCGCACCTCATGGCAGCCCTTTTAATCAGGAAAAAGCTTTAAATCTGAAAGATAAAGAGAACCTTACAATAATTTGCGGAAGGTACGAAGGTTTGGATAAAAGAATTGAAGATACTTGCATAAATGAAGTTATCTCGATTGGTGATTACGTTCTTAACGGCGGTGAACTGCCTGCATTGGTTATCATGGAATCGTTAGCTAGGTTACAGGAAGGCTTCGTAGGCAATGAAGAATCGCTTTATGACTCCTTTAGTGATGGCTTGCTGGAGCACCCTCAATATACCCGTCCTGAAAAAAGTATATACGGTGATGTGCCTGATATTTTATTGAGTGGTAATCATGAGTTAATAAAAAGGTGGAAGTTAAAAGAGTCGCTCCGCATCACAAAGGATAGAAGGCCAGATCTACTGAAAATCAAAAAACTTTCAGATCTTGAAATAGAACTACTAAATGAAATTAAAGATGAATAATCGATTATTTATCTGCTAGAATGCGCACCTTAAACAGACCAAGATCAAAGTGAATAAAAATAAATACATACAAGCAGTCGAATCTTCGCAATTAAGGGATGATATCCCGCCTTTTGCACCAGGAGATACAGTTGTAGTGGATGTTAGGGTTGTAGAAGGAACTAGGGAAAGACTTCAGCCTTTCGAAGGCGTTGTGCTTTCTATTAAAAGTAGAGGTTTAAATTCTGCATTTATAGTCAGAAAAATATCTAATGGTGTTGGGGTTGAAAGAACTTTTCAGACACATAGCCCTATAATAAGCTCAATCAAAGTTAAAAGACGCGGTGATGTCAGACAAGCAAAACTTTTTTATCTGAGGGAGAGAACAGGTAAATCTGCTAGAATCAAAGAAAAACTGGGCTAGTCCTGCGATTGCTCATTTAATTTATGAGCTCAAACCTAAATAACTCCGAAAACCTCATTGATAATTTTATTGATGAATTGTGGTTGGAGAAAGGTCTTAGTAAAAACACCCTCAGTGCATATAGGCACGACATAAGCTCCTTTTCATCTTGGTATCAAGGATCTTCTCTTCTTGAAGTACAAAGAGTCGATTTATTGGATTATCTCTCACTGAGATTAAAGGACGGCTATAGCAGCAGATCAACTGCAAGATCATTGTCTAGCCTTAGAGCATTTTATTCTCATATAACAGTAAAATATCATCTTGAAGAAAACCCTACTTCAAGGGTTGATAGCCCTAAGTTAGGCCGCACATTACCAAAAACTCTTTCCGAGGAAGAAGTGGAGAAATTAATTAGCTCTCCTGATACAGAAAGTTTTATAGGTTTAAGAGACAGGGCGATGTTAGAACTAATTTATGCATGTGGACTTAGGGTTTCAGAGCTTATCGGCCTTGACTTATTGAACCTTAATCTAAGACAGGGCGTCATAAGAGTAATAGGTAAAGGAGAAAAAGAACGTTTAGTACCAATGGGTGAAGAGGCTCTTTATTGGGTTGAAAAGTACATTAAAGATAGCCGGCCTTCCTTATTAACAAATGATAACAAGGTTTCAGAATTATTTCTGAGTACTAGGGGAAAATCCATGACTAGGCAAACTTTTTGGTACAGGATAAAGGAGTATGCTGCTAAAGCTTCCATTAATAGAGACTTATCTCCTCATACCCTCAGGCATGCATTTGCAACTCATTTAATCAATCATGGCGCTGATTTAAGGACAGTTCAACTTCTGTTAGGTCATTCTAGTCTATCAACAACACAGATATATACCGAAGTAGCTAGACATAGAATGAAAGAATTACATAATGAGCACCATCCAAGAGGTTAAACATGACAAATAAACTTAATTATTACGTATTTATCATATTGTTCTTATTTGCTGCAGGTTGTAGTGCTGAAAAGACAGACAATAATTATGATGAAGAAGGATTGAAAGTTAGATTATTAGAAATATTGCCGGAAGAAATAGATCTTATATCCGTAGAAAAGACTGATATGAAAGGATTTTTCGAGGTGAATTTTGACGGTATAGAGCCACTTTATGTTTCTGCCGATGGAAATTATCTAGTTTCAGGAGATATTTATTTAATAACAACAGAAGGTTTAGTCAATAAATCTGAGGCGAGGAGAGATTATCAAAGAAAAACTTTAATCAATAATCTCAGTGAGCAAGAGTTTATAACTTTCGAACCCAAAAAGATGGAACATAACATCTTTGTATTTACAGATGTAGATTGTGGATACTGTAGGCAATTCCATAACCAAATTGATGATTATCTTAATCTTGGAATAAAAGTAAATTATTTAGCATATCCAAGGGCAGGTATCAATTCAGAGTCTTACAATAAAATCTCTTATGCCTGGTGCAGTGAGGATCCTGGCTATTCTTTAACGTTGCTTAAACAGGGCAAAGATATAGACAAGACACTATGCGAAAATAACCCTGTAGAGAAACATTTTAATTTAGGTAACGCCATAGGCGTCCAAGGGACTCCATCTATTGTTACGGATGAAGGGAAAATGATACCGGGTTATTTGCCCCCACAAGAATTACTTAATATTCTTGCAACTAAAAGTTAGAATTACGCTATGGATAAAAATTTTCCTAGAATTAATCAATTGCCTCCCTATGTATTCGATGAAATACAGACATTAAAAGCTGCAGCTCGCAAAAGAGGAGAGGACATTATTGATTTCGGAATGGGTAATCCTGATCAACCTACACCGCAAGATATTGTAGATAAATTAAGAGAATCAGCCTTACAAGGAAGTACACATAGATATTCTCAGTCAAAGGGCATACCCAGATTAAGAAAATCAATTGCTGACTGGTACAAAAGAAATTTTGATGTTGAATTAGATCCTGAAAGTGAAGCGGTAGTTACAATGGGATCTAAAGAAGGCCTTGGTCATTTAGCTTTAGCAACTTTAGATAAGGGTGATGCAGTCCTTGTGCCAAATCCTTCTTACCCTATACATCCATATGGTTTCGTAATAGCTGGAGCAGATATAAGGCATGTGCCTATCGGAGAAGGAATAGATTTCTTTGCAGAATTGGAAGCTGCAGTTACTAACTCATTTCCAAAACCAAAGATGTTAGTCTTGAATTTTCCTAGTAATCCTTCTACTGAATGTGTCGATATAGAATTTTTTGAAAAGATAATTGCTTTTGCAAAAGAAAATAAGATTTGGGTGATACAAGATCTTGCATATGCAGACATTTGTTTTGATGGCTATAAAGCTCCTTCAATTCTGCAAGTAAAAGGTGCTAAAGATGTTGCTGTAGAATTTTATACATTATCTAAAAGTTACAATATGCCTGGTTGGAGAGTAGGATTTTGTTGCGGTAATAAAGATTTGTTGGCAGCCTTATCAAGAATCAAATCGTATTTTGATTATGGATTATTCACTCCCATTCAAGTAGCGGCAATAAAAGCACTAGATCACGGTGATCACCATGTAGAAGAAATAAGAAATATGTATCAATCACGTCGAGATGTACTTGTTAAAGGTCTCAATGAAGCTGGTTGGCAGGTAGAAAGTCCAAAAGCAACTATGTTTATTTGGGCTAAAATTCCTTCATCACATAGCCATCTTGGTTCTCTTGAGTTTAGTAAACAATTGCTTTCAGATGCATTGGTCGCTGTTTCGCCAGGTGTGGGCTTTGGTAGTTATGGAGAGGGTTATGTCCGTTTCTCTCTTATAGAAAATGAACACCGCTCTAGGCAGGCAATTAGAAACATTAAGAAATTTTTGGCTAATTCAAGCAATATTCAGGCTATAAGATAATGAAGGCTCTCAAAATCGGCGTATGTGGCGTTGGAAATGTCGGTGGTGCAGTAATTGAAAACTTAACTAGCTCACCTCAGATAGTCGAATCAAATGGTGGGGTAAAGATTGAAATTACTCAGGTAGGGGCAAGGAAGGGTAAATCTGCAGTCCCATTTGATTTAGATGTTACTACTAATCTACTTGAGGTAGCTCAAAATCCAAATATCGATGTTTTGGTTGAGCTTATAGGTGGTTGTGACTTGGCTAAAGACTTGATTGAAGAATCCATAAAAAATGGAAAAAACATTGTCACCGCTAATAAGGCTCTAATATCTACTCATGGCGATGAGTTATTTGATCTGGCTAAGAAAAATGGAGTGCAGATTGGTTTTGAAGCATCTGTTGCCGGAGGAACGCCAGTTATAAAAGCTCTTAGGGAAGGATTAGTGGCCAACAAAGTAAAATGGTTTGCCGGTATCTTGAATGGAACAACAAATTATATTCTCTCCAAGATGACGGATGAGAATTCTTCGTTTGAAGATGCTCTAAAACAAGCTCAAGAGTTAGGATTGGCCGAAGCAGATCCAACAATGGATGTTGATGGAACTGATGCAGCTCAAAAGGCTTCCATACTATCTGCCTTAGCATTCAATACACCCTTTGACTTCAAATCAGTAGCTTATGGAGGGATTGAGTCAGTAACACCAGATGATATTTTGTATGCAGATCAATTGGGTTATTCCATTAAACACATCGCCTATGGCTCTATAGAGGGAGAGGAGGTAAACGTGAGCGCTTATCCAACCTTTGTTTCAAAAGATCAACTTTTATCTCAGGTAGGTCAGCAAATGAATGCTTTGGAAATTTTTTGCGAGGACATCGGTTCTACTGTCTATTATGGTCCTGGTGCTGGTCCTAAACCAACTGCCTCTGCTGTAATAGCTGATTTAGTGGATATCTCTAATGGTGGATGGCCTGTCTTGGAGGATGATATAAAAAAGAATACTCTCTGCAAGGAAGGTAAAAAAACTTTTTCAAGATACTTTAAGTTAGATGTTAAAAATGAGGCAGGAGCAATAGCAAAAGTTTCCTCTTTATTTGCTCATGAGAACATCAGCATAGAGGCTCTTGTTCAGAAGGAATCAAAACAAAACAGCGATATACCTTCTGTTCCCGTGGTGATTATTTCAGGACCAATTTCAGACACAAATGCTTTTCAAATGTCAGGTAATTTAGACTCTATGGAAGAAATAACAAACTCAGTGAAACAATTTAGAATTCATAATGCTTTATAAAAGTACCAGAGGAGAAAGCCCGATTGTTCCTTTTTCAGATGTACTATTAGGTGGACTAGCACCAGATGGTGGTTTGTATATGCCGGAAAGCTTCCCAAAATTTTCAATCGATGAGATCAATTCTTGGTCAAATTTAGAGTTTCACGAACTTGCGTCTAAGATTCTATTTCCATTTGTAGAAGGTGAAATAGAGAAAGATGTATTTAATAGATTGGTAAAAGAATCTTATGAGGTATTCGATATTGATGAAGTAGTTGCCTTAAAAAAGTTAGATGAAAATAGATGGGTATTAGAATTATTTCATGGACCAACTCTTGCCTTCAAAGACTTAGCTATGCAACTACTAGGATCCTTGCTTAATCATTTTGCTAAAGAAAGAGGTGAGAAGATAGTTGTACTTGGCGCTACATCCGGTGATACGGGTGCAGCTGCAATTTCCGCTTGTTCGAGGCATCAAAATGTTGAGGTTTATATACTTTACCCGCATGGCAAAGTGACTGAATTTCAAAGAAAACAAATGACCACCACTCAGTCTGATAATGTTTTTCCTTTAGCTATTGAAAGTGATTTTGATGGTTGTCAGGATATCGTTAAGCAAATGTTTTTAGATAATGATCTAAGAAATCAAAAAGTAAAGTTTATAGCAGCTAATTCAATTAATTGGGCTCGATGCATGACACAATCAGTTTACTTCTTTTGGACATATTTAAAATTAGCTCAATCCGGTGAAGAGCTATCATTTTCTATTCCTTCAGGGAATTTTGGGCATGCTTACGCTGGGTGGACTGCCAAAGAAATGGGTTTACCTATAAAAAGTCTATTAATTGCAACGAATAAAAATGACGTTCTGCATAAGGCATTTTCTAATAATACCTATGAGAAAAGCAAAGTAACTCAAACTTTGGCACCTAGTATGGACATCTCTGTGGCCAGTAATTTTGAGCGTTTACTCTATAATTTATTCGATAATGACTCTTCAAGGCTTGCCGAAAAGATGCGTTCTTTTCCTGAAAATTCTATTTTGATACCTGAAAATAAGCAGAAGTTAGTTGCTGAATTTTTTAAGAGTCATAAATGTGACGATGAGGAAATACTTCAACAAATCCGAGATACTTATAACGAGATTGGTTATATGCTTGATCCACACACAGCAACAGGAGTTCGAGCTAGTAATATAATTTCTTCCAAAGAGCATCCGGTAGTAGTTATGGGTACTGCTCATCCTATTAAGTTTAGTGAGGCTATTGAAAAGGCGGTACCGGACTATATTTCAGAGATTCCAGAAAGGATAGAAGGAGATCTTAAACAAAAAGAGAACATCAAAATTCTACCAGAAGATTATTCCCAAATTAAAGATTTTATTCTTAAGAGCGCACTTTAAATAATGATAGAAATAACCTCTCTAAACGAAGAACTCAAAGATCATACTCAAAGAGTAGAGGATCTAAGGGGGTATCTTTGACGTTGAACAAAAACAAAACAAACTGAATGAAGTAATCCATAAATTAAGCGACCCTTCCGTTTGGGATGATCCTCAAAAAGCTCAAGATTTAAATAAAGAGAAAGTCTACCTTGAAAAAGAATTGTTAAAATTTCATCAATTAGAAGAATCTATTCAGGATGCTTTTGAGTTAGCTGAAATAGCTATTGAAGAAGATGATGCATCGGCATTAGAAGAGATTGCCAATGAAATGAAAGCTAATGAGGCTGGATTACACGAAATGGAATTCAGAAGAATGTTTTCTAATAAAATGGATCCCAATAATGCTTATTTAGATATCCAGTCAGGTTCAGGTGGAACAGAAGCTCAGGACTGGGCTGAGATGCTTATGAGGATGTATTTGAAGTGGGGAGAATCAAAAGGCTTTGAAACAGAAGTAATTGAAGTTTCACATGGAGAAGTAGCTGGGATTAAAAGCGCTGCGATTAAATTTAATGGAGATTATGCGTATGGCTGGCTCCGAACTGAGACTGGAGTGCATAGATTAGTAAGAAAATCTCCTTTCGATTCAGGTAGCAGAAGACATACTTCATTTGCATCAATATTCATTTCTCCAGAAGTAGATGAAACGGTAGAAATAGAAATCAACCCAGCCGATCTTAGAATCGATACTTACAGGGCTAGTGGAGCCGGTGGTCAGCATGTTAATAAAACCGATTCTGCGATAAGAATAACTCACTTACCCACTGGAGTAGTTTCTCAGTGTCAATCGCAACGATCTCAGCATCAAAATAGAGATAAAGCTATGGCGCAACTAAGAGCTAAGCTCTATGAGATCGAAATGAATAAATTGAATGAAGAAAAACAATCCCTTGAAGAATCAAAAGCGGATATTGGATGGGGCAGTCAAATCAGGTCTTATGTACTAGACTCATCTAGGATTAAAGACTTAAGGACAGGAGTGGAAACTACAAATTGCTCGGCAGTATTAGATGGAGCCTTAGATAGCTTCATTGAAGCAAGCTTAAAAGAAAATATTTAGTTAAGGTAAAAGTTATGACAGAAAAATTATCAGAAAATGAACTGATCCAACAAAGAAGAGCAAAGCTAGAAGAAATAAGGAAGAAGGGAATAGCCTATCCTAATTCTTTTAGAAGAGATTCTCTATCTGCTGACCTTCAGCAAGAATGTGCAGGATTATCTAAAGAAGAATTGGAAGAGAAATCAATCGAGGTTTCAATTGCAGGAAGGATTATGCTTCAAAGAATAATGGGAAAAGCCAGCTTCATAACTCTTCAAGATATGAAAGGTCAGATTCAAGCTTACATAAGATCGAATGATTTGCCTGAAGGCCACTACGCAGACTTCAAGACATGGGATTTAGGAGACATTGTTGGAATTAGAGGTAAGTTATTCCTTACTAAAACCGGTGAATTAACTGTGCATGCTGATTCAATTGAAATGCTGACTAAGTCTTTAAGGCCATTACCTGAGAAACATTTGGGGTTAGTCGATACAGAACAAAGATATAGGAAAAGGTATTTAGATTTAATAACGAACCCAGAAAGTTTAGAAGTATTCAAAAAAAGGAGTCAAATTATTAGTTCGATAAGAGATTTCTTTATTAGACATGAATATCTCGAAGTTGAAACTCCTATGATGCATTCAGTTTTAGGTGGAGCCGCTGCTAAACCCTTTACTACTCATCATAATGCTCTTGATATGGATCTTTATTTGAGAATAGCT
Organism: uncultured Gammaproteobacteria bacterium; assembly: GCA_913042105.1. Classification (GTDB taxonomy): domain Bacteria; phylum Pseudomonadota; class Gammaproteobacteria; order Magnimaribacterales; family Magnimaribacteraceae; genus Magnimaribacter. The sequence continues at coordinate 9,135 of CAJWIK010000020.1, forward strand.
CCTGAGCTTTATCTTAAAAGATTGGTTGTAGGTGGACTAGAGCGAGTTTTTGAAATAAATAGAAATTTTCGCAATGAGGGGCTTTCAACAAAACATAATCCTGAATTTACAATGCTTGAATATTATTCAGCTTATGCAGATTTTAATGATCAAATGAATTTCATAGAGAAACTATTTAATGACCTGACTACTGAAGTATTTGGATCATCAGTTATCGAGCATAATGGACAAAGTTTAGATTTTTCTAAACCATTTACTAGAGTAACACTCAAAGAAGCTGTATCACAGAAACTCTCCGTTGATCCTTCTTCGTTGGAGGATAGAAGCTTCTTATTGGAAACAGCAAAGAAACTTAAGATAGACAATGTTGATAATTTATCAGATGGCAAGCTGTTATTCGAACTTTTTGAAGAGCTGGTAGAGAGCAACTTGATTGAACCAACTTTTATAACTGGCTATCCGAAGGATGTGTCTCCTTTATCAAGATCATCAGATAATAATCCTTTAGAAGTCGATAGATTTGAATTATTTATTGGCGGAAAAGAAATAGCAAATGGCTTTTCCGAATTAAATGATCCAGAGGATCAAGCAGAACGTTTCCATGAACAGGTTAATCAGAAATCTGCAGGGGACGAGGAAGCCATGGAGTTTGATGCAGATTACGTTGAAGCCCTAGAGTATGGCTTACCTCCTTGTGCGGGAGTAGGGATAGGAATAGATAGGTTAGTAATGCTTTTAACAGGAGCACAGTCAATAAGAGATGTACTCCTGTTTCCACAAATGAAATCTAAAGGCTAGCTAATTAAGTCTGCTACAGCTTCTCTCTCCGATTGTAATTCTTCAGTAGTTACTTTTATTTTTGCTTGCGCAAAATCATTAAGTTCAACACCTTGGATTATTTCAACTGTTCCTTCCTGAGTTGTTCGAAGAGGAAAACCAAAAATTAATCCTTCAGGAACATCATAACTGCCATCACTCGCTATAGCTGCACTAAAACAATCTCCGTCTTCGGTTGGATTAATAACAGATTTGATAGTATCTATGGCAGCATTTGCTGCTGAAGCTGCTGATGAAGCACCTCTGGCATCAATTACCGCTTTACCTCTTTGTTGTACAAGCGGAAGGTAGTCATCTTCTAGCCAGCTACCGTCATTTATTACTTCTGCAGCACTCTGACCATTGATCGTAGCATTGTAAGGATCGGGATACATAGTAGGGCTATGATTGCCCCAAATAACCATATTTTTAACTGAAGATATTTCTACATTGGCCTTTTCAGCTAATTGGGCTTTTGCTCTATTAGCATCTAAGGCAGTCATAGCAAACCACTGCTGAGAAGGCCTGTTGGCTTTATTCATGCCAATTAAAGCATTAGTATTTGCAGGATTTCCAACTACTAAAATCTTTGCATCTGGTTTAGCGAGCTCTCCTACTGCGGAGCCTTGATCTGTGAAGATACCTCCATTAATCTTTAAAAGATCACTTCTCTCTTCAATTTTCTTTCCGTCGATTACGATACCTCGTGGAATGCTACCTACTAATAATACCCAATCAGCATCTTTAACACCTTCTCGTATATCTGAAGTTGCTAAAAGCTCTCCAGTTTGATCAAAGCCACAATCTATTAATTCCATTATTGTCCCTTGAAGCTTATCAACCACTTGAGGTATTTCAATTAGTCTTAAATTGACTTTAGTATCTTGTCCAAATGTTTCTCCACTGACTAGTCTTGGTAGCAGTGAATAAGCAATTTGACCAGCTCCACCTGTTACTGCAACGTTAATTTCTTTCATCTTTATCTCCTTATTGAATTGGTTTAAATATATTTCTTTTTCCATCTGTTGAAACGTAGCCAGAAGCTTTCAACATATCGTTATTGCTCATGTATTCGAGAACACTTGAATCTTTTTCTGTATTTGCCAAGAATCTAGTTCCGTCTTCAAGTCTTCCAATTATGATACCTTTATTTGGACCTTCCCGAGAATGAACGACTGTGTAAGTCTCAACAGACGCTTTACCTTCAGGTGTTTCTGTGAAATTTGGTTTATCTGCAGAGTCTATTTTTGCTTGAAGCTTCGATGTATCAATGGCTTGATTCCATTCACCTTCAAAAGGTTTTGAAGAAAATATACCTGCACCATGTTTTGTTATATACCAACCGTTGGCGGTAGCTAAACCAAAAGTGCCTGGATTTAGTCGGAGCTTGTCCATCATAGTTGCTATTGAGTTCATCACGTAAGCATTTCCTGGTCCTCCGAAGTAGGGCAGGCCTCCTGTAACAGTGAATCCTCTGACATCATCTTGTTGCAAGCAAAGCTCTTTCATGGCGATCTGCACAGCCGAAGGAAAGCATGAATATAAATCTAAATAGTTTATCTGATCCAAACTCATGTCAGCTAAATCAAAAACAGTATCTGTACAGGCCTTTATCGCTGGCGAAGAATGATAGTCTTTTCTCTCAGATATATGCCAGATATCATTTAAACATGAACCTGCGTGCATAAATATCCACTTAGATTCAGGAATGCCTAACTCCCGAGCTTTCTTGGCTGAGGTCATAATCATGGCAGAGGATTGATTCACTCGCATGATTGAATTCATGTATTTGGTATAGGGAAGCCCTATCATTCTATTTTCAGGCACTACAGTGGCAATTTCGTTAGCTGAGCGATGTGTGGGAAACCATGAATACTTATTTTCTGAAGCTATTTTTGAAAAGCTTTCGAAGAGCTTACCGGTATCTTGCATATGCTCATCTATAGTTTGATTATTTACACCCCTTAGAGCGTTGGCGAATAGAGGATATACAGAAGATGGATCGAATAGGCCATGTAACTTTTCATGATCATTTGTTCCATCAGTGCTCTTTCCGATTAGTTCTGGTTCTCCTCCTGGATCATCTTCCCAATTAACTTCCAATCCTTCTTTTAAGCGACTGACAAATGTATCTAAAGATTCTCCACCGGCCAACAAGGCGCACTCAATTTGATTATCTTTGATTCTATTAGCAAGTTCGTTCAAAGCAATTTGAGGAGAGTTTCCGCCTGTGGTCGTATAAATCTCATTTGTAGAGGATAAATTCAAGGAATTAGATAGACTTCGAGGCATATTTGGGTAGCCCCAAAGGTTAGACGTAGCAGAATCTCTATGAGGAGTATCAGCAACAAATCTAATGACCGCAACAGTATCAATATGTTCTTTAAGGCTTAGCGAAGAATTACAATCTTCAATAGCTTTTTTTGAAACTTCGGTGAGTATTTCTAAATAATTATAGCCATCTACACCTCGCTTATCAGTTAGTTGTCCATTTCCGACAAGGATAGGTGTATTGTCATTTACGTTTGAGTATTTAAATTCTGGCATAAATTAGATTATTAGGGAGCGCAGTCTAACCATTGAATCTTTGGTGGGCAATAGGTATCGCTCAATTTATAGAGTAATATATTAAGCATCTATGGCTTATAGTTTTGATCACATAATAGAAAGGAAACAAACCAATAGCACAAAATGGTTAAAGTTCTCTGATCCCGATGTTATCCCTATGTGGATAGCCGATATGGACTTTACTTGCCCAGAAGAAATCACTGAGGCGATGCATGAGAGAATTCAACAAGGCGTATTTGGCTATACTGATTCGTATCATAATTTAACTGAAACTTTTGTAAGTAAAATAAAAGAAAATTCCGGATGGGATATAAAAAAAGATTGGATCGTTTGGATACCAGGTGGAGTTGTTGGCTTAAATGTGGCTTGCAAAACCGCTTTAGCTCCTGGCGAATTAGTGATGATTCCATCACCTATTTATGCTCCATTTACCGAAGCACCTGAGAATATGGAAAGAGGCTTCGTAAAAACTAATTTAAAGGATGTAAATGGAAGACTCGAATTGGATTTTGATTCTGTAAGAAGTTTGTTAACAGACGACACTAAAATGTTTTCCTTCTGTAATCCTCATAATCCTGGAGGCACTGTTTTTCGACCCAATGAAATAGAAGAACTGTCTTCTATATGCAAAGAAAAAAATATTATTGTTTGTAGCGATGAGATTCATTCAGACTTAGTTCTGGAAGATGATCTTGAGCATATCTCATTTGCAAATTTCAATGATTTTAATCAAGAAAACTCAATCACAATTATGGGCCCTTGTAAGACATATAACCTAGCTGGGTTTCCAATTGCAGCTGCAATAATTCCTAATCAGGAATTAAGAAGTGATTTCCAAAGAAATACAAAGGGAATTGTTTCTCATATTGATAGTATGGCCTTTGTTGCAGCTGAAGCTGCATACTCCAAAGCAGACATTTGGCACTCAAATTTATTGAAGTATTTGAGGATAAACAAATTAATGTTACTTGACGGTATTAATGAAATCGAAGGATTGTCTTTAAAAGGTCCCGAGGCAGGTTTTCTGGGATGGATTGATTGCCGAGAAAGCGGTTTAGAGAACCCATCTAAATTCTTTATAGAACAAGCTAAAGTTGGAGTATATGACGGCGCATGGTTCGGAGATGAGAATTATGTCCGCATAAATTTTGGTTGTCCAAAGTCAGTTTTAGAAGAGGCGCTGTCAAGAATTAAAAAAGCCTTTTCACAAAGAATCTAGGTTGCGGTAATATGTCCGCCTAAATTTATAAAGAGGAAATAATATGTCTATTACTTTTAATGATCGTGTTGCAATTGTAACTGGTGCTGGCGGAGGTCTTGGGAGATGTCACGCACTAGATTTAGCTAAAAGAGGCGCTAAAGTCGTTGTAAATGACTTAGGTGGAAATGTTGATGGGTCTAACGATGGATCTTCATCAGCAGCAGAAATGGTTGTTGAAGAGATTAAAGCAGCTGGCGGTGAAGCAATGGCAAATGGAGCTAGTGTTACTGATCCTGATCAAGTAAATGCAATGGTTGCTGAAGTCATGGATAAATATGGTCGCATAGATATCCTTGTTAATAATGCCGGTATTCTCAGAGATAAGAGTTTCTCTAAAGTAGAAGATGAAGATTTTAGGATGGTTTTAGAGGTTCATTTAATGGGCAGTGTAAATTGCACAAAAGCTGTGTGGGAAATAATGAAAGAGCAAAATTATGGAAGAATAATTATGACTTCTTCTTCTAGCGGGTTGGCTGGAAATTTTGGGCAAACCAATTACGGTGCTGCCAAGATGGGTGTTGTCGGGTTGATGAATACCCTCAAGCTCGAAGGTGCTAAATATAATGTCAAATGCAACACGTTGGCTCCCTTAGCAGGAACTAGAATGACTGAGAGTTTAATGCCAGAAGAAGTCATTGAACAAATAAAACCTGAATTTGTGACTCCTGCTGTAACTTATATGGTTTCAGAAGATGCACCTACAGGAGTAATAATCGCTGCTGGAGCTGGAGTTTTCACAAGAGTTATGATTCATGAAACAAGAGGTGTGTATTTAGGTACTGGCGATGACATGACTGCTGAAAATATAGAATCTAATTGGGATCAGATCTCAGATATGAATAATGCAACTTTATGGTATCAAGGCGGTGATCAATCGATGAATGTTTTTAGCTTGATACAAGAAAGCAATAAATAGAACATAGTTCATACTTAGCGTTCTATTGACCGTCTAAATTAAAATCTTATGAATTTAAAAGACTGCCATAGTTTCGGAGATTTCAGAGAATTGGCTAGGAGGAAACTACCTAGCCCTATATTTAATTATATTGATGGCGCTGCTGATGATGAAACTACTTATGAGAGAAATACTAAAAGTTTCGAAGATTGTGATTTAGTTCCGAATGTCCTAAGAGGGGTTGAAGATATAGACATGTCTGTTGAAGTTTTAGGTCAGAAACTTGAAATGCCCATTTATTGTTCTCCAACTGCTCTTCAAAGAGTTTTTCATCATCAAGGGGAGTATGCTGTAGCTGCAGCAGCAGATAAGTATGGCACTTTATTTGGAGTATCTTCGCTTGGAACAGTAAGCCTATCGGAAGTAAGAAAAAAATATAATGGACCACAGTGTTATCAATTCTATTTTCATAAAGATAGATCACTTAACCAAGTCATGCTAGAGAATGCCAAACAAGCGAATGTTGATGTCATGATGCTAACCGTTGATACCATCACGGGAGGCAATAGAGAAAGAGACTTAAAGACAGGTTTCTCTATCCCTTTTAAATTAAGCCTAAATGGAATCTATGAATTCGCAGCCAAACCAATGTGGGCAATCAATTACCTCACTCACGAGAAGTTTTCTCTTCCTCAGTTAGATGATCATGTTGATATGTCAGATGGACCTATTTCTATTGGAAGATACTTTACTGAAATGTTAGATCCCTGCTTAAACTGGGATGATGTAGCCAAAATGGTCGAATATTGGGATGGTCAGTTTTGTCTTAAGGGGGTAATGAGTGTTGAAGATGCAAAAAAAGCTGTAGAA
>CAJWIK010000021.1 GCA_913042105.1 uncultured Gammaproteobacteria bacterium
GCCGAGATACTCAGTAGACCAATCTTCTTCAGCAGCTTCTGTAGCATCTATTACTTCTAATGTTTTTTTACAGCCTCTGAGCTCTACGCCTTTATTTAAAAATTCTATACTTAATTTCGGTAATACTATTTTTGCCATTTCGCTATGAACTAGCAAGGTCTCCATAGCCCCACATATCCCATATCTATATGTTTTTGCATTCAAAGTAATGGCTTCTGCTTTTTCAAGATTTGCGCTTTTGTCTATGTAAACATGACAAATTCCGTCTAGATGCTTGATTACTGGCACTCGCGATTCTTCGGATATCAGCTTGACTAAGCCCTTTCCGCCCCTTGGAATAATGACATCAAGGTAAGAGTCTAAATGCAGTAATGTTTTCACAGCCTCTCTATCAGTTGTTTCTACCAGCTGGATACATTCTTTTGGAAGCCCAGATAATTCAAGACCTTTCTGCAAGCAATTCCAAATGATCTTGTTTGATGAGATTGCTTCTGAACCTCCCCTTAAAATACATGCATTGCCAGACTTTAAACAAAGAGCTGCTGCATCTGCAGTAACATTGGGTCTTGATTCATAAATAATTCCTACTACACCTAAAGGCACTCGCATCTTGCTGACTTTAATACCAGAAGGTGTTGGATCCATATCAGTCATTTCTCCAATCGGGTCAGGTAGTTCAGAGACTACTTTTAATCCAGAAATCATTGAATCGATTCTTGCATCATTCAATTCGAGTCTATCAATTAAAGCAGATCCGATAGATTTTTCTTTAGCAGCTTCTAAATCTTTTTTATTTTCTTCGAGGATTTCACTTCTTCTTGACTCTATTTCTGAAGAAATGAGCATTAGGGCTTCATTCTTCATCTCTTCTGAAGCTTGCGAAAGGACCTTTGAGGCTTGTTTTGCTTCAGCGCCCAACTTATCCATATATAGATTTATTTCTTTACTCTGTAACATTGTGGAATATTCTACCTAAGTATCTAAGCATTCAAAGAGTAAAGATGATTGAATTTAATGAAATAATTTTTTGGCTTGAGGAAAATCCTCAATGGATTGCCATAGGAATAATTGGAGCTTCTTTTATAGAGTCTTTTGCCCTAGTGGGGATTATTGTTCCAGGAGTTGTATTGTTAGCAATTATATCTGGGCTAGCTTCTGCTTCTTTGAGTATTTATGAGGTAGTTCTGATTGCGTATTTTTCAAGTTTACTTTCTGATATTGCTAGTTTTTTTATAGGACTTAGTTTAAAAAAATCAATACACAAGATCTGGCCATTTACCAAATATCCTGATTTATTAAATCAAGGAAAAGGCTTTTTTAAGAAATATGGGATAGTAGGACTATTTATTGGAAAATTTATTGGTCCTATTAGGCCACTTCTTCCAATAACCGCTGGTACTTTGGATATGGAGATAAGGAAATTCTTTTTAATTGAAATATTCTCGTGTTTCATTTGGGCTTTGGTTTATACCATTCCGGGATACTATGCTGCACAAACGATGGTGTCTGAAATCAATCCTTTAAATTCATTTGGTTTTTGGATTGGTCTTGTTGTCTTATTTGTACTTATAAGATACTTTAGTAAAAAATATAAAATGTTATGACTGAACTATACCCTGACCACCCAAATTTAAGAGGTAACTACGCCCCTCTAAGAATGGAATGCGATATCGAAGATTTAATAATTGAAGGAGAAGTTCCAAAAGAATTATTTGGTAGTTACTATAGAAATGGTCCTGATCCGCAATTTCCGCCTATGGGAGGTGATTATCATTGGTTCGCAGGTGACGGAATGATTCATGCCTTTCATTTCGAGAATGGCAAAATATCCTATTTAAATCGATGGGCTCAAACCTCAAAATGGAAGCAAGAGAGAAAAGCAGGAAGGGCACTTATTAACTCACTTAATCCCATGGAGCCAGATCCTGAGTTTAGTTTTGAAGGTGAGGATGGAACTGCAAATACAAATATTGTATTCCATTCAGGAAAACTCTTAGCTCTGGAAGAAGGTCATAAACCTTTTGAACTAGACCCTCTCACACTGGAATCAAAAGGAGCTTGGAATTATCAAGGTAAATTAGATTCTGCCATGACAGCGCACCCTAAGGTTGATCCAATAACGGGTGATATGATAGGTTTCAGCTATGGATTTGGTGTTAATAAAATGAGTTATTTTGTTATTAACTCCAAAGGAGTCTTAACAACCTTTTCGGAGTTCGAAACTCCATATTCAAGCATGGTTCATGACTTCGTAGTGACCACTAAACATATCATCTTCCCAATATTCCCTTTGATTATTGACTTTAAGCTAATTGCAGAAGGTAAATCTCCTTTGGCATGGGATGCTCACAGAGCAAGCCAAATAGGCATTATGCCTAGAGATGGAACAGTAAAAGATATTAAATGGATAGAGAGTGATCCTTGTTACGTTTTTCATCCCATGAATGCTTATGAAGAAGAAGGAAAAATAATTGCGGATATGATGCAGTTTGAAGAGGCACCTATGTTTCCTCATCTTGACGGATCTCGACCTGACTTAAAAAAAGGCGAAGCCAGATTAAATAGATGGGAAATTGATATAAGTTCTAGTGCGGGATCTATTAAAAAACAATATCTTGATGAAAGTATTGGCGAATTTCCAAGACTTGACGAAAGAAAGTCTATGTCTAAGCATAGATATGGTTACTATGCTTCTAATGACGGCAAATCTCCCAAAGGGGTAAGTTTTAATTCTATTTCTAGCTATGATTTTGAAACTGGTTATAAAGATAGTTTCACCCTGACTGAATTTGATGCTGTTGGTGAACCTATTTTTGTTCCCAAGAATCAAAATTCAGATGAAGGACAAGGCTTCTTAATCGCATTAGCTTATCTTGGAAAAGAAAATAGATCTGATCTTATGGTATTCGACGCTGAAAATATATCGAGTGGTCCACTTGCCAGAGCTATGTTGCCTCATCGAATTCCTTATGGGTTTCATGGAAACTGGAGACAGGGTTAACTAACCTCCTAATTTCTTAATTATATCTTTAAGGTAGTCTAATTTATCTAGGGTGTTTTCCAGCTCTAAGATAGATTGCTTTTCTAGAGGAGTTAGAGGAAGAATACTCGCAAGAACATAGCAAACGCTTTTTGAGCTATTTAAATCTAAATCTAAATTAAGTTTCTTAATCTCCGGATGACTAGTCACTTCTTTGACCGTATCCCATAGATCTGAGAATCTTGGGTCTGAAGATAAATCATTATCATCTTCTTGAACTATAGAGATTTTTCCCAGGAGCAGCTCATCTGTTTGTTTCCATCTTTCGGATATCTTCACCTTTTCTTTACCTTGGACTGTTATTCCAAGTAATCCATTTTCTAGTTGATTAAAATCAACAATTTCCACGTAAGTAGCTAAGTCATGAAGATTAGGTAGATCTCCAATTTCTTGATCATCTTCAGATTTAACTAATACAATACAAAAACCTTCCGAATTGCTCAAACAATTCTTAATCATGTCTATGTATCTTGGTTCAAATATTTGTAAAGGAAGATATGCCCCAGGTAAAACATTTATTGTCAAAGGGAATAAAGGTGTTGTTGTTAATCTAGTCATTTCTATACCTCTCTAAAAGGTCTCTTGAAAGTCCATCAAAATCGCCATTGGACATAATGATCAGAATATCCTTTTTTAAATTCATTGACTCAAAATCATTTATAAAAAATTTATTACTATCTAGTTTTGCTGATTTAGTTGGCAATGATTCAACTAGACCCTGAATTTGAGAACGATCTTCGCTTTTCCAATAGACTTTATCGGCTAAATTTACAGCCTCAGATAATCTATCATCATGAAAACCAGATTTCATAGTATTAGAGCGTAATTCTATTGCTACAGTAAGCCTATAGTCTGGATATTTTTTTTTAATACCTTCGATAGTAGTTTGTATGGCGGTAGGATGATGAGCAAAGTCCTCAATAATAATCAGTTCATCCGTATGAAGAAGAACATCCTGACGTTTAGCTACGCCTTTAAATTTCTGTAGCGAGCTTATAGAATCTTTTAACGAAACTCCATAATGATCTGCTGCAAGAACAGCCACCATGGCGTTTCTTGCGTTATGCTCTCCTAACATTTGCCAATCTATCTCCATTTCCTGATTTCTAATCCCCAATAAAGGTTTTTGTGTATTGTCATAAATATTTAATGAATTTTCGTTTTTTCCATTAAGATCGTAACTTATCAAGTTACTCCAGCAACCTAAACCTAAGACTGTTGTAATATTTGAATCGTCAGATGGGTAAATAATATTTGCCTCTTCTTTTAAAGTTCTAATTAGGTGATGAAACTCTCTAAAAATATAAGAAATATCGGGAAAGATATCAGCATGATCATATTCAAGATTATTTATGATTAGAGTATCAGGCTTGTAATGAATGAATTTAGATCTCTTGTCAAAGAACGCTGTGTCGTATTCATCTGCTTCGATTACAAATATTTCGCTTGAACCTTTTCTTGCTGACTTAGGAAAATCTTTTGGCTTTCCCGCTATTAAATAACCTACATCTATTCCTTGATCTTCAAAAATATATGCAAGCATTGCTGTTGTGGTTGTTTTGCCATGGGTACCTGATACTGCAATTACTTTTTTATCCTTCAAAAGGTTCTTATAAAGCCATTCAGGTCCAGAAATAAGATTTGCTTGATTAGAAAGAAGATACTCTAAGGCAGGGTTTCCTCTTGATATAGAGTTTCCAATCACATAACAATCTGCATCAGGTAATTTGTTGGCATCATAGCCTTCAATGATTTCAATGCCCATTTCTCTAAGGTGATCTGACATTGGAGGATAAATATTAGTATCACAACCACTAATATCAATACCTTCTTCTTTACCTAGTAATGCCAGTCCTCCCATAAAAGTACCGCAAATACCAAGTATATGGACTTTATCTTTTGCCATAATTCATTATAACTATCAAGAATGATTACAAGATAGATTTGTTTTCAAGTATTATGCGATTATGAAGGCCAAGAATGCTATATATGCTCAATCTGGAGGAGTAACCTCAGTCATCAATGCAACTGCAGGAGGAGTGATTGAAGCGGCCCGAAAGTCTAAACGTATCAATAAATTATTTGCTGGAAAGAATGGTATTCGAGGTCTTCTCAGAGAAGACATCATAGATACAAGTATTGAAGATATGATTGAGATTAAAAAGCTTCAGCATACACCTGGAGGAATTTTTGGTTCATGTCGACATAAGTTGAAAGATCCCTCAAGCAATAAGAGAGAATACGAAAGATTGATTGAGGTGTTTAGGGCGCATGATATAGGTTACTTTTTTTATAATGGTGGTGGGGATTCACAAGATACTACAAATAAGATTTCTCAATTTACTATAGATGCAGGGTTCCCAGTTAATTGTATAGGCATTCCTAAAACAGTAGATAATGACCTGCCATATACTGATAACTGTCCAGGTTTTGGGTCTGTTGCTAAATATGTTGCCACATCTGTTAGAGAAGCCTCTTTAGACGTTCAGAGTATGTCCGAAAGTTCTACCAAAGTTTTCATCATGGAAGTCATGGGAAGGCATGCAGGATGGATAGCCGCATCTTCCGGATTAGCTCATGACAAGAATAATTCTGCCCCCCATATTATATTGCTTCCAGAAGTACCTTTTTATAAAGCTAAATTTTTAAAGAGAGTTAAAGATACTATAAAAAAACATGGCTTCTGCGTAATTGTAGTTTCTGAAGGAGCTCGTTTTAAAAATGGAGAGTTTATTGCAGATGCTGGAACTGTAGACTCTTTTGGCCACAAACAACTTGGTGGAGTTGCTCCTACTATCGCAGGAATGATCAAAGATAATTTAGGGCTTAAATATCACTGGGCGGTTTCTGATTATCTTCAAAGGGCTGCAAGGCATATTTCTTCAAAAACTGATTTAGATCAGGCTTATGCTGTAGGAAGAGCTGCTGTTAAATTTGCTCTTTCTGGAGAAAATGCAGTTATGCCAATAATCAAAAGGACTAGCTCTAACCCTTATAGCTGGGAAATAGACAAAGTGAAACTATCGCGAGTGGCTAATGTAGAGAAAAAACTTCCCAAAAAATTTATTTCTAAAGATGGTTTTGGGGTTACTGAGGCTTGCAAAAATCATTTACGACCCCTGATTCAAGGTGAAGCTTACCCTCCTTATAAAGATGGTGTAATAGAAACAGCTTCTTTGAAGAACAAACTGGTGAAGAAGAAACTTAAAACCTTTAAAGTTTAACTAAGAACTTTAAATTCCATTTCAGCTCTTTTAAGCCTTTCAATTAGGACTTCTCCTAACCCAACTGCGGAAGTAAGCACTCCACCATATTCGTTTCCTCCAGGAAGATCATCAGACCTAGCAAGAGCTAAAGCAGATTCACAAACCATCTTTCCTGTAGATTTATATCCAGGATCTCCAGATCCATACATGGAACATATTTTTCTTTCATTATCTTCAGAATAAGCCACGAAAGTTGCCCTGAACCAACCATTATCTTGAGTTTCTTGACTTGGTCCCTCACCTGGTTTCAAAAGAAAAGGTCTAACTAGTCGCTTTAGAGGAGTACCTATTACTATAAAGGCAAGTATTGACCCATAAGATGCTAACCTCGCCATTCGTTTAGTAGAAAATAAACCATGTTCGCCGAAAGTAAAATTCCGTCCATAGGATTTTTGATTCTGTTCCATTAAAGCAGCAGATCTCCTCACAACTCTAGTATTGGCTACGGCCATCATGCCGATGCCGCTCCAACCTTCAATTCCATCAACCTGCTCGATGACGAATCCATCCTTAGATTTTTCCCGTTGATCTTCATTTACAGTTTCATCGGGATTTAAAACAAAAGGATCTCTCATCTCCTTGGTTAGCCCATCCATAGTAAAAATAGTTTCAGTAGTTCCGCCTGATGCCCCTCCTTGTGCTTGATGATATACATCTACTCTAGAGACTGGCTTATCAAATTGAGAGATGGTAAAAAATGTTCCGAGATCTGATGGTATAGAATCGTAACCACAAGAGGGAATAATTCTAATTCCTTTTGAAGCTGCTTCTTCATGATGTTTTTCTATCAAACCTCTGACCCAATGATTCTCACCAGTTATATCTGTGTAATGAGTTTCATTTTCAACACAAGCTTGGACCAACAAAGATCCGTATCTTGCAAATGGTCCTGCCGTCGATAAAACGACTTTAGTTTGACCAGTCAAAGCTCTTAATGAATCTATATCTCCGCCATCTGCAACAACTACATCGCAATTAAGATTAAAGTCAGATTTTATTCGCTCTAATTTCTCTTTACTTCTTCCTCCTATAGCCCAAACAAGATCAGCATAATTATCTCTTAAATACTTACAACAAATCTGACCAGTGAAACCAGTAGCTCCATAAACAATTATTTCGTATTTTTTTTCCATCATTTTTTTAGTATTTTTCCAACTCCTCCAAAGGTAATTATAGTCTCGCCACCTACAGTTATGTCACCTTCTGAGAAACCCAGAGATTTTCCTATCTTTTTGGGCCTACAACGTATCAATAGCATGCTGCCTATTGGGGCAGGTGCTAAAAATTCAGTATGGAAACTAACAGTAGTTACAAGACTGTTTCTGTCTTGCATCATAGATGAAGTCATACAAAAATCAGCTAATGCCATCAGGGCTCCTCCATGTGCTGAATCATAAAAATTACTATGTTCCTCTTTAGCAAAGAAAATCATGAATAATTCATTGTCGTCTTTTTTGTAAAATCCAGGACCCATGTTTTCAATATGAGGCTGAGGGATTTTAAGCTCTTTAAAGCCTTCAGGTATTTCTTGATCTGTCATACCTTGATTATAATCCCTAGTGGCTTGAAATAAATGTAGAAATTTAAGTATTAAGGAAGTAACTGTTATGAGTGGAATTTTAGAAGGTGTAAAGGTTTTAGATTTTGGAAGATATATTGCAGGGCCCTTTTGTGGAGCTCTGTTAGCAGACTACGGAGCTGAGGTGATTAGGATAGAGAGAGTTAGTGGCAGCGAAGATAGGTTTGTAACTCCTGTAACTGAAGATGGCCAAGGAGCAATGTTTCTCCAGCTAAATAGAAATAAACTGGGCTTAACCCTAAATCCGACAAAAGAAGAAGGTAAGGAAATAGTTAAGAGATTGGTTGAGCGTTCGGATATTGTCATTGCAAATCTTCCAGAACCAACTTTAAAATCAATGGGTTTAGATTATGAAAATCTTAAATCTATAAATCCAAGTATTATCCTTACTTCTAATACTGCTTTTGGAACCACTGGTCCTTATTCAGAAAGAGTGGGATTCGATGGCGTAGCTCAAGCAATGTCAGGTGCAATGGATATGACAGGGGATTCTGAACAACCAACTAAGGCCTACGCACCATATGTAGATTTTTGTAGTGCATCTTTGGCAGCTTTTGGAACACTACTAGCCTTCATCGAGAGACAGAAAACAGGCAAGGGTCAAAGAGTGCAAACGTCTTTATTACAAACCGCATTAACCACAACTAACAGCCTTTTAATAGAACAAGAAATATTGAATGTAAATCGATCTGCATCGATGAATAGAGCTCAGACTTCTGGCCCTTCAGACACCTTTAAAACAAAAGATGGTTGGATACTTGTTCAGACTGTTGGTCAGCCTCTTTTTGAACGATGGGTTAATTTAATGGGAGAAGATGAATGGTTAAATGATAAGAGATTTAAGGATGATTTGAGCAGAGGAGAAAATGGTCATCTTATAAGTGAGAGAATGTCACAATGGTGCGAAGAAAAAACTTCTCAAGAAGCAATTAAAGAATTAGAAAAATTCAGGATACCTGTTGGGGAGGTATTAAAGGCAAGTGAAACTCTAAACGAGGAGCATATTACAAAGAATGGATCATTTATAAAAATGGAATATCCAACTATGGATAAGTCTTTTTCTGTTGTTGGACCAGCTGTAGAACTATCCGAAAATCCAGGTAAAATTAAGTTTAGATCACCGGAGCTAGGAGAGCATAACCAAGAGATTTTAACCAATCTTGGCTACAACCAAGAAGAAATAGACGAATTAAAACTAAATAGAATTATCTAGGAGAAACAGATGGACTTTAAACTTTCAGAACAACAACAAGAACTTCAACAAACTGCAAGAAATTTTGCTCAAAAGGAGATGACAGAAGTTGCTCATTCCATAGAACAAACCAGTGAACCACTTTCAAAAGAATGGTTAAAAAAATATGCAGATATGGGGTTTTTAGGTATAAATGTTTCAGAGAACTACGGGGGATTGGGTTTATCCAATCTTGATGCTCTATTGGTCATGGAAGAATTTGCTAAGGTATCATCTGCAGTTGCCTTTCCTATATTTGAGAGTTGTGTTGGTCCAGTAAAGGCCATAGAACATTTTGCTTCAGAAGAATTAAAAAATAAGATAATTCCTGAAGTGTGCAAAGGAAATATTGTTGTGGCTGTATCTATGTCTGAACCCAATGCTGGCTCTGCACTTACTGATCTGACAACCAAAGCAGAAATTAATGGCAATAAGATAATACTTAATGGAACAAAAAGATGGTGTTCAGGTGGAGGTCACTCTGAAGGTTATGTTGTTTATTGCAGAATGTCAGACGAACCTGGAGCGAACGGTATAGGTGCTGTTTATGTCGAAAAAGGCACAGAAGGATTAAGCTTCGGTCAACAAGAAAGCTTGATGGGCTGGAATGGTATTCCTTCAGCTGATATTTACTTCGATAACGTTGAGTTGCCGATAGAAAATATAATCGTTGAAGCAAATGGGGGCTTCAAAAAATTAATGGAAGCTTTCGATTTAGAAAGATGTGGAAATGCCATCATGTGCTTAGGCCAAGCCTCTGGTGCACTAGAAAGTGCAATCGAATACGTACAGGAAAGAGAACAATTTGGTAAACAAATTATAGAATTCCAAGCTGTTCAAATGAAATTGGCAGAAATGGCTATGAAAGTTGAAGCTTCAAGGCTACTTATACAGAGAGCTGCTCATAATGCCCAAGAAGGCTTTCCAAGTATATTTGAGTCTAGTGTTGGAAAGTGCTTCTCTAATGAAACAGCAAGAGAAGTAGTTGCATCTGCAATGCAACTTATGGGTGGATATGGATTTAATAAAGAATACACTATGGAAAGAAAATACAGAGATGTATGGGGCTGGGGTATTGCAGGAGGAACTATAGATATCCAGAAAATTAATATCGCTTCAGCAATGGTGGGAAAAAGGTTTAATCAAAGAAAATAGCTATTTTAATTCTTGTATTATCCTTTCAAGATTATTTACTAGATCTTCTTTCTCATCTTCGGTAAGGAAGTCTCCTATTGGCACCCTCTCACCCTTTGAAGTCACTACTATATGTGCTGGATACCAGGGATGCTCTGGTCTTTCAACGGAGACAAAAGACCACATTCTGTAATATTCCCAAACTTGATTAATCTTCCCCTCTCCTTTTTCTATCTTTAGCTTTTCTTTAGTGAGTGTTATTACTTCTTGTTTATATGTTTTTTTCATAACCAGATAAAGACAGTAGCCTACAAACAAAACCTCAAGCCCTGCAAATGGTAAAATCATTATTGCTCCTGCAAATGCAAATCCAATACCAATAGATAGGCATGTAAAAGCTATAATGAAGATAAATAATAGACTGGACTTCCAATCAGTAGATTGGTTAGGTCGAAGTAATATACTATGAGTACACTCTTCAGAGTTAGTTTCGATTTTGACCATATAAAAAGGGTACCTATAATACTACTGTCTAACTTAGTAGACCTCTCAAATGAAAGAAAATAGTAAAAATAATCAGTTAAGGGAAATGTATGACAATGTTATGTTGCCAAATTATGCCCCTGCTTCCTTTGTACCTGAATCTGCAAAAGGCTCCAAGTTATGGGATAAGGATAACAAAGAATACATAGATTTTGGAGGTGGCATAGCAGTTAATTCACTAGGACATGCTCATCCTAGATTAATTGAAGCACTTACAAAACAAGCTCAAAAAGTATGGCATTTGAGTAATTATCTTACAAATGAACCAGCCATTAACTTGGCAAAACTACTCACTGAGCTAACTTTTGCAGATAATGTTTTCTTTAGCAATTCTGGTTCTGAAGCCAATGAAGCTGCGATAAAGATAGCCCGAAAATATCATGCTTCGAAGAACAGTCCAAGAAATGAGATAGTTTCCTTTGAGGGTTCATTCCATGGAAGGTCATTATTAAATATTTCTCTTGGTGGCACAGAAATGCATAAAAAAGGATTTGAACCCTTAATGCCTGGAATTAAGCATGGAGTATTTAATGACTTAGCCGGATTGGAAAAACTTATCACAGACAAAACTGCTGCAGTAATTATTGAACCCGTCCAAGGTGAAGCTGGTGTTTACGCCGCAACAAAAGAGTTTATGCAAAAATTAAGGGCTTTAACTTTAGAACAAGGAGCTTTATTAATTATTGATGAAGTTCAAAGCGGAGTTGGCAGAATGGGAAGTCTTTATGGTTATATGCATTATGAGGTTGAACCTGACATCGTAACCTCTGCTAAAGGATTAGGAGGCGGGATGCCAATAGGGGCAACTTTGACGACAAAATTAATAGGAGAAAGTATGCAACCAGGAACACATGGTTCTACTTTTGGGGGCAATCCTATGGCTTGTGCTGTAGCTAATGAAGTATTAAAGATTATCAATGATCTAGGCTTTCTAGAAGAAGTGCGCAGAAAAGAAAAACTTTTTACAGAGTTACTTGAAGATCTTAATAAAGAAAAAAAGGTATTTTCTGGAATTAGGTCAGAGGGCTTATGGATAGGTTGTGATTTAATAAATGCAGATTCAGGCGATATCATCAATAGATCTTATGAGAGAGGTTTGATAATGGTATCTGCCGGACCTCAGTGTCTTAGGCTTGCCCCAGCCTTGAACATAACCGATGATGAGATCAAAGAAGGAATTGAAATACTGAAAACAGTTTTTTAGGAGAATTATTATGAAATATAGAAATTTAGGAAAGTCAGGTCTGAAAGTATCTGAATTATCATTTGGTTCATGGGTCACTTTTAATAAACAAGTTGATACTGGTCTTGCTGAGAGAATGTTTGGGACGTGCCTAGACGCAGGAATCAATTTTTTTGATAACGCAGAAGGCTATGAAAGAGGTGAATCTGAGGTAGTAATGGGCAAGGCATTGAAGGCGCTTGATAGATCAAGAGATTCCTATTGTGTTTCATCCAAAGTTTTTTTTGGAGCAAAAGCAAATCCTTTACCAACTCAAATTGGATTAAGCAGGAAGCATATCACCGAGGCTTGTCACCAAGCTATGCAGAGACTTCAAGTTGATTATCTAGATATGTACTTTTGCCACAGGGCAGATCCTGAAACACCTATAAGCGAAACAGTTTGGGCCATGCATAATCTGGTCATGCAAGGAAAAGTTTTATATTGGGGTACATCTGAATGGACAGCAGAACAAATAGCAGAAGCTTATGAATTTGCTTACTCGAATCATCTTACTCCTCCGTCTATGGAGCAGCCTCAATACAACTTATTAGATAGGGAAAGGTTTGAGAATGAATATGGATCTCTTTATGAAAAATATGGTCTCGGAACGACTATTTGGTCTCCTTTAGCCTCAGGTGCACTTACAGGGAAATACCTTGAAGGAATACCTGATGGATCTAGGGCCTCGCTTGAAGGATACGAGTGGTTAAAGAAAAGCATGGTTGAATCCGATAGAGGACAGGACAGAATGAAACGAGTCACCTCGTTAGTGCCAATCGCCGAGAAACTCAATGTTAGTATGTCGAACCTTGCAATTGCCTGGTGTCTTCTGAATAAGAATGTTTCTACAGTAATTTTAGGAGCCTCTAAACTTGAACAACTAGAAGAAAATTTATCCAGTCCAGATATTCTTCCTCTGTTAGAGGATAGTATTCAAGAAGAGTTACTAAATATTTAGATCTTCAACCTAAGATCAAAATCTAGGTCACCCGTTGAAGCATGATCTTCTAACATTTCATTTAGGTGTGCGATAGTTTCCTCATTCATTTCGCATGATTTTCTAGTGTTCATATCTACATGAATAAGGACATTCTCTGAGATAGCACAAGCTTCTCCAGCCTTATTAAAAATCACGCCCCCATAATGGATTAACTTCGGTTTGACGGCAAAGTATCTAAAACCTGGCAAAGCTATCTCGCCCTTTCTCATTTCTTTTAGATACCTAATATTCATTTCCAAGGTAAAAAAAGAAAAACCTTTCTCAAAGTAATTCGATGAAAAACCTAATGAAGCATAGAAGGGAAACTCATCTTCAAAAATTTGAGCATAGTAAAGTACATTCATATGCTCATTGAGATCGCACATTTCTTCGGTAATCAGTACTTCATTTCCTAGATAGGGGAATTTATCTTTCATCTTCTACTCCTTTAAAATAGTCTAAGTCTTTGGTAAATTTGTATCTAAATTAAGTTTGGCTAATTTGAGGTGAAATAACCTCTATTCCATCAACTTTTCTAAAACCTTTAGGTAAAAAATTGCCTCTTCTGCCTCTATTGCCTAAGAAATTTTCTAGGTCCTTAAATTTGATTGTGAAATGTCTTTTGCCGCTAATTAATTTTAGCTCTCTTCCTTCTCCCATAACTCCAATTTCCTGAAGAAACTCCTCTCCAGAATCAAAATTTGCTTTTGGTATGCCTATAATCTTATTGCCCTTTCCTCTTGCTAATTGAGGAAGCTCTGAATGTGGAAAGACGAGCATTCTTCCTTGGTTAGTAATAGCTGTTATTAAGTCCTCTTCACCTGTAATGATGCTTGGTGGAAGTACAGCGGCATTAGCCTGAACTCTGATAGCAGCTTTTCCAGATTTATTCTTTGTCTGGAGATCACCCAAATTAGCTATGAAGCCGTAGCCAGAAGAAGTAGCCAAGATAATCTTTGTTTCGTTAGGCCCAGAGATTACACCTGCAAAAGTTTCTCCTGACTCAGCATTAAGTTTTCCAGTTAAAGGTTCTCCTTGTCCTCTTGCTGAAGGAAGAGAATGACATGGCAAAGTATAGGCCTTTCCTTTCGAATCGAAGAAAACTGCATTTTGATTATTTCGAGATGGCGCTGAAGCAAAGTAACCATCACCTTCTCTATAATTTAGGGATTCAGGATCAATATCATGCCCTTTAGCTGCTCTGACCCAACCTCTCTTAGAAAGCACAACTGTAACTGGATCAGAAGATATGAGTTCTGTTTCGTCAAAGGCAGTAGCCTCTTCTCTTGAAACTATTGGGCTATTTCTTTCATCTCCATATATTTCTGAATCTGCTATGAGCTCTTTTTTAATTAAAGTTTTAAGTCTTGTCTTAGAACCTAATAATTTCTCTAATTCTTTTCTTTCTGAATCAAGATGACCCTGTTCTTCTTTAATCTTTATCTCTTCCAGTTTTGCAAGCTGTCTTAATCTTATCTCTAGAATGGCATCGACCTGAATAATGCTTAATTGAAATTTTTTCTGTAAGACTTTTTTTGGCTCATCTTCGTTACGAATGATGCTAATTACCTCATCAATATTAAGATAAATGACCAAAAGTCCTTCTAGAATATGCAACCTATCCAGAACCCAATCAAGCCTATACTGGAGCCTCCTTGTAACAGTCTGCAATCTAAATGTTAACCATTCCTTAAGAACCAGTTTTATATCTCGAGTTTGAGGCTTTCCATTCAAGCCTATCAAATTCATGTTCACTCTATAATTTTTTTGAAGGTCAGTAGTTGCAAACAAGTGATTCATTACGGCATCTTTATCGACTCTATTAGATTTAGGAACTAGAACTAATCGGGTTGGGTTTTCTTCATCACTTTCATCTCTTAAATCCACGATCATAGGAAGTTTTTTTCCATCCATCTGCGAAGCTATTTGCTCAAGGATCTTTGAACTAGATGTCTGATGAGGTAAAGCAGTTATAACGATCTCTCCATTTTCTAGATCGTAAGTGGCTCTCATCCTTATAGACCCTCTTCCTGTTTTGTAGATTTCTTTTAAGTCTTCTTCTGAAGAAATTATTTCAGCTTTAGTAGGAAAATCTGGCCCTGGAATAATGTCATATAATTCTTCAACAGTGACTTTTGGTTCATCTAGTATTTTTATACAAGCATTTACAATTTCATTTAAGTTATGCGGAGGTATATCTGTAGCCATACCCACAGCAATACCAGTGGCCCCATTCAACAACAAGTTAGGCAGTCTAGCTGGAAGAACAGAAGGCTCTAATAGAGTTCCATCAAAATTGCTTGTCCAATCAACAGTACCTTGACCAAGTTCCTCAAGAAGACTCTTAGCATATGGAGATAAACGACATTCTGTATACCTCATTGCAGCAAAAGACTTTGGATCATCAATTGAACCCCAGTTACCTTGTCCGTCTATCAACGGATATCTTGTAGAAAAAGACTGGGAAA
>CAJWIK010000022.1 GCA_913042105.1 uncultured Gammaproteobacteria bacterium
GCCTCAGGCATGATTCCTCTGGGAACAGGTTCAGATGGGGGTGGTTCTATAAGAATCCCTGCTGCTCTTGGTGGCCTTTCAGGAATAAAAACCTCACAAGGCAGAATTCCTATTGGAGGCAAAACTCCTCCTGGATCTGGATTGTTAACAGTAAAAGGCCCTATGGCAAATACTACAAAAGATAATACTCTTGCCTTAGATTCTACTGTTGGGCCTCATCCAACTGACATATTTTCGTTAGAAGAAGAAAATACTGACTGGTTCGAACAGTTAAATGATGACTTGCCAAAAACTGCTATCTGGTCAGCAACAATGGGTTTTTCAACCGTTGATAAGGAAGTTTTAGCTGCTTGTGAAAAAGCAATAAATTCCCTGGCAGATGCTGGAGTTGAAATAATAGAAAAAGAAGATATTTGGGAAGAAAATCCAGTAGATGCGTGGATGATATTTTGGGCAGCTGCATGTGCAAGAAGACAACAGCATCTCATAGGGACTGAAGAATATGAAAAAATTGATCCTCTCCTTAGATATTTTATAGAACTGGGTACGTCTATGGATGCAGCTTCGTATGCTTCTTCCATTGATACATGCCATAAATTAGGGTTTCAACTCCAACAAACACTGGAAGAATCACCCTTGATAATCACTCCAGCAACTTGTGGACATGCTCCTAAATTAGAAGGTGATGGATTTGTTAACGGTAATGAAACTCCTGCTTGGGTCGATTTTACTATGGGAATCAACATGACAAGAAATCCAGCGGGGGTAATTCCAATATCTATTCTAGATTCAGGACTGCCAACTTCTATTCAGATAATTGGGGGACAGAGACGAGATATAGATGTTCTTCAGGCGATGCATGCTTTTGAGAATGTTATCAATTTCTCAGAAAGAGCAAGTGACCATGAACGCACCTAATGTTCCCATAATTAATCTCGAAACTGCTCACAATGATCAGAAACAGATAAAACTCTTAGATCTTGCCTGCAGAGATCATGGCTTCTTTTTACTCAAGAACCATGGAATGCAACAGGAAATTGATGACATGTGGAAGCACTCTCAATGGTTTTTCTCTCAAGACAGAAAGGAGAAACTAAAACTTTTGAGATCAGAAGAAATTCCATTGGGTTTTTATGACAGAGAACTCACTAAACAAAAAAGAGATCTCAAAGAAGTTTTTGATTTTATGGAAACTCGAACGGATCATGATATAAATCAATGGCCCGAAGAGATATCATTTAAAAATTCTATGGAAGATTTCTTTTTTAAGTCTTCTGATGTAGCAAATCAAACTCTAGATTTAATTTTGAGTTGCCTAGGACTGACTGAAAATAATTATGTCTTCGGGGATTCTAGAACTAGCAATGCTAGGTTAAATTTTTATCCTATAAATGACCCTTTAGACAACATCGAAAAAGATACAGTTAATGAGCTGGGCGATATGGCATTACATCATCATACGGATCCAGGAATCCTTACATTGCTTCTGCAAGATATGACCGGAGGGCTTCAAGCTAAGTCAAAAGAATTTGGTTGGATTGATATTCTTCCGGAAGAGAATTCAATAGTAGTCAATCTAGGAGATGCCATGCAAGTATGGACAAATGATAACTATGTTGCGGCTATACACAGAGTATTAAAAAGAACCTCTGAATCAAGATATAGCACACCATTTTTTTTCAATCCTAAGAGTGAGTCCATTATTGAGCCTATTCCAGAGATCGCAGAATCTAATCCTGTTTATAAATCCTTTACATGGAAGCAGTATATTCGAGGTCGTATAGACGATAACTATCAAGATTTAGGTCAAGACGATATTCAAATATCGAACTTTAAAATCTAATCATCAAGCATTGTTGCATGGTTCCACCATGCAAGATCGGAGAATGCTCTAAGATCCAACTCGTGAGTCCAGGCCGAGCGGTGCTGTTGCGATA
This sequence comes from uncultured Gammaproteobacteria bacterium, assembly GCA_913042105.1. Taxonomy (GTDB): domain Bacteria; phylum Pseudomonadota; class Gammaproteobacteria; order Magnimaribacterales; family Magnimaribacteraceae; genus Magnimaribacter. The sequence goes on from CAJWIK010000022.1 coordinate 1,938, forward strand.
GATGATAATAAGTCTTAGCTATCTCTTCGGGCAATAGCAATCCATCATGCTCCATGCCCTTAGTTTCTCTTAATTTTTGATACATTTCAGGTCCAAGCATTTTTCCTAAAGTATCGGGTGCATCTACAGCTCCATCAACGATAATATGAGCAACATGAACTCCTTTAGAAGAGAACTCTGCATTTAATGATTGGCAAAGCATTCTTCTTCCTGCCATAGCAGCTGCATGAGAGTGTTGAGTGGCATTGCCCCTCATTGCCGCAGTTGCAGATGTAACCAAAATAGTTCCCTTACCTCTATCAACCATTAACGGACAAAGAACTTTAGCCACTCTGAATAAACCAAAGCTTGCCATTTTCCATCCCCACTCAAATTCTTTATAACTTGTTTGGCTAAGAAGTTTCATACCTGTTTGAGCTCCCAAGTTGTAAACAACAACTTCAATTGGACCTACATCTGATTCAACTTTGTTGATTAATTCCTCAATAGCATTTTCTTCAATAGCGTTGATCAATTGACCCGATGCAGATCCACCGGAACTTTCTATATCTCCAATAAGGTTATCTAAACCTTCTTGATCTGAGCGTCTACATAAAAAGGAGTGGTATCCTTCTTTGGCAAACTTCTTAGCTACTGTGCCCCCTATTCCCGCTCCTGCTCCAAAAACTAAACACACTGGTTTCATAATATTTCTCCTTTTCTCTAGTTAGCTTGGCTTATCGACGGGTTGTGCTGTATGCATTAAAGTTGCTACCAATTTCCCTTCTAAGTTGTAAATCCTACCTTCTGAAGTAGCACTCCTTTGACCAAGCTTTATCAATCTAACTTTCATAGTTGCCTTTCCAATCTGAAGAGGTCTATGGAATAGTATGTGTAAATCAGTAGTCATAGGTGCTTTTTTCTCTTCGTATCCAGAAATCATTGCGGCTGAAGTTGCGTCATCTAAAGCAGCCGAAATCATGCCTCCCTGGACGAATCCCATAGGATTTCCACACATTTGATTAAACTCACAAGAAAAAATTAAGTCATCTCCATCGACAGAATCAAACTTCATATTAAAGAATTCCATTGAAGGACCAAAAAATTCTTTGTTAAATTTATTTAATCTCTCTTCCATCATATTTGTTTCACCCTTCTTTAATATTCCAACCTGTCGAGCCCTCTAATTCAATTAAGTTATAAGATTTTCCATCGACCTTGATAGGCTCATAACGTAATAGTCTTAAATTATCTTCTAGATAAATCAAGGCTCTCTTTCTATCCATTTCGCCTCTCACATCTTTTAAAATAATATCTTTTATTCTGCCAGTTTGGTTTAAAGAATAAGCAAACTTAACTTGTGTTATTCCATAACCATAGTTCTCATTTGAAGCATATAAAACCTTACTGGTTTTAATTGGTTTACAAAATAATCGATTGCAAACTGTTTGATTTGGCTTATTGGCAGCATCCCACTTCTTAAGCTTACAAGTTGTAGTACCGCATTCTAGGCAGTGTTTAAATGCCTTTATCCTCATTTCTTTAATTTTTTTTATTGAATTTTCAGGCAGTTTCTCTTGAAAATCAGTAAGGCAAATATTAGCCTCAGCAAAGACTAGAGGGCTAGCAAGAATTGCTAAAGCCAGAAGATTCTTAATCTTTAACATTTTCATAATGTATTGCATTCTAAAACTATAGCAGAATAAATAAACATGATTTCAAGAACTTAAGAATTCCATTTTTTAGCGTAGCTTTAATGACTAAAAGCAATTAAAATTCCTACTCTTTTTTAATATATAAACAAATAATTATGGATATAAAGCTTAGTTCAGATGACTTAGCATTCAGAGATGACGTAAGAGCTTTCTTTGATGATAATAAAATGAAAGCAGGTGAAGACTATTTCTCCTGGAGACTAGATTGGTTTAAAAAGGCTAGAGAAAAAGGCGGATGGGACGTACCTAAATGGCCTGAAAAATTTGGTGGTCCTGGTTGGTCTCCAACACAGCATTATATTTGGGAGCAAGAAACAGCTCAGGCAAATATACCGTTTGATCTACCCTTTGGATTAGGAATGCTTGCTCCAATACTAATGAATTATGGGAATGAAGAGCAGCAAGAGAGATTTATGCCTGATATTAGAGATAGAAAGGTTAACTGGTGCCAAGGCTATTCAGAGCCTGGGGCCGGTTCAGACTTAGCAAATCTCAAAACTAAAGCGGTATTGTCTGATGATGGAACTTATTACACGGTAAATGGTTCAAAAATGTGGACAACATTAGCTCATGTTGCTGATTGGATTTTTTGTCTTACAAGAACAGATGACTCTGGCATTAAGCAACAGGGGATAACTTTTCTATTGTTTCCTATGAAACAAGAAGGAATAGAAATAAAGCCTATTATTACTTTAGGAGGTTCGCATACCGTAAATACAGTACATTTTACTGACGTTAAAGTTCCAGTAGAGAACATGATTGGAGAAGAAGGTAAGGGCTGGACTTATGCAAAAGGTTTATTGGAGCATGAGAGAACTGGCTTAGCAGGACTATCCAAGTCTTTAGTTGAACTTGAACAATTAAAAGATAACGCAAGGTCCATACAAAGAGGTAATGGAAATCTTATGGACGATTCTAGCTATAAATCAAAAATAGGAGAACTTGAAATAGACTTGCTGGCAACGGAATTTACTGAACTCAGAAGTTTAGCTTCTGCAGCCGCAGGAGGTGAACCTGGACCAGAGTCTTCAATCTTGAAGTTAAAAGGTACAGAAATAAAACAGCGCATTCAGAAGTTAACCGTTGAAGCTAGTGGAATTTATTCATCGGCATGGGGTGATAAAGGCGTAGGACCTGCTTTTGCAAAAGGCGGAACAGCGGGCTATCTAAATAGTCGTTATTTCACCATCTATGGTGGGGCAAGCGAAGTTCAAAAAGATATTGTTGCTAAAAAGGTACTCGGACTAACCAAAGGAAGCTCAAAATGAATTTTGAATTATCTGAAGAACAAAAAATGATTCAACAAAGCGTCGAACGCTTTGTACAAGAGAATTATGACCTCACAAATAGAATCAAAATTAGCTCAGAAGATCCTGGCTACAGTAAAGATTATTGGTCATCTATGGCTGAATTAGGATGGCTAGGTCTTGCTTTTGAAGAACAAGATGGTGGATTTGGTGGCAATCAAATAGACACGTTAGTTCTTATGGAGCAGTTTGGTAAAGGCTTAGTTCTGGAACCGTTTTTAGCAAACATAGTACTAGGTGGAGGTGCAATAAAAAGAGGTGCATCTCAAGCAATTAAAGATTCCATTATTCCAGGGATAATGGATGGAAGTATGCATGTAACTCTAGCTTATGCTGAAGAACAGAGCAGATTTGATATAGAAGATGTTGCTACATCGGCTCGAGAGGAAGATGGAAATTTCATCATCAATGGTAAAAAATCTATGGTCTTGAATGCCGAATCTGCAGATAGAATTGTCGTCGTTGTAAGGACAAGCGGGAGTCAAGTTGATGAAGACGGAATTTCCCTTTTCATCGTAGACGCTACCTCAGAAGGAATTCAAAGAGAAAACTTTCCTACTGTAGATGGACTCAGAGCATCTGAAGTGACTTTTGAAAATGTAAAAGTACCCTCAGAAAACTTAATTGGTGAAAAAGATAAAGGATTTGAAATACTTCAGGCAGTTGTAAATGATGCAATCTTGGCTCTAGCTGCAGAAGCTGTAGGTGCTATGGAAGTTCTCTATAAAGATACAGTTGAATACACTCAACAAAGAGAACAGTTTGATCACGCTTTGTCTGATTTCCAAGTCCTTCAACATCGTATGGTTGATATGTTTATGGAATATGAACAATGTAAATCTTTGTTATTCAGAGCAACAATGGAAACTGTACAAGACCCTCAACTTTCCCAAAGAACAGTACACGCCCTTAAGCACTTAATAGGTAAGTCGGGAATATTTGTTGGTGAAAGTGCCGTTCAACTTCATGGTGGTATGGGTGTTACAGAAGAACTAAGAATTGGTCATTTTTTTAAAAGACTTCTAGTTATAGATTCTCAATTTGGTAATGCTGATTTCCATCTTAATAAGTTCACAAACTTTTAATGAATGAAAAAATATTTTCTGCTCTAGTCTGTTTTTTAATTGTAACAAGCTGTGCTAACTCGTCTTTAAAGCCAGATACTTTTGATCGTGACTCAGTGCAAAGGATCTCCAATGTTCTCTATGGAGAAGTAGTTTCTCTGAAAAAAGTAAGCATTGAAGGTAGTACAACACCTGGAACAATAGTCGGCGGTTTAGTAGGAGCAGCAGCAGGTAGTGAAATAAGTAATTCAAAACCGGAATCCGAAATTGGGGCTGTTTTAGGAGGAGCTATAGGAGCGACTCTGGGCGGCAACTTATCAAAAAGTATCCAAACATCAGAAGGCATCCAATTAACAATCAATATGGATGATGGGCGGACCATCTCAGTTGTTCAGGAAGTTGGGACATACAACTTTATCGTTGGAGATTTGGTCGAAGTCATTACCACTAAAGGAAAGACTCGAGTCTCTCCCTCAGGTATCAAATAGAACCATATAGACAAAAATAAAGGCAGATCTCAAACGAAAACTGCCTTTATTGATTTATCTCTTATCTTGAAACTGAAAATCCGAGCTGGCTTTGAACCAGTCTTTCTTCTGAAAGGTCTGATCTGACAGTAACCTTACCGGCTTCATTAAACATGAACCTAGTTACTACATTTTGTTCAAATTCTAAGTCGAATGTAGTATTCAGAGACTTATGCCAGTGCCAAACATAGACCGTATTTTCCTTTTTATTTGATGCTACCTCATTGATTCTAAAATCAATAGTCGTCCAGTTGGCCTCATCAGCCTCGGATATACTTTCCAATGATTGCTCTTTTGTATTAGAAGAGTTAACAATTCCTCTTGTAACAGAAATATTCTTAGTTTTTCCGTCTCTTAAAATTACAGCATTAACTTGCTTTCCGGGCAATCCAGAAAAGGCTAGTTTTTCTTCATCTATATTTTTTTGATTTACCTCTACGCCCTCTACAGATATAAATTCGTCTCCAGATTGGAGGATGCCCTCAGCCGGACTATTTTCTATCACTCTCATAACAACCATTCTTCCTTCATCTAAATCAGGATTCCAATTAAAACCAAACCCAACAAACCTGCCAGGATAATTAAGTCCGTCTTCAGCCATATTATTTTGGATAGAAGATAACATCTCTTGCTTGCTCGTATAAGAAGCATTAATCCATGCTTTCGCTGTCATCTCATTAGCTTGCATTGCATTTGATTCATGATGCCCAGCAAATAATGCGCTTACAGAGAAAGCTAAAGAAACAACCATAACCAGTAAAGATTTAGATTTCATAATGAATCTCCTTTTTTTTATGAGAATTTAATATAACCTAAAGAGAATAGAAATAAAGTTATTAGATTTATTTATTTTATTAAAAGCTTTATACGACAATTAATTATTTCTCTAAAAAAATGATGATACGAATACTTATTTATTTAACGTTAACTTTTACCTTATTCTCATGTCAGTCCGTAGATAACAAAGCAGTAGATTTTTATCTTGAACAAGCAAATTCTTATAAAGCAAAAATAACTAGAGATATCTGGGGTGTGCCACATGTTTATGGAGAGACAGATGCAGATGCAGCTTTTGGACTTGCTTATGCTCATGCCGAAGATGATTTCATCAATACCGCAGAAAATTTTTACCTTTATAGAGCTCAAATGGGATTAAAAGAAGGGGCTAGCGGTGCTATTCAGGACTATCTAATAAAAGTTTTAAAAATAAGAGAAAGAATAGAATTAAATTATCTTACGGATATAGATGAAGAAGTTAGAAAAGTTATAGAGGCCTATGCTGCAGGCATAAATTACTGGATGATTCAGAATCCTAATAATGAATATAGTCAATTTTTTCCAGTTACAGAGCAAGATATTGTTGCGGGTTTTTCAATTCAAAATCTATTCTTTTCAGGAGTAATGAGTTCAATTGAAAAACTCCAAAGGGAAGAGAATATAAAAGAGGAATATACAAGTTTATATAGGAATCAAGAGCTTGTTACTGGTTCAAATGTTTTGGCAGTTAACTCGAATAAGACGTCAGATAATTCAACAAGAATAATAATAAATTCGCATCAACCCTTAGATGGGCCTCTCGCCTGGTATGAAGCGCATATCAGAAGTGATGAAGGATGGAATATGATGGGAGGCCTCTTTCCAGGTTCGCCATTTGTTTTTGTAGGTTTCAATGAGAATATTGCTTGGGGCTTTACTGTGAACAAGCCCGATCTTTCAGATAGCTATCTACTCGAAATCAACCCGGATAATAATAATCAATATTTACTGGATGGATCTTGGACGGACTTTGAAATAGAAACAATAAAACTACCTACCAAGATTTTTGGACCTATTAAATGGACCTTTAAAAGGGAAGCGAAGTATTCTGTCCATGGTCCTGTCTTGGAAATTGCAGACAAACACTACGCATTAAGATTTTCAGGTATGAGTGATATCAAACAGGTGAATCAATGGTTTGCAATGAACAAATCAAATTCTCTCGAAGAGTGGAAGTCTGCCATGAAAATGAGGTCAATAATCTCATTTAATGGTGTCTATGCCGATAAAGAAGATAATATTTTATTCTTACATAATTCTTCTTCCCCCAAAAGAAGTGAAGGCATTGATTGGAAGAATGTTATTGATGGCACTAAATCAGATCTAATCTGGAATAGTTATGTAGATTTTGATGAAATTCCACAGATCATTAACCCCTCTTCTGGCTGGATCGCTAGCACTAATCAAGACCCTTTCAAGGTCACCGATTCGAAAGATAATTTAGATTCAAGTAACTACTCCCCTACTCTTGGCCTTCAAACTAGAATGACTAATCGCGCTTATCGATCTATTGAATTATTTGATGAGTATAAAGAAGTTGATGAAGAAACTTTTGATCTAATAAAATTTGATAATAAGTATTCAAAACAATCCCGTTCTTATAAATATATAGCCAAAATCTTTGAGATGCAGTTTGATACTGAAGAATTAAATTTTGCTCAGGCAATTCTAAAGGAATGGAATCTAGGAACTGATCTTAACAATACTTCTGCTGCGCTAGGTGTATGTGTTCTGTCTAGCGAATGGATTTCTGAACAAGGACAACGAATTCCGCAAGATCCTGAAATTTCTTTTAAAGAATGTGTGAAAGAGCTGACAGCAACTTATGGCAAGGTTAATCCTTTATGGTCAGACAGAAATTTTATTGCCCGGGGTGGTGAAAAAACTTCGGTTCAAGGCGGGCCTGATGTACTGAGAGCTATATACGGGAGGAATGATGAAGAAGGAGATTTAAACGCTGCAGGAGGAGATGGGCTCTATATTCATGTGAGTTGGAATGAAAATGGCGATCAAGATTCAAAGAGTATTCATCAATATGGAAGTGCTACTCAAGATATAAGCTCTAAGCACTATGATGATCAGGTTCAGCTTTATGTAGATGAAAAATATAAATCTACATTTTTTGAAAAAAAAGATTTAGCGATCAATACGTCTAAGGTCTATTATGTTCCTGAATAATAATAAAAAATGTTAGATATCTTACTTTTAGTACAAGTATTAGTCTCAGGCTTGGTTTGTGGACTTATATTGTTTCAGTCTGCTTTTGTAGCTCCAACTGTATTTAGAGACCTTCCTGAAGAAAATAGACCGATCATCTTAAGATCACTTTTTCCTAAGCTTTTTAAATCTATCGCTGCAGCTGGTTTTGTATTTATTATCATCACATTATTCAGAGACCAGGAATCGATGGTGCCATATTTTATAGGCTCGTTTACCCTGCTTTCAGGTTTTGTATGTAATGCGATGATTGGAGCAACGAATCAAGCAAGAGATCAAGGCGATGATAAGCTTTTCTCTCTATTGCATCGCATTAGTGTATTGCTAACAGTAGCTACTCTGATTGCTAATTTAATATGGATATTCTTAATTTAATACTATGAAAGAAAAAATTAATAAATTTTTAAATAATGGAGTGAATAGAGGTTTGAGCTGGACGACCATTGCTAGCGAAAAGCTTTTATTAGCTTTAATAGGGATCTCTACATGCGTAGCATCAGCAAACTATCTATATGAAATGTTTGTTGCACAAAGAATAGAGTTAGCCGATTTATTCATGTTATTTATATACGCAGAAATACTTGCAATGGTTGGTGCCTTCTACAGCACAAATCGCATACCAGTTACTTTGCCAATAATAGTAGCCATTACCGCTTTATGCCGGTTAATTATAATGCAGTCAAAAGAAATGGATGGGATGATGGTGATGTGGGAGTCTGTAGCAATCTTAATTCTTGCGGGTGCAGCCTATTTAATGAGCATGAAAGATAAAATGAGTTTAGAGAAACTAAAAGAAAATTCAGACAAAGATTAAGTTAAGAATAATTTCTAAATCTTTCTTCTCTCCATGCATCAATAATTTCTTTAGAATTTTCTCTTCCAAACCAAATCTTGTCCGATTCGTTATTGATTTGATGAACCTTTAGTTCCTGTAATCCTGAAGGTGAATTGCCATCAAAGAACTCTTGGATAAACCGTTGGTAAGATAAAGGATCGCTTAATTCTCTTAAATAAATCGACTTTTTTTTAATCTCCTGAAGTTCTGTAAAATGATAGATATAAAGAAAAGCATCTTCTGCATGAATCATATCTCTAAAGATAGGACTTCCTTGATCAATCCACCGCTTAAATTGATCTCTGACTTGTGACATCTGAAAATTATTGAGAGATTCTCCAGTTTCTTTTAAAAAGACTGCATTAAAATCATTATAAGTTCTTTCTATATCGTCCTTGATACTCATTGAATTTTAATTGAAGATCATATTTCTTATTGGAAATCAGTAATAATCTGATTACCAGTTAAAAGTAGAGATGCTTGTCAAATAACAAATCGCCACAACGATAGTCAGTGTCTTTCTTAAGAGTTTATAGCCTTCATCTTTCATCTGATTAGATACTTTTAATTCAAATAAATAGAAAGCGATAAAGCTTATTAAACCAATACATAGGCTGTAATAAAGAAACATATTTGATATGGCTATGATAAAAAAACCGATCAAAGAAAATATGATTCCGATTATAAGAGAAAGGTTATGACTCTCTGAATCATGCCAACCCCATGTCATTCCACCTAAGAAAGAGAGAATTACTGCTCCATAAAAAGAAAGCAATAGATTGAATATATAGCCTTCAGGGAATGGAATGAATAAAGGCACAAAAGAAAAAGTTATAAATGGAATTAGTCCTAGGTAACCTAAAATTCTTCTAGTATTAAGATTCATGTGTTTATTTTCAAGAAGCTAGATTGTATACAATTTTTTTGATTAGGTAGCATCTTAGATAAAAAATTTAAAGTAACAACCAATCCGATATATCCTTAAAGGCCCTTTTATCCTGTACAAGAAATAAATGACCACCCTCATAGAACTCTAACCTGCTTTGTCTAATTTGTTGATGCATTGCTTTCATGTTTGACACTGGCGCGATCCCATCATACTTACCACCTAATAAAAAAACGGGAATATCAATATTGGGTAAGTCCTTATATGTATTATGTTTTTTCCTGGCCAGAAGTTGCTTGATAAGATTTTTAGGGTCTGATTTGTGGGTCAGTCTAGTTCTGGCCGCTCTCTTAATTGAGTTCCATGATTCTTTATTATCATTGATCCAATGATCTGTGATTCTCAAATCATTTATTTTAATACCGAGTTCTAACTTTTCATCCTCAGTTAGTTCTTCTAGTTCATGAAGAGGATAAGAAGAACCTCCCTGTCCACCTGAGGAAGTACAAGCGAGAACTAATTTGCTCACTCTTGAGGGATGTCTCTTTGATAATTCTTGTGCAACCATTCCTCCAAAAGATACGCCCATAACAATAATATTATCTATCTCAAGCTCATCAAGTAAATCGGCAGCATCATCGGCATATTGCTGCATCGAATAATCACCGGGAGGTTTTGTTGTTTGGCCAAGGCCTCTTTGATCATAACTGATGATTTCAAAAAGGTCCGATAATGGAGAGTCCATTTGATTAGGTTTATTCCTCAAATCTCCTCCTGTGCCTCCTATATATAAAATCGATCCATTGCTTTTAGGCGAGCTTCTCTCAAAATATATATTCAGTTCTTTTGTGCTTATAATGGTCACTCTCTTTAGTATAAATTAAAGAAATAAAAAAAATGAAAAAGGCTTATATATTAATATTTTCACTGGTGATCATCTCTTCTCCAGTAGCGTCCTTCTCTGATGAATTTAATTTACTAGTTAAAACTTGTAAGAGTTGCAGTTGGATTATTTATCCACAACCCTTTCGCCTCAAAGAGCAATGCGAAATCGCAAGACAAGGCATCTTTCTAAAAGGCATGACCAAGTGTAAAAGAAACTCTGCTTTATAGTCATGTGGGCTAAAGAAAAATCATTTGAATGGTACAAAAATAACGAGTGGCTTGTTGGATGTAATTATCTACCAAGTAATGCGATCAACCAACTAGAGATGTTTCAGGTTGAAACTTATGATTCAACAGTAAATAAAAGAGAACTCTCATGGGCTAAAGAACTGGGATTTAATTCAGTACGAGTATATTTACATGATCTACTTTGGCAAGATTCAGATACATTTAAAAAGACGTTAAATGATTTTTTAGAAATATGTCATTCGTTAGACATCAAAGTAATGCTTGTTTTGTTTGATGATTGCCATCGACCCTATCCAAAGGTTGGTAAGCAACCGCTACCAGTTAGAGGAGTTCATAATTCAGGCTGGAAACAAAGTCCCGGAATGGCTTTAGTTCACGAGATTCATGAAGATGCACTTCACCCCGAAATACCCCGAATTAGACAGTATGTCCAAGAAATCTTATTGGAGTTTAAGGATGATGATCGGATACTAATGTGGGATCTTTATAACGAACCAGGTCAGTTTGGTGTAGGAGATAAATCTATAAGTTTATTGAAGCTAGTCTGGGAATGGGCATTAGAGATTAGGCCTTCGCAGCCCCTTACTTCCTGTCTAGATGGATCTGTAGGTACAGAAATAATTAATTTAAATGCTATAAATTCCGACATCATCACTTTTCATACATATGAAGGTGAAAAGCTTCAAGAGACAATAGATAAGCTGCTAACTCATGACAGGCCTTTAATTTGTACTGAATATATGGCCAGAGAGTTTGGATCTACTTTTGAATTTAGCTTACCTATCTTTAAAAATAATAGCGTCGGATGTTTTAATTGGGGTCTAGTAGCAGGGAAAAGCCAGACTCATTTTGGCTGGTCAACTATCCTCGATATAAAGCAAAAGAAAGATGCTGGAGATTTCATAAAAGAAGATGAGGCTATTCCAGAACCAGAGTTATGGTTCCATGATATTTTAAGACAAGACGGAACAGCATTTAGCGATGAGGAGATATCCTTCATAAAATCCATCACCTCAAATAAGGAATTAAAATAAATTGATAAATACGTTTAATTTGATCAAGAATCTTGCTCTACTATTTTTTGTTACTATTTCTTTAGGGCTTCCCGCCTCTGAAGAAACGAATAAAGTGCTTTGTGAATTAGAGGGCAATTACTCAATAACCTATGAGGATTTTAGAAGAAATTATTTTAATGAAGCTGTTGAAATTGCAAAGAATGTTGCGGTTACCACTACTCAATCTATTTTTTTTCTCAACAGAGCAAAAGAAACTCTTAATAAAGATGCCTGGGATAAAAATAAGATTGATGTTACCCAGTATTGGGCAATAGATGAGTCTACGGATGACCTCCTCAAATTAGACTATGTAATTGAACCTGCTCCAGTTTGGATTACACAAAGTGATTGGAATAAAGAAAAGAAAGAAACCGGTCTACTAGTAACTCATTTCATAGAGAATGGAGTCCTTCATCCAAATTATCCTGAATATAAAGTCGATGTTTATCGATTGAGTAATGAAATTAACTGGTTTACAGGAAAAGCGAGGATTAACGGAGATATATGGCTTAAGAGAGTTGATGGCAAAAGAGGCAAGGATCCAAAAATAGAAATACTTGCTAAAGGTGATTGTGAAAAACAAGAAAGAAAGTTTTAACTAGAAACTTTGAACTATCCAGAGAGAAGTAGGAATTATCATTGCCCAAACTAAGCAGGCCAGTAGAGAAGGCCTGATTGTAATTAGTTTCAAGCTGTCTTTGTTAATTTGAGTTCCAATGCAAAATAATCCAGTCAGTAAACAAAGTTTATTGATGTCTTTTAAATAAGAGACTGTGAGGACATCTGGTTCAAAGTAAGAATTAAGTAATACTGCTGCGATAAAAAACACTACAAAGGGAGGAAGTCCAAAACCTTCAGATTTAGTTCTATAGAGCCAGCTAGCAAAAATTACTAAAGGCACTATCCAGATGGTCCTAGCAACCTTTAAAGTAGCCGCAACTTCGACCGCAATATCTCCTACGGAAGAAGCGGCACCTACGACTGACGCTGTATCATGTATTGCAAGTGCAGCCCAAGCCCCAAATTGTCTATCACTCAATTCTAAATAACCATTAGCTAATGGAAATAATAAAACTGCTACGGCGTTTAGTAAAAATACTATAGTTATAGCTGTCGTTAATTCTTCTGGCTTGGCTTTTATTGAGGGAGCTACTGAGGCAATGGCTGTTCCTCCACATACTGATGTGCCGGAGGCTAACAAGAAAGAAAGTTTATGAGAAACACCTAATAACCTTCCAATGAGTATAACTGTACCAAAAGACAAAAGGACAAAAGCAGAAATCCATAAAAAATATTCTGAATTTGTTTCATACACACTCCCTAAACTTAAGCTACCTCCCAGGAAAACTATACCTGTCTGTAAAATCTTTGATCCATACTTCTGCGTAAAGAAATCATCAGGTAACTTGTAAAATAGAGTTAGTAATATTCCTAAAAATAATGATACCGCTGAATTTCCAATCCATAGACTTATTGCAAGAATTAGTAAGGTTATGAAATATGGCATTTATTAAATTGCTACACTAAATTAGATTAGAAATTAAAAAAAGAATAATCATATCATTTTTTTGAATGATCATTTATAAACGAAAACTAAAGATCCCTAAGAACTAAAGAAGAGATAAAATAAGAATATGATTAAAAAATTTCTGAGTCTAATAATATTCATCATAGTGATGTCTGTGGAATCCTCTGACCTTAATATTAAAAATATT
>CAJWIK010000023.1 GCA_913042105.1 uncultured Gammaproteobacteria bacterium
CCAATAGAAAGACGAGCGCTTATATCATTCCTCTTAAATATCTCTTTTAAATTTATAAAGTTTGAAACATTCGACATCCCGTGATCGCTAACAACCAAAAGCGTTACCTTGTTCCATAAATCTCTAGAAGAAATTGCATTAATTAAATTAAGTAATTCTTGATCTTGTCTTTTAAGTTGGTTGATAACTGTGGAGTCTAGAGCGCCGTTTTCATGAGAAATAGAGTCCGTGCCATGCCACCAAGACATAATTAATCTCGGTCGCAATCGATCTTCTAGATCTAGCCATTCTAAAATTTGTTTTGTTTTACTTTTTTCTGAAATGCGACCATTAAATGGGGCTTTACTGTAAGAAATCTTAGTCCCGTTCCAGTCTGTTTCTGATCCAACCCAAAAATAAGTAGCTGTTTTTAAGTTATTTCTTTCCAATAGAGCCCATATTGGTTCAGATTCAATCCAACTGGCATCTGGACTATAGCTATAAGAGCCTCTATTTTTATCGTAAAAGGAGTTATGAAGAATTCCGTGTTTATCGGGAGTTACTCCAGTAGCCATGGACACGTGAGCAGGAAAAGTTGAAGATTGAAAAACGGGTATTAAAGAATCTGCCTTCAAGCCATTTTGCTCAATTAAAGCGAGGCCTCCATCTTGCGTTAACTCAGGAAAATCATATCGAACTCCATCCATTGAAATGATGATGACAATATTATCTTCAGAATAAAGATAGAAACTAGAGAAAATTAAAAAGAGAAATAGTTTCTTCAAATTAATCCTCAGGCGGTGGAGGGATTAATACTTCTCTGTTTCCGTTTGAGGCCATTGGACTAAGCACACCTGTTTCTTCCATTGTCTCTATCATTCTTGCTGCTCTGTTGTATCCTATTCTTAGTCTTCTTTGAACAGCTGAAATAGAAGCTCTTCTTGATTGAGCAACAAAAGCTACGGCTTCATCATAGAGTTCATCTTTTTCGGCATCATCATCATCTGATGCAATACCGGGCATACCAGCAACAGCTCCTTCTTCTTTTGTTACTTCCTCAAGGTAGTCTGCCTTACCTCTCTGTCTCCAATCATCTGCCACTCTTTTGACTTCATCATCACCGACGAAAGCTCCATGAACTCTTTGAGGAATAGAGGTTCCTGGTGCTAAATACAACATGTCTCCTTTTCCTAAAAGTTGCTCAGCGCCCCCCTGATCCAATATAACCCTTGAATCCATTTTTGAGGCCACTTGGAATGCAACTCTTGAGGATATATTTGCTTTAATTAATCCAGTAATGACATCAACCGAAGGTCTTTGGGTGGCTAAAAGCATATGTATTCCAGCTGCCCTCGCTTTTTGCGCAATTCTAGCGATTAACTGCTCAGCAGTTTTTCCAACCACCATCATCAGATCAGCCAACTCATCAACAGCAAGAACAATCAAAGGTAATTCTTCTAGATCTGGAGCTACTTCTCCCTCTTCAGCTTCATTAATTTTCCACGTTGGATCTTTAAGAGGCTCACCAGAAGCGGCAGCATCGCTAACTTTTTTATTGAATCCATTTAAATTCCTTACACCCAAATGTGCCATTAGCTTATAACGTCTTTCCATTTCATTCACACACCACCTGAGACCACTTGAAGCCTCTTTCATATCTGTTATGACTGGAGCTAACAAGTGCGGTATGTCCTCGTAGACAGAAAGTTCTAGCATTTTCGGGTCTATCAAAATAAGTCTGACCTGTTCTGGACTGGCTTTATACAAAATACTTATAAGCATTGCATTAATGGCTACAGATTTACCCGATCCTGTTGTTCCCGCGACCAACAAGTGAGGCATTCCGGCAAGATCAGCTACTACAGCCGAGCCACTTATATCTTTGCCTAAAGCAACGGTGATAGGACTTTTTGCATCATCATAGGTTTTACTTGAAAGTACTTCACTCAAAAGAACAGGTTGCCTATCTTCTCTTGGGACTTCTATGCCTATCGTATCTTTGCCTTCAATAACCTCAACGATCCTCACGCTAGTTTTAGATAAAGAGCGAGCTAGATCTTTGCTAATATTAGAAATCTGATTAACTTTTAAACCACTTGGAAGTTTTAGCTCTAGCCTAATAACAACTGGACCTGGTTGAATTGACTCTACTTCAATCTCATTAATATTATATTCAGCTAACTTGGATACAACCAATTCTCCGAGTCTTCTCAAAGAGTCTTCAGATGTTTCATCTGATTCCTGATGTTTATTCTCGTCCAACAAAGAAAGCTTAGGAGGAGCAGAAGATTCTTTATACTCAAAGAGCTCTGTTTGTTTCTCTTCTTCTACTCTTTTACTAGTTTCAATGGCGGGTTTAGGTTTAATCACTTCAACAGGTTTGGCAATCTCTTTTGCTCTAGCGCTAACGATCACTTTCTCTTGTCTTTCAATCTTTTCCTTTCTTAATTGCTGCTTCTCCTTTAAGTGAGATAAGAAATTAGACAACCTATCTCCAAAAGACGATCCCGAAGAAAGTAATAATTCTTGTAATTTATTTATCAAAGCGACCCAAGATACCTCTAGAGATAGTGTCAAACCCAATAAAAGGGATGCAGTGAACAAAAGTAAACTACCAATAAAACTCAGTGGAATAATAAATAGAGAAGAAATCCTAGATCCAATTAAGCCTCCTCCCTCTTGAGGAAGAAAACTTACGCCTGGTTCCATTATCAAAGCAAATAAAGTAGAACCGGAGACGATGACTAAAGCCCAACCAAATATTTTTAGTCCCAAGAGCCCTGTATAAATATCAGAAAATGGAACTTTGTTCCTAGAGAGAAAGAAGTGCCTTACTAGTGGCCACAACAACCAATAAACTAAAATATAAGACATATATCCAAAGAGAGTTAATAGAAAATCACTCAAGTAAGCGCCCCAACTACCAACTGCATTTGAGATTTGATTATCTAGTGCATCCCCACTGAAAACTTTTGTATTCCAGCCTGAGTCTCTTGGTGAAAAAGTAGCGAGAGCAAGAAGTATGAAGATACCCAAAAACCCCTGAACAATTAGCCAGGAATCAAGGATCAGTTTATTTAGCCGTATACGAGACACCGATACAGCTTGGTTCGATGATTTTTTTGTTGCTTGAGACTTTTTAACCACTAACAAATCTTGTTTTAAAGTATTGTATAGTTAAATAAGAAGATCTTCTAATCAGAATAACTAATTTTTGACGATAACTATATAATTGACACTATGGAAAGTATAAAAAGAAAACTCGTAATATTAGGATCAGGCCCCGCCGGATACACGGCAGCAGTTTATGCCGCTAGGGCTGGACTAGATCCTTGTTTAATAACAGGAATGGAACAAGGAGGACAGCTTACAACTACAACAGATGTAGAAAATTGGCCTGGAGATAGTGATGGCCTTCAAGGACCTGATTTAATGGACAGAATGCTTAAACATGTTGAATCTCTCGATGTAGAAGTCATTTTTGATCACATAGAATCAGCAGATCTGAGTTCTAAAATGTTTAATCTAACTGGTAATGTAAATGCTTATGAATCTGATGCATTGATTATTGCAACTGGAGCCTCTGCTCAATATTTGGGCCTTGATAGTGAACAAAAATATATGGGTAAAGGTGTGAGTGCCTGCGCTACTTGTGATGGATTCTTTTACAAAGATAAAGATGTTGCTGTTATTGGTGGGGGAAATACAGCGGTTGAAGAGGCCTTATATCTATCTAATCTTTGCTCTTCAGTTACCTTAATTCATCGCAGAGACTCACTAAGAGCGGAAAAAATTCTACAAGAAAGATTATTTAAAAAGGAAAGAGAAGGAAATGTAGAGATCATTTGGGACCATGAATTAATAGAAGTACTGGGTGATGATAATGTAGTAAACGGTATAAAAATTAAAAGCACTAAAGACTCTTCAGAAAGTGATGTAACTCTTTCTGGCCTTTTTGTGGCAATTGGACATAAACCAAATACTGATCTATTCATCGATCAGTTAGATATGGCTAATGGTTATCTCAAGATAATTTCAGGTACTGATGGCAATAGTACGAGAACTAGTACTCCAGGAGTATTTGCTGCTGGAGATGTATCTGATCATATTTATAGACAGGCTATCACTTCAGCGGGATCAGGATGCATGGCAGCCTTAGATGCTGAAAAATTTCTAGCGGAAGACTGATATGGAATTTCTGAATGTTAAGAAGCAAGACTCTATAGCTATCGTCAGCATAAATAGACCTGATGCTATGAATGCTCTTAGTAAGGATGTTTTAAAAGAATTCTGCTCTCTTCAAGAGTATTTTAGAAAAGACTTAGAGACAAGAGTGATTATTTTTACAGGTGAGGGAGATAACTTCTCAGCTGGAGCAGATCTAAAAGAGAAAGCTCAACTGTCATCTAAGCTTGAGTCTTGGAGAAATAATTTCGGTAAACCAGCCATCAAATCAATCTTAGATATTGATCAAATAACAATTGCGGCCGTAAATGGTTATTGTCTGGGAGGTGCTGCTTGCATAGCTTCTGCTTGTGACTTTCGTGTAGCAAGCTCCAAAGCAATACTTGGTTACCCGGAGATAAATTTAGGCATCAATTTAAACTGGCTTGGATTGCCTTTAGCGGTCAGATTAATTGGTCCTGCAAAAGCAAAAAAGATGGTTATTGGTGGTGAAAACGAAAATGCAGAAACTTTATTAACATGGGGTTTTTATGATGAAGTCTGTAAGCCTGATGAATTGATGGAGAAAGCCCTTGAGATGGCTCATTTATATGCTGCGAAGTCTCCCATCGCAGCACAAATGATAAAGAGAAGCGTCAACAACCTTGTGTATAAGAATGATGAATCAATAATGCATATGGATTATGACCAAACATTATTGACACACGAAACTAAGGACAGAAAAGAAGCTGTTACAGCATTCTTTGAAAAGAGAAATCCTAAATTTACAGGTGATTAAGCTCTAGCACTTGAGTTCATTGCACTCAGGGCATCCTGATATTCTTCAACCATAGAGTCAACTGCCTCTTTGACTGTCGGAACATCATGTAGATTACCTATTCCCTGCCCTGCTCCCCAAATATCTTTCCAAGCCTTGCTCTCATTGTTGCCGGTTGGTTTAGCTTTATCCATATCTTTTCCAGAACTACCAAAATTCATATCATTTTTGTCAGCGTAAGGTAAGTCTTCTGGATCCAATCCAGCGTTAACGACACTCGGTCTTAGATAATTCCCATTAACTCCAGTAAAGGTCGAAGAATACATAATGTCTTGAGCATTGCTATCGACGATCATATCTTTATATCCATCTGATGCATTTGCTTCTTGAGTGGCAATAAATCTAGTGCCTACATAAGCAAAATCAGCACCCATTGCTTGTGCGGATAACACTGAAGCTCCATGTGAAATACTTCCGGATAGAGCAACTGGGCCATCAAAAAATTCCCTTACTTCTCTGACTAATGCAAATGGACTTAAGGTTCCTGCATGACCACCTGCTCCTGCACAAACTAATATCAGACCATCAGCTCCTTCATCAACAGCCTTTTTAGCATGTCGAATATTGATCACGTCATGCATAACCGCGCCACCGTAACTATGTACGGCGTCAACAACAAACTTAGGTGCTCTAAGACTTGTGATGATGATTGGCACTTCATGCTCAACACAAACATTCATATCATGTTCCAATCTATTGTTTGAGTGATGACATATTTGATTCACAGCAAAAGGGGCAACAACAGCATCAGGATTTTGTTCTTTATATTCCAACAGTTCCTGTTTCATCATTGATATCCATTCCCCAAGCTTTTCTTCAGGTCTTGCATTTAATGCAGGAAAAGACCCAACGACTCCAGCCTTACATTGAGCTAAAACAAGCTCTGGATAAGAAACAGTAAATAGAGGTGCTCCAATTACAGGTATTCTCGTTTTATCTTTTAAAAAATTTACAACGTCCATATTTCTTCCTTCTTTACTTATTTATTGATTAATTATTGATTTGAAACCCAAAATACAGCTATAGCAACTAAGCTGAGTATGATAACCACAGCAGCTATAGCATCTAACTTACTATCTTCTTCTCGCATTACTTCTTTTTCTTCTTCAGTATGATGAGTTGCCATAGATCTCTCCTTTTAGTTTAAATTGACTAAGACTCTTCCCACTTGACCACCTTTCAAAATAGTAGAGATTTCAGTATCTAGGTTTTCTAGATTTACTTCTCTAACGGTATGGGATAAATCAAGACTCCAATCCGAAGCAAAATTATTCCAGATTTGGGTCTTTTGCTCTAAAGAGATCTCTACAGAATCTATACCAAGCAATGCATTCCCTCTTAAAATGAAAGGAAAAATTGAACTTTCAAATGAAGGGCCACCAACCATGCCGCTGCAAGCTACAGCACCGCCAGGTTTAAGGGATGCCAGCATTAATGTTAAGATATTTCCACTGACAACATCGACTCCAAAATCCCAAATACTTTTCCCCACCGGAGTTCTAGTCATTTCTGAAAGCCCTTCTCTTGAAACAACTTCAGATGCTCCTAAATTTTTAAGTAATTCCTCTTGTGAATCTTTTCCTGTGATGGCTGTTACGTTAGATCCTAGTTTAGACAGTAGCATTAAGGCTATAGAACCTACGCCGCCAGTTGAACCTGAAACAATTGAACTAGTTCCATCAAAGCCTTGATGAGAATTATGCTTATCAAGAGCAAACACAGATAAACCAGCTGTTAAACCAGCCGTACCAAGACACATAGAGTCTTTTTCTTCCAAACCAGCAGGAAGAAGAATAGCCCATGAAGATGGAACTCTAATATATTGTCCAAAACCACCTGCCGTATTCATACCTAAGTCGTATCCCGTAACGATCACACTATCGCCTTCCTTGAAAGAAGAGTTATTAGATTCTTCGATAATGCCGACAGCATCTATTCCGGGGGTATGTGGATAATTTCTGGTAACACCTGGTGATCCAGAAGCAGAAAGCGCATCCTTATAGTTTAGTGATGAGTAATTCACTTTTATAAGCAGATCACCTTCAGGTAAGTCACTAATTGATTTTTCTATGATGGAAGTCTTATTTCCTTCTTCAGTTTTAACCGACTCTAAAGCTTTAAATGTTTTCATGATGTATAACGGTCTCTATTGATTAAATCGTAAAATTTGATGACAGATTTCTCTAAGATTAACTGCATTGAGAAAGCAAATCTTTCAGAAAGATTTTTCTTCTCGATATATTCTATTTCGAAGAGCGTTGCATCTTTCGAGAGATTAACTAAATAATTATCAGAAGTCTCGAGAGAGTCAACCAGCCCTACCCTGACGGCTTCTTCACCTTGCCAGACTTCACCAGTAGCAACAATAGCTGTATCGACTTCTGGTCTCTGTTCTTTAACAAAGTCTTTAAAAATGACATGTAAATCTTCTAGATCAGCTTTAAATTTTTCTCTTCCTTCCTCAGTATTTTCTCCAAGAGTGGTTAGAGTTCTTTTAAATTCTCCAGCAGTATGCATCTCAAAATCTATTAAGTTCTTCTTAAGCAATCTGTGAAAGTTGGGCAGTTGAGCTATAACACCTATAGAACCAACAATTGCCCACGGAGCAGCGATGATCTTTGTAGCTACACAAGACATCAAATAGCCTCCACTAGCTGCAACTTTATCTATGCAGACAGTTAAACTTATGTCGTTATCAACCAATCTCTTCAGTTCAGCAGCACAAAGACCATAAGCGTAGGCAGAGCCGCCTCCACTCTCTACTTTTACAACTACCTCTTTGCATTCACTTTCGGAAAGAAGGATTGCATTTATCTCATATTTTAACTTTTCGACTTCTGAGGCCTGAATATCTCCATTGAAATTTAAAACAAAAATGGATGGTTCTTTTTCATCAGTCTTCTTTTTTTTATTTTTAGTTATGTCTTTATAGAATTTTTTAAGTTCCTTCGGATTCATATTAGAACTTCGGACAACATTACCCATATCCTCAAATTTCTCGGATAAGTTAGTAATGGCCAGTTTTCCTTTCGACTGAGTTTTTCCTTTGGAAGATCCAATAATTAAGAGAAGCGGCACAGTGATAGCCACAGCTATTGTGAATACCTTTAATAAGAAAACTAAATAATCAGCAAGAATTTCCATCTACTTTGGTTGCATTCTTATGCCGCCATCCAATCTTATGGTTTCACCATTCAAATAAGAATTTTCAACGATATGCTTTGTTAAAGAAGCGAAATCTTCTGGATGTCCTAGTCTCTTAGGAAATTGAACCATTTCTATTAAAGGATTTTTAACAGTATCTGGAGCTCCATTCATCAGAGGCGTATTAAAGATACCCGGCGCAATGGTATTTATTCTAATTCCCATTCTGGCTAGATCTCTCGCAATAGGTAAAGTCATACCCACTACACCACCTTTACTAGCGCTGTAGGCTGCTTGTCCCATTTGACCATCAAATGCAGCAACGGATGCTGTATTGATTATTACACCGCATTCTCCATCGGCATTAGGTTCATTATTACCCATAGCCACTGCTGCTAATCTAAGTACATTAAAGGTTCCAATTAGGTTTATATCTACAACTAACTTGAAGTAATCTAGTGGATGAGCACCATCTCTTCCAACGGTTTTGCTTGCGCTTCCAATACCAGCACAATTTACAGCGATATCTAAGCTACCTAAATCTTCAACAGTTCTATCTACTGCATCTTGAACCGAACTTTCGTCTGTTACATTTGCAATAACATAGCTTGAATTAGAACCTAGTTTCTCTGTTGCCGCTTTTGCATTATCTTCATTTAAATCCAGCAACATAACTTTTGCACCTGATTCAATAAATAATTCAGCAGTGGCCAGACCTAAGCCAGACGCCCCACCTGTTATTAATGCTACTTTATTTGTTATATCCATTTTTTCTCCATATAAGTCGTATTTAAAGTTGCATGATATTACACGATTAATTAGAAAAATTCAGGAATAGTAACCCTCTTAGAACTAAAAAAATTCCCTTCGCACAAAATTAGTGCAAATATTGAATAATTAAGCTAATTTTATATGGCATAGAGATTGCATACATAATTGTGTATTAACAAATAATTATGAGGAATTAAGATGAAAAATATTTTTAAATTTTGTGCCATAGTGTTTTTCTCAAGCACTACGACTCTTCAATCAGCTGAGTTCGAAAGTAACGTTGCTATAGCTAATGACTACGTCTGGAGAGGCATGACACAAACAGCTGAAGAACCGGCTATTTCAGGTGGATTTGATATTGCAGGAGAAAGTGGACTTTATTTTGGCACTTGGGCATCTAATGTAGAATTTGGAGACGGAGCTGCACTGGAGCTGGACTGGTATGCAGGTTATGCCAATGAATTAGAAAATGGACTGAGTTACGATATAGGCTACCTCGCCTTTACTTATCCCGGGGAAGATTCCTTGGATTTTGAAGAAATATACTTCGGTTTGGGATATAGCTATTTCGGCCTTACATACTCATCAGGTCAAGATTCTGCACCGGATAATACTGAATTTTCAGTTGCGCTAGGCGAAACTGGTCTCGGGATAACATACGGTGATTACGATGAATATGGAGAATATACTATTATTAGTTACGACTTGCCGATATCTATTGCAGGTCTTGGAGTAGCTCTATCGTGGAGTGACTTCAGTGCAGAAACTTTCAGTGGATTAGCTGACGAAGATACATTTGTCATTACTTTTTCCATGTAATTCTTAACTCCCCATTAAGTACTGTGTCTCAATCTTCCCAATTGAGAAACATTAAGGGCCAGGCGAAAGTCTGGCCTTTTATTTATTAATCAATGGTTGGGCGTAGGTCATCAACACTCTATTCTTTATTTTAGGATCAAGATCCTTAAATCTTTCTTGAACATAGGCATATTCTTTACTTTGCTCAACAGATTTGTCATGAAAATTAAAATCAGGATTGGATTTAGATAGTGACAATAAAGATATCTGGGAGGAAGGCCAAATCCGATAATTGCTGATTATTTCTTTATCAATAATTTCAGCTAAATTCTTTATATTGTCTCCGCTAAAGGAAACTGGTTTACAGATATGCAAATGCACCTTTCCTTTGTATCCGAATATTCCAGATGTCATTTCGTTTAGGTCATTTTTATTTCTTGAAACTAAATTTGAATGCTCTTGATGAACCCAGCGCTGTGCCTTAATAATATCCAGAGGATCATATTCATAGGAAATGACAATTGGCGTGAGGTTAGTGTCTTTGACCCATTGATCTAAAGGTGCAGTTTTTCTTTTGTCCAGATAAAGCATCTTTAAAACAGCTTCGTCTGTGAAATCATTCCCATCATTGGCCCTACCCTGTTTCTGAGCAATCCAAACACTCTCATTATCTTCTGTTAGAGAGTAATTAATATATGAGGACAATTTTGATAGTTTTCTTAGAGTTTCCTTAGCTCCTTGTATCTCTCTATGCACTATGAAACTTTTATTTAGTCTCATCAGTACCTCAGCGAAGCTTCCATCAAGAAGGTTATCTCCGATAGCAATTCTTACAGTTTTCATCTTCTGCAGGTACAAGAGATAATTTAGAAAAGCTGCATCAAGTGAGATATCTCTATGATTACCTATAAATAGAGTAGGTTTATCACTCAAGTTCTCCAAACCGCTATAAGAGAAACCATCAGTCGTATTCTGTACCATCTTTTTAACTAAAGGAGCTAAACAGTTTTGGAATTCTTCAATAGAATTACAGTCATGAAAATGTTGATGAAATTTTCTTTTAACGTATTGATTGACGCCCAGATGAAAATATTTATTGAGTTTTGGATAAAATAGGCCCGACAAGAAAGCTAGGAAATACTTATTTTCCTTTAACTCCTTAATCTTCAACTCTACCTGACTGTCAGAATAGGAGCTGATATCACTGAAATCCATCAAACCTTAGATAGAATTAATAAAACTTATTATCTCTTCACTGACTATGGTTGGTTGTCGGTAAGTAATATCATGAGTCCCTTCTTCTAAAGATACTAACTTCCCTTCAGAAAATATTCTTTCAAATTCTTCAGAACCGGAGAAAGGAACGACGCCGTCTTTTTTCCCCCATAAGGTGAGAATTGAGATATTCTTTTGGCTTAAACTTTCATACATACTTCTCACATCAAAGAGATTAAAGTTTCTAACAGTAGAGAGGAGAGATTCATTAAATCCTCTAAATTTAAGCTGCTCTTGAAATAATGGCAAAAATTTATCCTCATTTATGGACAAGGGATCTTCGCTAAATTGAGTTTCTGACATATTGCCTATGCCATAAAGACGATCACTAAAGACCCTCCAAAACCAATCTCCTATTATTGGCATAGTGCTCCAAGAATTCATTTGAGGTACAGACTTACTAAAACCTGCAGGGGCAATTAAAGATACACTTTTAGTATTTTCTGGATATGTATCTGCGTAGTGGCCAACTATAGGTCCTCCCATGGAATAACCTACAAGATGAACTGATTCACTGATATTTTGACTAAGGATTAGTTCGCGAAGTGTTTCTAAATATAGATCTTTATTATACGGCCCGCGAGGTCTCTCTGAGAAGCCTCTTCCAAAATGGTCATAGGCTAAGACTTTATAACCCGAATCATTGAAGTGATTTACTAGACCACCCCATACAAAGCTTGGCGTAGAAAAACCATGAACAAGAACTATAGTGCCTTTAGGGTCTTGTGCAATATCAGGTTTAAACCATCTAAAGTATATGTTGCCACGAGTAAGCTCAACCCAATCACCTGTATGAGGGATATCTTGCTTAGTAATTTTTTTTAAACCAGATAATTTGTATAGGTATGGCAGAGCCAGAAGACCAAGAACTATTACTATTACTAAAAAAAGTTTCTCCATAAATCACTTCCTTCCTTATAGTATAGTCCAAATAAAAAAAAAATAGATTCATGCATCCATTCTTTCAAGATTATAGTTTTTACGGGTTTGTTCACCGAGGGGGAGATGAAGTAGAAACGGAAAATACCTTAGAAGCCTTTCAGTATTCTTCTGAATTAGGATTTGTCTTCATTGAAACAGATGTTCAGGCTACTAAAGATGGTCATGTAGTTATTTTCCATGACCATGATCTTAAGAGAATGGCTGGATTAAATTCAAAGATAGGAGACTTAACACTAGCTCAGGTAAGATCTATTGAATTACTTGAAGGAGGAAAAATACCGCTATTGAGTGAAGCGCTTGAAAGTTTTCCTGAATTACGTTTCAACATTGATATCAAGACCGAAGATGCATTAAGTGGGACTGTCCAGATAATTAAAGATATGGAATGTCTAGAAAAAGTCTGCCTTGCTTCTTTTTCTTCATCGAGATTAGAAAGAATAAGAAAATTAGCAGGACCAAAAGCCTGCACCTCTTCTGGACAAATGGAAATATTTAAGTTGATGTGTCAATCAATAGGTTTCCCTTTAAAAACCACAGCAGGTCATTGTGCTCAAGTTCCTGTTTCTCAATGGGGCGTTCCTGTCATTACAAAGAACTTTATTCAAACAGCACAAAAAGAAAGTAAGTTAGTTCATGTTTGGACAATTGATGATGAAGAGCAGATGTATAAATTAATCGACCTAGGAGTTGATGGACTTATGACTGATAAGCCAACAGTTTTGAAGAGAGCATTAACGAAAAGAGGATTATTTTGATCAGGGGACTTTCCTTAAAATAATTAATCCAGGTATAAATAGCAGTAAAAGACTCAATATTCCCAAACCTGGGCTATCAGTCAATAGTGCTATCCCAGACACCATAAAAGGTCCAATAAATACAGAAGATTTTCCAATAAAATTATAAAACCCAAAGAACTCCGCCGCTTTATTTTCTGGTATTAAGCTACTGAAGTAAGATCTACTTATTGCCTGAACACCACCTTGAACAAGTCCTATCACTGAAGCCATTATAAAAAACTCAATCGCACTATCCATTTGTGCACTGAAGATGACAACTCCGATATAAATAATAATAGCAAAGGACAATGTTTCTTTATGTCCAAATTTATCTGAATATCTTCCAAAAATCAGTGTTGCTGGAAAACCTATGAATTGTGTTAAAAGTAATGCTCCAATCATGGATTGTGCGGATATACCTATATCAGATCCATATGAAGTTGCCATCCTGATAATAGTGTCCACTCCATCCATATAAAGAAAGTATGCGAGTAAAAAGACACCAGCACTTTTATAGTTTTTAATAGATTTACTTGTTTCGTATAAACTTTTAAAAGCTTCTTTAACAGTTCTGAAAAGGCCCTTATCATTCTTTGAAGCATTGGGTTCTTTGACTCCTGTCATCAAAGGAATTGTAAAAATACTCCACCAGATAGCGACACTAAGGAAGGACCACAATATGGCTTCAATTTCTGATTGAAGTCCAAAAAATCCTGGAAAAGAAAACATCAATACGTTTACTAGGAATAATAAACCGCCGCCAAGATATCCTAGTGAGAAACCTAGAGAAGAGACTTTATTTCTTTCATGGTCTTTGGCTACAGAAACCAGTAAAGCGTCATAAAAAATATTTCCACCAGAGAAACCAATTACACCAATGGCATAAAAGGTAATTGCAAATTTCCAAGAACTCTCAGGAATGAAAAATAAATATCCTGTAGAAAAGATACCTAATATCGCAAAGGTAAGAAGTAATTTTTTCTTTGAATTTCCTGCATCTGCAAATGCACCTAGCACCGGTGCACTGATGGCAATTAATAATCCCACTAAAGAATTAGCAGAACCTATCACAAACGTACTTTCAGCATCTGACAAATCATTAGCCCAATATGATTTAAAAAAAATAGGAAAGAATCCCGCCATGACCGTCGTAGCAAAAGCTGAATTTGCCCAATCATAAAAAGCCCACCTCCAAGCCTGATCTGATAATTTTCTTTGACCTTTCATCTTTTTTATGGGAATAATAACCTTTTTAGAGGGAGGAAAAAAATGGAAGAGGATAAAAAGATATACAGATACATGACATATTTTGCTGTAATTATCGGAATAGTAGTCGTAGCTCAAATTGTTTTGGCTAATTACTTACAGTCAATTTATTAAATATACATAAAATAAGGAAAGATTATGAACTCAAAAATATGCGAACTTCTAGAGATAGAATTTCCACTAGTAGCTTTTACACATTGCAGAGACGTTGTTGTAGCTGTCTCGAAAGCTGGTGGGTGTGGTGTTTTAGGCGCAGTAGGTATGTCGCCAGAACAACTTGAACAAGAACTAAAATGGATCGATGACCACATAGATGGAAAACCTTATGGTGTTGATGTTCTTATTCCAAATAAGATGGTCGATCAAAGTGAAAAGTTTGATGCAGAAAAGCTTAAAGGTATGATTCCACAAGAATATGCAGACTTCAGAGCTGATGTGCTTGAAAACCATGATATTGAAGCTTCTGAATTAAGAACTATAGATACAGCTGGCTCTAGTTTTGCAGCAAATACAAAATCTGACGGAGCAAGAGCTCTGCT
>CAJWIK010000024.1 GCA_913042105.1 uncultured Gammaproteobacteria bacterium
AAAATGATATCTTATTGATTGCTGACGAAGTGATGACTGGATTTGGAAGAGTGGGTAGTGATTTCGCAAGTAACCTTTACGGACTTCAGCCTGATATTCTTATTGCCGGTAAGGGTATGGGTGGAGGCTATGCCGCTATAGGTGGAACTTATAGTACTGATAAAATTGCAGATTCGATTCAGGCTGCTGGCTATGAAGTCATGTTCCATACTTTTGCCGCACTTCCACAATCCTGTGCTGCTTCTGCAGAAGTCCTAAGAATCCTTAGAGAAGAAAATCTATGTGAAAGAGTGAATCCATTAGGAGATCAGATCTTACAGAAACTTAACTCAGAAATTGGTCAACATCCAAATATAGCCGAAATTAGAGGGAAAGGATTATTAATAGGTATAGAAATCGTAGAAGATAAATCAAGCTTGACTCCCTTTGACGAAGTTAAAAAGATAACAAGTCAGTTAATGCAAAAAGGATTAGAAGAAGGAGTCTTTCTTTACCCGGGAGGTACAGGAAAATACAGAGATATTATTTGTATTGGACCAGCTTTTATTATTCAAGAAGAAGAAGTGGATTTAATAGTGAGTGTGGTTAAAGATTCTATTGAATACGTAACTAGCAGAAATTAAAACTCGATGGGCAGAATAACTGCCCATCGCAGTTTTATATCTTAATTAGCAGATGCGCTTCTTTTGTTTGAAGCTTGATAAATTTCTTGATCTTCGCAACTTACTATATCTCCATAAATAGATGCTTGCACGAGACCGCCACTATTATCGACATATTTTTGAGCATTAGCGCCCCATGCCTCTAATGAACGCACTGCGCTCATTTGCCAGAAATCTACATCATCGTCTTCTTCCATAATACCTGCTGTGGGAAACATTCGATAAGTTCCTCCGCTCATACCAGCTGTATCTGCAAAATTATTCCATTTAGCATCAGCTTCGACGAGATCAGCTAAGCTCTTACCATCATTAACTGTGCAACTCTGAAAAGATAGAACTCCACCATCTGTATTTGGATTAGGATTTGATCTAACTACGCTGAGTGCAGTGAGGGAATGGTTGGCGCAATTCCAAACTTTATTGAAACCTTCTGCGGCACTAGTGCCATTAGCAAAATAGTTATTAAGTTCGCTTCCCATATCAGACCAGCTATTCCATGTTCCCATCCATATAGCCATTTCTCCATTAAAGTCGACATTGGAGTGAAAAATAGGCGTCAAAACCCAAGCTGAATAACTATCATTCCCAGATTCATCCTCGAATTCATTCCAATCTGCAATAGGATCCTCTAAATCAGTAACATCTTTACCTCTTGAGAATTCACATCCATGGTAAAACTCTACTGGAAAAAAATCAGTGGTTTGCATGTGATCATCGGCAAAAACTGGCGACATCATTACAGCCAAGAATGGTACTAATATTATTTTAAAAATGTTTTTCATAAAACTTCCTTTTATTTAGTTTAAACATTCATATTATTGAAATATATTCAAAATACAACTTAAATGCGACTCATTCTCATTCTCATTCTCAGAATGAGCATCATTTGTTTTACCGCTTTAAAAGAAAATGTACTTCTTTAATTATCTTCTAACTAAGATTATTTTATATTGAATAGAAAATGAAAATTCTTGTAATAGTCAGAGTAATTAGAAGATAGGATCTCACCGACAGACGTTTAGCCAGTACCAACCATGCCTATAAGTGAATGGTGGAGCCTGTCGGGATCGAACCGACGACCTCATCCGTGCAAGGGATGCGCTCTCCCATCTGAGCTAAGGCCCCACTAAGGGATGAGTAGATTACCAAAAACTTTGAACTAAGAAAGTATTTTTTTTTATTTAGAAAGGATTAGCCATTTCTGCAATAGAATCATCAATTCTTTTAATGATATCTTTTTGATCGAGGTCCTTTGTAATTTTGTAGTGCGGATGGCTTAAAGTGGCCAGGTCTTTAGCTACTTCTAGAGCTTTTGCCATTAATTCCTCAGGGTCAACAACCTCATCTAAGTAACCAGCTGCAACCGAATCTGATATCGGATAAGCCTCAGCATTAAGTATTGCCCTATACCAATGATTTTTTAAAATTCGAGATTTAGATATTTCTAGTATTGGAGTAGGAATAGACATGCCATTTCGTGTTTCATTAGCCTGAACAATGAAGTTACCAGTTGCTCCTATTCTGTAGTCAGCACAACACAAAAGAAAAGCACCAAGAGCAATAGCATGACCACTAGAGGCCGCTATGACAGGTCTTGGAAAACTATAAATTCTTGAAAGAAGCTTAAATCCTGCGGTAGTCATTTCCACAGCAGCCTTAGGGTCTCCTCCTTGAATAGTTTTTAAATCAAATCCAGCAGAAAAAAGACCAGGTTTTCCAGTAATTAGAAGAGATCCTGAGTCTTCAGGCACCTCATCAAGAAGAGAATGAATAGTATTGCTCATGTTTGCAGAGAAAACATTGGCCTTGCCATCATTCAAAGTAATAATTGATACTTCACCTTCCTTAGTTAATGTTGCTAATTGATCCGTCATAGTTTTTCCTTTTAATTTATATTTGGTCATATAATCTTATAAGTAGTTCAATAACTCAAATACTTTATATATGAAATTATTCAAAAATCTTTCTAGATCTGTAAAAGGAAAAGTGGCAATTATTACTGGTGCTGGAAGTGGCATGGGAGAAGCTACTGCAAAAGTTTTTGCTGAAGAAGGGGTTAAAGTAGTTGCAACGGATGTAAATCTCAAAGAAGTCAAAAGAGTCTCTGATGAAATTAATTCTAATGGGGGAACTTGTCATGCTTTGCATCTGGATGTAACTGACAAAACAGAAATTGAAGATTGTCTTAAAGAAACTATAAAAAAATTTGGGTCATTAGATTTTGTTATAAATAATGCAGGCATTTCCTCAGCAACCACTCTTGAAGATGAAAACTATGAGAATTACTGGGACGATACTTTAAGCGTTGTACTCACTGGTCAAATTAAACTAATAAGAGCTGCTTTACCTCATCTTCTAAAGTCAGATAGTGCCAGAATTGTAAACATTTCATCAACTGAAGGTTTTGGCGCTTCTCCCTATCATAGTCCCTATACAGCCGCTAAACACGGCGTGATTGGATTAACCCGATCTTTAGCTTTAGAGCTAGGACCTAAAGGCATCACAGTGAATTGTATTTGTCCGGGTCCGATCAATACCAATATGACAGCAGGTATAAATCAGAAAGACAAAGAAACTTACGCTCGAAGAAGAGTAGGTTTAAAGCGATATGGTGAACCAGAAGAAGTTGCACATGCAACTTTAAATTTATGCCTTCCTTCTTCTTCATATATTAATGGAGTTTATCTTCCTGTAGACGGAGGTTTGTCTATTAGACGAGCTTAAATAAAACAAAATATATTTTAGGCATGAAAAATGAATGAAGAGAGCAGAAGAAAAATAATTATCGATACGGATCCTGCTATGGGGACCAAGGGCGGCGATCCTGAAGATTGTTTTGCAATTATGCTGGCCATGAATTCACCTGAATTAGAAATCTTGGGAATTACAACTGTTCAGGGCAATGTTCCTGTTGAAAGAGGCTTTAGTAATGCAAGTTATCTAGTTAAAGAATTAAATCAGTCAATTCCTGTCCATACGGGAAGACCCGGGACTTTTGATAAAGAGAGAAATAAAAAAAGAGAGTGGCTAGGTCAAAGAGAACAGATGGAACAACTCACACCCATACGACCGCTTGAAGATGATGATAAAGGTGCGCCATTATTTATTGTCGAGACTTGTAAGGAAAATAGTAAAGAAATAGAACTGGTAACTATAGGCCCTCTAACGAATATTGCTCAAGCCTTAGAAATAGATCCAGAGCTATCGAAACATGTGAATAAAATTACTATGATGGGAGGCGCTGCTACCGTTCAAGGTAATGTGACTCCAGCAGCTGAATTTAATATCTGGGCAGATCCTGAATCAGCAGCAAATGTTTTCAAATCTGGTATTCCGATAAGAATGGTTCCTTTAGATGTTTGTCATAAAACTAGGTTTGGTCGAGAGCAATTAAATACTATTAAAGAAAATGAGCATCCATTTTGTCAATTTGTTCAAGAGTCCGTTGATCCATGGCTGAAAATTAACCCAAATAAAAATATAGAGGATCAAGGGCTGCATTTATATGACTCACTAGCAATGGCACTCAGTTTATTTCCAGATCTTGCAGAATATAAAGATGCTTATGTAACGGTTGAAACTAAAGGAGAATTTACAGACGGAGAAACTGTCTGCGAATTTAATGAATCAATTATGGGGCAGATTTTTAAACCTCAACCTAATGCAGAGATAGCCTTGGATATAGACGTTAATGGCTTTAATAAAATATTTGAAGAAAGAGTTTTAAACTTTTTACTAAATTTATAAGCTACCAGAATCTCTTCTTTACAAGGTTCCTTTGAATTTTTCCAGTAGGTAGCCTTGGAAGCTCTTCACTCCAGAATTCAAATGTTTTGGGCTTCTTAAAACCTGACAACTTCTCATCTGACAACTCCACCAATTCTTTAAGAACTGTATCTTGATCTGCTCCTGGTTCAAGATTAATAATAGCTTTTATCTCTTCTCCCCACTCTTCGTTTGGTACACCTACACAACAAACCTCTGCAACTGCATTATGCATAAGGAGAACATTATCAATTTCTTGAGGGTATATGTTAGTGCCTCCAGAAATTATCGTATCTGCACTTCTACCAGTTAGAAAATGGTAACCATCTACATCGCAGTAACCTATGTCTCCCATAGTAAAATAATCACCCCAATATGCTCCAGATGTCTTTTCTTCGGCTTTGTAATATTCAAATCTTCCTGTAGAAGGAGCACTAAAATAAATAGTTCCTTCTTGTCCTAGTTCGACTTCATTAAATTGTTCATCAAGAATTTTGACTTCAGTTCCTTCATTAGCCATACCTACACTTCCAGGTTTATTGAGCCATTCTTCAGGCTGAATAAAACAGCCTCCCCCTTCAGTTGCGGCGTAATACTCATAAACTATCGGTCCCATCCAATCTATCATGGCTTTTTTAACCTCCACAGGACAAGGTGCTGCACCATGCAAAATCCACCTCATAGAAGAAAGATCATATTTAGATCTTATTTCTTCCGGAAGTCTAAGCACTCTGTGGAACATGGTGGCAACCATATGAGTATGAGTGCATTTATACTCACTAATAAGCGATAGCATTTTTTCAGCATCCCATTTATCCATCAAATAAACTCCCACACCTGCCATTAATGAAATATTGATATTTAATCCTAGAGGCGCGGCATGATAAGCAGGACCTGGACAGATACTAAAGTCGTTTGCGGGATCAAATGAAGCAGTATCTAGGGTGAATTGTTCAGTCTTTGAGGGTGGAGGATTCTCTTTTCTAAAAACACCTTTCGGTCTACCTGTTGTACCGGACGTATAAAGCATAGAACGTCCAGGTTCAGGAGTTTCAACATCGGCTCCATCATATTCTTGAATGGTTTCAAGGAATGGCATTGCCAAAGGATGCTCTCCATCGACTGACATTAAAATAACATCAGGTAAATTTTTACTTATCTCCTCGAAAAAGTCCGAAAAGATTGCATCACAAAGTACCACTTTAGCCTCACAATTCTCTACGATGTAACACACTTCTTCTGCTGTGAGGTGCCAGTTGATTGGAGTAATTCGGAGTCCTACTCTAATTGGACCGAACAAACCTTCTAAGAATTCAGGTCTATTTTTGCATACGATCGCAACTGCATCACCGTTCTGCAAACCCTTTTCTTTTAGGAATTTTGCATAACGATTTGAGTTAGCATTTAATTCCATAAAAGTTCTTTCACCATACTCACTAACAATGGCTTTTTTATCAGGAATATTTTTTGCATGGAAAGCGATTCCCATGCCTAAGGCTAAATGTTCTTGTAAGGTTTCCATCTAGTCGATTAAAGACTTTTGGTATTCATTCAAGACAGGTTTTTTAGGCCATGAATATTTATCTCTATCTTCGGCCTCTAAGATCAGTGGAAATTCGTCTGCATTCCTAAAACTATTGGTCCAGTTTGTTGTGGAAATTAATTTATCTACGGCCTCTCTCCGTTGCTCAAGGACATCCTCGCTGGTTAAGTGTTTTGGCATCATGCAGATTAAAGAAGCCGCCCTGATTAAAGTATTTGTTTCCTGATTAAGGTTTGTACCAGAGTTGCTGCAATGAATTGTTCTAGAATCCCAAAGTAACATATCACCGGGCTCCATATGACACATCACTGCCTTATCTGAAGAGAGCTTAGGATCGTCGTTGGGAAAACGGAAATGGTCAATCTCTAAGGGTAGTTTTGATAATCTTTCATGGTATTCATTTGGTAAATCCTTAAAGAATTTATGAGATCCCGGTATGATTACATTCCCTCCAATTTCTTTAGAAGTAGGCAATAAATTTACTAGACCTTGAATGCATTGCTTGCCAGGTTTAGAGATGGGATGTTGATCGATATGGAACCAAGACTGTCCAGATTCGGTTTTCCAATCAGGATTTATATTCCATGGTCTCCATAAAGACACTCCATCAAAACTTGTCAATAGATCATCAGATTTCCATATTTTTGCAAAAGCCTTTTTGACGTTGGGTATGCCCCTCAAATACCATTGAGATTCTGAATGTCCGATACCGTAACTAGGCATTATTCCGCCATGAGCACAGGTTGGCCATCTATCATCTTCCCAAGTAGATGGATTATTCCTATCTATGCCTGTATTGAGCTCCTCTAGATAGTCCCAAAGGAGATCTAATGTTTTTGCTGCTTCGCTCTCACTTAAAGCATTCTTAATAACAACATATCCATGCTCTTCAAGATATTCGATACTCGCATCGGAACCAGACTCTAGTCTCGGAACATGTTTGTATTCTATTTCTATATTAAAATCGCCGCTCATAATTATCCCCTTAACTTTAGATTAGAATGTTTGGAACCAATTTTCAACTTCATCTTGGGTTGGCATTGATAAAGATGCACCTTTTTTTGTTGTTGAAAGCGCAGCTGCTTTATTACCAAAAAGAGCTGCCTCATATAAATTTTCTGTTTCTAGATAATTGCTAGCAAGGGCACCTATAAAACAATCTCCAGAACCCGTCGTATCTATTGCATGCACTTCATGACCGTTAATCAGTTCGCCTTTCTGATCTTGGCAGACGTAAACACCTTGAGATCCTAAAGTGATGATGATTGATTGATGATTTTTCAGAGATAAACCTTTAATAGAAGAAATAATTGAGTCTATATTTCGGCTCTCTAAAGTCTCTCCACTTAGTGTCTCAAGTTCCGTTTCATTCATGACTAATAAATCTGTATTTTTTAATAATTCTTCACTAATTGGTACTGCAGGAGCAGTATTTAAAATCCTAAAACAACTACCTTTTGCTCGTATAAATAAATCTTCAATCTGCTTTGGTGGAACTTCGAGTTGAGAGAGCAAGATATCGATTTGGTTTAATGACTCTTTAGAAACTTGTTGTGATTCAACAAAAGCATTTGCACCAGAAACAACGATAATCTGATTCTCGACTATGTCTTCAAAAACATTAATGAATGCCACTCCAGATTCACCTTCATGCGAATCAAGCATTTCAATATTAACACTCTCAGAAATTAAACTTTCTTGAAGTTGTTTTCCAAAAACATCATTGCCTACTTTGCCAATAAAAGAAACATCTGACCCTAGCCTTGAGACTGCTACGGCCTGATTTGCTCCCTTTCCTCCCTGAAAAGTTTCAAAGCTATTTCCAAAGATGGTCTCTCCCTCATCAGGTTTATGATTGCTATAAATCACAAGATCCATATTGATACTGCCAAATACAGCAAGTGGAGAAGACATAAAAATTAAGACAAGTCAGAAGAAGATGAGAATTTTTCCACTAACAGGCAAGTTCTACTGACGAGATGATCAAGATCTTGTTCTCCAACACCAGCAATAGTTGTTAATACTCTTCCATTCCAAGGATCCGTCCAGCTCTCAGGTATGAAACCTTTATCTAATCCAATTAAGCCTCCAACTGTAGCTCCAGTGCAATCTGTATCCCAACCACAACAAATAGTTTCTCCAATGGCCTCATCAAAAGAATCTTGAAAGGAAAGAAATGCCCAGACTACAACTGCTAAATTATTTAGACTGTGAACAGGAGACATATCCCCATAATGATCATGCAATTCACTAGCGGGTTTATTTTTATTTTTAATACCAATCTGAACAGCTTCATAAGCTTCAGATTCTTTATCTATTAACTCTATAGCGGACATGACAGCCTCTTCTCGGCTAGAAGTAGAAGGAATAAGCGCACACAGAGCGGCTATATAAGCTGAAGCCTCAACTGCACAAGCTCTATGAGATAGGATAGCATCTCTTCTTGCCAGATCCGCAGCAAGCTTCGGCTTCCCAGGTAAAACCCAACCATACATATCTATTCGTATTTGAGCACCTATCCAATCGTTGTACTCTCCATCATTTATTTCATCCCAATCAAAACTGCGTGGTCCGCCAAACTGATAAGCCATGTTGGTTTTTTCTATAAGCTTAAGGTAAGAATCTCGTTCAGCTGTGAAGGTTGCACCAACTGGCAATAAGCTTATCCATGATCTAGCGACATCATCTGTAGTTAGATCCAATCCATATTGCTCCATCATCATTAATGCTAAAACTAAATAGGTTATATCATCATCCGCCTCAGCTTTATCCATCATTCCTAAGCAGCATTTTTTATTAGCACCCCTTAACATCTCATGGTCCATATATTTAACATAATCTCTCAATGGCAAAGAGCCCGAATCTTTTAAAAAACTATTCAAGCCTTCTGGACCTTCACGCATTGAAATCATCTCCACAGGTTTGCCCAGCAGACAACCAGATATTCTTCCCTGCCAAGCCGCTCTAATTCTCTCTTCATTTGTCATAATTTTTCCTCATCAATCTAAAACTTCTTCTTCCAATTCCTCAAAAATCATCTCGTCTTCAAACATTAAAGTAGTAATATCTTTCATCCTATCCACATAGAGTTTACCTATTAAATGATCTAATTCATGCTGAAATACAGTAGCTAAAAAATCTTCAATCTCTATATACATAGATTCCGCATTTTCATCTAAATAGTCAACTCTTATACTTCTTGGTCTTTCAACGAACCCTCTCAATCCAGGAACACTTAAACAACCTTCCCAGAATCCCTGTTCAGTTTCATCCAGTACTGTTATTTTTGGATTAAAGATAACAAATGCTTCCGTGTCTTCCATATCAGGATATCTATCGGATTCTTCAGAGAGCTTGATTACTGTAAGTTGCTTAGAAATACCAATTTGAGGCGCCGCTAATCCTATACCACCTACCGCTGCCAATGAATCCCACATATCCTCTAATAATATTTTGGTTTCAGCACTTTTAATTTCTTCCGGCGTAAATTCGTCCGCAACTTTTCTTAAAAGCGGATTACCCATTTTGATTATTTGTCTTACAGTCATAAAAAATAAAAATATAGACTACCTGAGAATAAATCTCATTAGTCTTTTAATTATTGAATTATGTTACTTTTTTTTTATGGATAGTCCAAAAATAGTACAAAAATTCCCTTATAAAATTTCTGCTGAGTCAGGTAAAAGTTACTTTTGGTGTAGTTGTGGACAAAGTTCCAAGCAACCATTTTGTGATGGATCTCATGAAGGTACGGATTTTTTACCTCAAAAAGTAAAGCTTGAAGATGAAAAAGATATCTTCTTCTGTGGATGCAAGATGAGTAAAAATGGAGCCTTTTGTGATGGCACGCACAAAGACCTCTAGCTAATCAGGATCGGCTATCTTAAGAAGCTGTTTACCTTTATTTAGTCCTGTGTAGAGTCTTAATAAAGTATCGGGGGCATTTTCAATACCTTCTTGTATATCTTCTTGATAGACAATCTTGCCTTCTTGAACCCATTGCATTAATTCACCAATCGCCTGAGGAAATCTATCCATATAATCAAGAACAATAAATCCTTCCATTCTGGCTCTTTGAATAATCAATGATGTGTAATTAGAAGGCCCCGGAGCTGGTGTCTCATTGTTATAACCTGAAATTGCTCCGCATATAGCAATTCTTGCACTTTGATTAATATTTATAAGGGCAGTATTCAAAAATTCTCCACCTACGTTATCAAATATTACATCAATACCTTCAGGGCATAATTCGGGAATGACTTCTGCCATGTTTGCAGCCTTATAGTCTATAGCTGCATCTATCTTGGCCTCTTCAGTTAACCATCTGCATTTCTCTGTTCCACCCGCAACACCAATTACTCGACAACCTTTTAATTTTGCTATTTGAGCTGCAATAGATCCGGTCGATCCGGCTGCTCCTGAGACTAGAACTGTGTCACCCTCTTTCGCTTGACCTACATCCAATAAACCAAAGTAAGCTGTTAAACCAGTAATACCAAAAACACTCAGTGGAGCTGTAAGAGAAGCGCCTTCAGGAATAATAGTGGCATTTAAGATTCCTTTTCCGTCAGATATTGCATATTCTTGCCAACCAAAGGTACCTTGGACTTTGTCACCTACGTTGAAGTTAGAATTATTGGATTCTATAACTTGTCCAACAGATCCAGCCCGCATAACTTCTCCAATGCCTACCGGAGGTACATAACTTTTTCTGTCTTCCATCCATCCTCTTTGAGCCGGATCAAAACTAAGATATAAGTTCTTGATTAAAAACTCTCCATCATTAATGTCTGGCACTTCTTCTTCAGAGAAAGCAAAATTATGTTCACCAACCATTCCGACAGGCCTCTTGGCCAGCGTCCATTTTCTATTCATTAGATTCTTCATGATCAGTCCTTATTTGATTTACTGTTTGAATTACACGATGGAGGTAAATTAATAGTTGGGTTCTTTTCGAAGAAACCCACAGGTATTAAATGGAATCCACAGTATTCAACTGGCATTACTGGC
Source organism: uncultured Gammaproteobacteria bacterium (assembly GCA_913042105.1). GTDB lineage: Bacteria > Pseudomonadota > Gammaproteobacteria > Magnimaribacterales > Magnimaribacteraceae > Magnimaribacter. Next base: position 10,981 of record CAJWIK010000024.1, read on the forward strand.
CAATCTTCTGGTCTAGGGGTGTGCGTCACGCCAAAGGTGTGCCAAGTGACTAGATCGCATTCACTAATATCCCGATTAGAAGAAGTTATATCATCCAGGCCACCTTCTCCTGAATGCATAACAGAGTATTCTCCGCCCGCTGCCTGTTCATCTTGATGAAAAGGGGTTGCCCATAAATTATGTTTTGCAAAGGAAGCCCTTTTCCCTGGAGGAGAATCTGGGTGAGCTAGTAAAGTTGGAGTATTACCAGGCAGTAGCTTGTAGCCCACGGGCAGTCCAAAGGAACTCGTTTTATTAGCATTAATCACTTTCCACACTCTACTTGATGAAGAAGAGACATCTCTTTTAGCCTGGCTTTCTGTTTTTAAATGTGTAGCGACTGCACTCAATTGCATTCCATGGGGATTATCATCACTTATTGGCAAGGCTTCGACATTTGACTCAAATAATTGATTATTCCCACCTTCTAAGTCCCAATCTAATCTTACGCAAAATAAATGTTGATGAATAGGAGCGACTAACTCATCAGAAATACGGAAATCCTGATCTTTTCTATGAACCTTTTCATCATAGGCGCTTATTCCAACTATACCTGTTAATTTAACTTCGCACTGGAAAGTACCATCAAGATACAAATACCAGAAAAGTCCATAGTCATAATTTCCTATAGTCGCTATAGAACTTATAACTAATCGTCTGGATCGCCTGACCTCATTTGCACCAAGCATATTCATGTCCATATGTTTCCATTGGATTCCATAATCTTCTTCATGAATACAAATAGCACTTTCAATAGTATTCACAGAACCGTCAAACATAAGCATATTTGCATCCATATAATGGATTTCACCCAAACAATCGCAACCCAAGGTCAGAGAGTTTACTAAAGTTCCAAAACCATATTCTGTGCCATCATGGACTGCCTTCCAGCTATGCATAGGATCAGCTGTTCCATAAGGAACTACCATATCTGAAAGCGCCACTCTATGCAGTATAGGCCTACCATCTAAAGACAATTGATGAAGGACAGGGCCTTCATCAGGATTAACAGATGCTCTAACCTGCCACCCTTCCCAACTGATAAGATTTCCTTCAACTTCAAATCCGGGTCCGTCGGGTTGAGTAATATCTATCTTTTTAGGTTGTTCTCTTAGTTTTGGTTGAGAATCTGCATCGTACCTTGCATGCGCTTTAGGCATCTCAACCACACCGTGATCTTCTACATGAGTAACTTTCTGTAGTGTCAAATCTACATGAGAGATGACTCCTGTAATGGGTTTGGCATATGCGTTGTCAGTCTCATTCTCTCTTAAAAAAGATATGGCTTTAAGTGCTCTGTGCCCTGGCTCAATACTTTCATGAACAATACCTCCTGCTGGCCAAGGATCAATTTGAACCATGCTCATATCAGTGATTCCTCTTTTCTTTAAGGCCTCTTGATATCGCTCATCAGCCTTTGTTAGCTCTTGAGTCATAAAAACTTCGGTCATGCTGTAAGTAACTTGAGCGTTCTTAGAAACCCTATCTAGACTTTTTACCTGATTGGTCTGAAGATCTACAATAGCTACAAACCCACCATCTTCATTAGAATCTATTCCTCTAATTTTTAAATTCCTTGGGCAGTCATCCCCTTCCTCAAAATTTCTTATGATTTCTTTGTCTGGCTCAACTAGGCTGATATTAACAAAGAGAGCATCATCCATTATTGACGAAGAAGATCTGCATAACTCAACTGCAGTTGTTATTTCGTCAACGGTAATTTGATCTAAAGGGTGTTTCATATAATCTCCTGCAATTTTTTATTAATAATTTTACTCGGATCGTAGCATTGAAGATATAGTTTGTGCAGAGTAAGGTGAAGTTGATAATTAATAATTAGCAAAAAAGAAAATGGAATCAAAGAAAAAAGTAAGCGCCTTCCAGGAAGACTCACTTGGAAAATATGACACAGTTGATCTAGCAGAAAAAATTAAGTGTGGCGATCTAGATGTGAGTCAAGTGACTCAAGATGCAATAGAGCGAGCGAAGAAAGTGAATCCACAACTTAATGCTATTGCAGTGGAAGATTTTGAATCTGCACTTACTAGATCTGCTGGTCCATTTCCTGGAGTATTTCAAGGTGTACCGACTTTCTTTAAAGATACAGATGAAGTAAAAGGACTCCCCTTATATTTGGGTAGTCAGAGTTTACCCGGTGAGATATCCACAAGATTCTCAAAAACGACGCAACAAATACTGGCTACTGGACTCAATCACCTTGGCACAACTACTACACCGGAGTTTGGATTAACCGGAACTACAGAAAGCATGCGCTTTGGTGCTACTCGTAATCCTTGGAATACGGGCTACTCTACTGGTGGATCTTCAGGAGGAAGTTCTGCTCTGGTAGCTGCAGGAGTAATCCCAATAGCTCACGCAAATGATGGGGCCGGCTCAATACGTATACCTGCATCATGTTGTGGCCTCGTAGGACTAAAAGCTTCGAGGGGCCGAATTAAAGATAAAGAAGTTCCTGGTTATTTTCCTGCAAACATCTTGCATGATGGTGTTGTTACTCGAACCGTAAGAGATACATGGGCTTTTCACACCTCAATTGAAAAGCAAAATCCTGCTAAAGAATTTCCTCCCATTGGTGAAATCTCAGAAACCTATAGAACCGACTTGCGAATTGCAGTACTTACCGAGAATTGTCATGGAATTCAAAGTGATGATGTTCTAGTTGAAGCAGCTCATGATGCAGCTAGAAAGTGCGAATCCCTTGGTCATAATATAGAGATTATTTCTAATCCTTTTTACAAAAAATTTGACCAAGATTTTTGGTTGTTATGGACACATTTAGCTTTTTATCTTCGTTATGGAGGAGGAAAGGAATTCAGTTCAAAATTTGATCCATCGCAATTAGAAACATGGCCGCAATTTTTGGTTAAACACCACTGGAAAAATATTCATAAATTGCCCATTGCCTTTTTGCGACTTAGGAAGTTCGCTTCGGATTATGAAAAATTATTGGAAGGATTTGATATCCTCATAACACCTACACTAGGAACAACGCCGCCAAAAATTGGGTTTTTTGGACCGGAGGTTGATGGCGAAACACACTGGCACAGAATAAATGAATATCTGCCATTCACGAAGTATCAAAATATTTCAGGGGCACCAGCAATAACTTTACCGTGCTCTACCGACAGTGAGGGTTTGCCTATAGGTATTCAATTTGCAAGTCGTCTTGGAGAGGACCGACTCTTGCTAGAACTAAGTAAGCAATTAGAAGAGGCTTCTGCATGGAAAAGCCTGTCCTAGATTAGATAATGCTAGATTTACTTTACACAACTCCCACTCTGAGATGATAAATCAAGAGCCTCTACCATAGCGTAAT
>CAJWIK010000025.1 GCA_913042105.1 uncultured Gammaproteobacteria bacterium
TGTTCCAATAGAGGGTTTGTGCTTTCCTGATCATTTCTTATAAGGGCCCTTACAGGTTGTCCCGCTTCAATTAATTGAGATACTAAAGACTTTCCTACTAAACCCGTTGAGCCTACAACCATAGATTTACTTTTTAACATCGCTTAAGGCCAATATTTATCTTTGAGTAATCTCTTATATAATTTTCCTGTTGGGTGTCTTGGCAATTCCTCTTCAAAATCTATGCTTCTAGGACTTTTAATTGATGACATATTTTCTTTACAGTAAGCAATCAACTCGGCTTCTAATGCAGGACCCGCTTCGCTTAAGTTAGCCGGTTGGACAACAGCCTTCACTTCCTCTCCCATTTCTTCATTGGGCACACCGAAAACTGCCACGTCTGCAACTTTAGGATGCATAACTAATAGATCTTCAGTTTCTTTAGGATAAATATTTACTCCTCCGGAGATAATCATGAATGATTTTCTATCTGTAAGGTAAAGGAAACCATCGTCATCTAAGTAACCAACATCACCAAGCGAACTATATCCTTGCTCAGTCATAGCACTTTTAGTCTTTTCTTCATCATTATGGTATTCAAATGTTGTTGCGGTTTCACCTCCAAAATAGACTCCCCCTACTTCGCCAATTGGTAGCTCAACACCCTCATCATCTAGAATATGAAGAGAGCCAAATAAAGGTCTTCCTACGCTACCTTTGTGCTCCAACCATTCTTGAGAATTAATCATCGTAATACCGTTATATTCCGTACCTGCATAATATTCATGAAGTATGGGACCCCACCAATCTATCATCTGTTCTTTTACAGCAACTGGGCAAGGCGCTGCGGCATGTATAGCAACTTGATGACTTGATAAATCATATTGCGTTCTGATTGAAGGATCCTCTTTTAAAAACCTTACAAACATAGTGGGTACCCATTGAGAATGAGTAACTTTATATTTTTCTATAGAAGATAAAGCTGTTTCTTCATCAAATTTTTCAAGAATAATTGACGTAGCGCCAGATGCTAAGAAACCCGTATTAAAATTTAGCGGTGCAGCATGATAAAGAGGTGCAGGAGATAAATACACGCTATCCTCACCTGCTCCGTATAACAAAAGCACTCTTCCAAGGCCTGGATCCTCATCATCTATTTCATAAGGTAATGGTGTTAAAGGAAGCTCTCTTTTCACTCCTTTGGGTTTACCAGTAGTTCCTGACGAATAAAGCATAGATCCACCCTGACACTCGTCTTCAATAGCTTCTGTGGGCATGTCCTGAATAGCTTCCTCATAAGATTCATAACCGGATGTCGTGCCATCAAGCATTAATTTATCAACGCCATCAAGAGATGCATTAAGATCGTTGGCGGTCTGTTCTAAAAACTTTGAAGTAATAAGCACTTTAGCTTCACAGTCTTTAACTATGTACTCAACCTCTGAAGGTTGCAGTCTCCAGCTTATGGTTGTGTATCTCAATCCACTTCTCCAAGCCGCAAACACAATAGGGAAAAATAAATGATGGTTCTCCATCATAATTGCTATCGCATCGCCTGGTTTTAAACCTAAAGATCGAAATAAATGCGCACCTTGATTAGACAGCTCATTTAACTCTCCATGCGTGATTACTTTACCGCTACCAGCCATTATTATTGCTGGTTTTTCAGGAAACTTTTTTCCATTAACTCCTGGATGCATAACTTCTCCATTGTTATAAACTTAAAAACTTTGTGAATATTGCCATACAATATAAAAATCTGTAAGAGTAAAATAATTAAATAGTATGACTTCAAAATCTCTAGCATTAATAACTGGTTTCGGTGGAATAAATTCAGCCGGTAGAAGTTCTTCTTATCTGTCTTATAAAAATATGGTTTTTGATTCACTATCAAGTAAAGAGCAACTTGAAGTCCTTCAAGACCTAGCTGTTTTGCAAGGTAAAATAGAGCCTATCGGCAGGTCATGGGAGACTAGTTCTGGGGACACAATTGATTTAAAAAAATACTTAACTGATAACAGTTCCAATATCAGATCTGACTCTATGGTTAGGAAATTAGATAGAGATCTTTATGACAAGGATGGTGTCATCCTTGACCAAATTGGTGCCAGTGCTGCCGGCCAATTACCGAAGGGCTTTGATCCTTCAAGTCTATATCCAGCCAGACAGCATCCAAAAGCACTACAAATGACAGTCTTTGGAATGGGTGATGCACTTGGACAACTTGGAATTGATTGGAAAAATATACAAGAGAAAATATCTCCAGATGAGGTGGCTGTTTTTAGTGGAGCAGCTATAGGTCAATTAGATGGTTTTGGATTTGGCGGCTTAATGCAATCAAGATTAAAAGGCTCTAGAGCCAGTTCAAAAAATTTAGCTCTCGGTTTGGTTGAAATGTCGGCGGATTTTATTAATGCATATATTTTGGGCAGTGTAGGAAGAACTGGACATGTAGTGGGTGCTTGTGCAACTTTTTTATACAACCTGCAAATGGGAAAAGAAGCAATAGAATCAGGCTCTGCAAGGTTCGTTGTGGTAGGTGGTGCTGAAGCCCCCATCACTCCTGAGATTGTTGATGGATTTTATGCGATGAGTGCGTTGTCTGATGATAAAAGAATGATGGAAATGCAAGCACAACAAAATGAGAATCTGACTAATGGTCCGCATCAGGAAAGAGCTTGCAGACCTTTTGGTCAAAATGTTGGTATGGTTCTTGGTGAGTCAGCCCAATTTGTAATCCTTATGGACGACACCTTAGCGATAGAATTAGGTGCAGAAGTTTATGGATGCGTATCAGCCGTATCTTCACATTCGGATGGTTTCAAAAGCTCTATTAGTGGGCCTGGCGTTGGCAACTACATCACTATGGCCAAGTGCGTGGCTGAAGCAGAAAAAATTATAGGTTCCAAAAAACTTAGAACAAGAACTTTTGTGCATGCTCATGGAACTGGTACTCCTGCAAACAGAACTACAGAATCCCATATCCTCAATGAAGTGGCCAAGACTTACGGTATCAAATCATTACCAGTTACAGGGATTAAGTCCTACTTAGGTCATAGCATGGCGCCCGCTTCAGGAGATCAATTGACGACTACATTGGGCACCTGGGATAAAGGAATAATACCAGGAATACACTCAACCCATTCTGTGGCGGACGACGTTTATCAAGGTAATTTAAACATTTTATTGGATGACCAAATCCAAGAGAAAGGCTTTTTTAGTGCTGCATTTTTAAACGCTAAAGGGTTTGGTGGAAATAATGCCTCTGCATTAATTTTATCCCCAGAAGAATCAATGAGTTTATTGAACAAAAAGTATTCAGCTGCCAAGATGAAGAATTATATTTCTGCAAACAAGGATGTCATTGCAAAAAGCATTAAGCACAATAAGCAGTGTTTACGCGGAAATTATAATATTATCTATAAATTCAATGAAAATGTTCTTCAAGGGGAAGAAGATGTCATGATAGAAAAAGATAAGTTAAGTCTTAAAGGCTTCAAAAGATCTATAAATTTAAAAAAATAAAAGTGGAAAGAAAATGGAAAGAAATTGGAAAGAAGTAAGGTCGGAAGTAAAACGATTTGTTGAAGAAGAAGTCTACCCAGCTGAGACTATATTGCAAAATGGTGGAGAGGAATCTAAGGATAAACTTTCTGAGCTCATGCAAAAAGCAAAAGACAATTCTCTCTGGGCTTTAGGTCACCCTAAAGATATTGGCGGAGAAGGTATGCCTTTCATGGAATATGTATATATCAATGAAGTTGTTGGTAGATCATCTAGTGCAATGGTTGCGTTGGGCACTCACTCTCTTCAAGACTCGATCATGTTGAGAGAATTTGCTCCTAAGAAATGGAGAGATGAGTACCTTGAACCCTTAGTACAAGGTGAAATTTTTCCTAGCTTCGCTATGACAGAACCTGATATTTCTAGTTCTGATCCAACACAATTACAAACTACAGCAGTGCTCGATGGTGACGAGTGGGTAATTAATGGAACGAAATGGTTTACAACTGGAGCAGCTAGAGCAGCTTATACAACTGTTATGTGTCGAACTGAGTTAGATGTGCCGAGTCATGGAGCATTTAGCATGATAATTGTTCCGACAGATAATCCTGGTTATAAAATTATAAGAGAAACACCCGTTTTGGGAATCAATGGAGGTCACTATGAAGTCAATTATGACAACGTGAGAGTTCCAAAAGAAAATCTCTTAGGACCTAGAGGACAAGGTTTCTTGATAGCACAAAGAAGATTAGGTCCAGGAAGAATATTTCACTGCATGCGATGGCTTGGACAAGCTCAAAGAGCCTTTGATCTAATGTGCGATAGATTGCATTCAAGAGAGACTTTTGGAACTCCTCTGGCAGAAAAACAATTACTACAAAAATTTGTTTTTGATAGTGCTTGCGAAATACAAGCCAGCAGACACCTTACTTTAGATGCTGCTAAGAGAATTGACCAAGGTGATGATGCAAGAATTGAAATAGGCATGATAAAAGTAGTAGGAGCTGAAATGGTCCATAACGTAATTGATCGAGCCATTCAGGTTCATGGGGCCAAAGGTCTGACAGATGATACTCCGCTTAGTCTAATGTATAGGCATGCCAGAGAAGCAAGAATCTATGATGGTCCAGACGAAGTTCATGTTCAGTCAGTTGCAAGAAGGATACTAAAAAATTACCAAAATAACGGTGCAGGCTGGGACTTTGGTGAACGAGATGCAGCTTTAGAATCTGAATAAATGACAGAAGAACTTTCAAAGGCTCTTCAAAATAAGCTTCTAGAAGTAAATATTGAAGGAAAAATATTAAATCTAGTGCCTCTAACTGGAGGCGCTTCAAAAGAGATATGGAGATTTGAAGTTCAAACCAATCACGAGACAAAAGAATACATACTAAGAAAAGGTTCTGGAATTGAAGGTCCTTTAGCTATCAAGACTTCTGATGAAGCATTATTGCAGCAAGAGGTTAGAAAAATAAAAGCACCTGTTCCTGAAATTGTAGCTGTATCCTCTTTAGAAGAAGCATTAGGTGATAGTTATATTATGAAATTTGTTGAAGGAGAATCGATTCCAAGAAAAGTTCTAAGGGATGCTGAATTCAAAGATGCCCTTCCTTTATTGGCTTTTCAGTGCGGCGAAGCAATAGCAAAAATTCATGAAGTAGATGTTAGTAAACTCGATTATTTACAAGAGAAAACTCCAATTGATCAACTCAATGATCTTTATGCTACATATGAATCTTTCAACCAGCCCTCTCCAGTCTTCGAATACACTTATCTATGGCTTAAAGATCAAGATTTTGGCGATACGCAATCAAGTCTAGTTCATGGAGACTTCAGGCTGGGCAATATCATCGTCTCTAAGTTAGGACTGGAATCTATTATAGATTGGGAACTAGCTCACATAGGCAATCCATTGCAGGACTTAGGTTGGATTTGTGGTAATTCTTGGAGATTTGGTCAAAACGAAAAAGTGGTTGGGGGGTTTGGAGACTTAGAGGACTTGTTAAAAGGTTACAACTCTATTAGTCAGTTTAAAGTAAATGAACACTTGGTAAGAACATGGCAAGTTTTTGGCACTTTTAGATGGGGAGTCATTTGTCTCATACAAGCCTCTGCACATTTAAATGGTTCAGTTAACTCAGTTGAAAAAGCTGCAATCGGTAGAAGAGTTTCTGAAACAGAACTTGATATAGCAGATCTTCTATTTCTTGGAGGTAAATAATGATTTTTGATAAACCTAGCAGTGTTGATTTACTTGCAGCAATAAGCCATTTCCTAGATACAAAGATAAAACCTGAAGTACCAGCTCATTTAGCTTTCAAAATTAGGATTGTTGAAAATGTATTAAATATAGTGATCAGAGAAATAGAAAAAGGAGATGAGCTCTCTAATGAGGTAATCAATCAACTACAAGGCTTGATAGCAGCCGATGCACCAACTATTGAAGCATTAGCTTTATTAATAAAAGATGAAAAAATTGATCTAGAAGATCAAGATTTAAAGGATCTACTTGTTACTTTATCTAAGAATAAAATTGCAGTTGATAACCCTAATTATTCAACTTTCAAGAAGCTAATCAAGTGATTTTAATGGTTTCTTATCTCTAAAAATCATCAATAGGGGCATAAATAGGGCCCAAGTTTTATGATAATGTTTAGGGAAAATCCTTTGTGAAAGATCGAGAAGCTTGGCATCCAATCCTATAAAAATTCTAGTCTTATTCTTCTTAACTCCATTCAGTATAATTTCTGCTGCTTTGCTTGGATGCATTCCACCCTCCCTAAACAAGTCTCCCATTTCTTTTTGAGATTTTGGAGCATTTCTTGTGAAGATTGAGTTACTAACCTGAGTTTCATCCTGATTAAAATTTTCTTCATCAAATCGTGCATCAGCAGCAATATTGGTTCCGATATGACCTGGGTGAACACAATGTATTTGCAAATTGGGGTTTGTTTCCTTCATCTCCATCGCTAAACTTTCAGTAAAGCCTCTGACAGCAAACTTAGTTGCGTGATAGACAGTCTGGCCAGGGACAGCAACCATTCCGAATATAGAAGAAGTATTTACAATAGCAGCCTCGGGACTGTCTACCATATGAGGTATAAAGGCTCTTGTGCTATTGATGACACCATCAAAGTTAATTCCCATGACCCAATCCCAATTATTCTCGTCCATATCTTTGAAGTGAGTACCTGTAGTGACTCCAGCATTATTGAACACCATATCTACCTTACCGTGCTGCTCTATAACTTTCCCCGGAAGAGCCTCAATGGCATCCTTATCGGAAACATCCAATAAATGTGATGAAACGGAAACATTGTATTTTCGAAGCATCTCAACTGTTTCATTTAATGTTTCTTCATTAACATCGCAAACAGAAACATCTGCGCCATCTTTAGCTAATAAAACAGCAAGGTATCTTCCCATCCCAGAACCTGCTCCTGTAATTACCGCAACCTTATCTTTAAAACTCTTCATTTTTTTTCCTCATTTCTTAAAGTTATATCTAGTCGTCATTTTCGTTTCGTTTTTGTAAATTAAATGAAATATTATAAGCATCTTCAGGAGACTTTCTAACCCACTCATCAAGAGCCTTAGCATCTTCGCCTACAAGAATTCTCCATTTGTTTTCTTTAACACCATCCAGAATAACTGTTGCAGCTTCGCCAGCTGTCATAGGCGCCTCTTCTTTGAATGAGTTTGCACGTTCTTTTATAATTTCTCTAATCTGATCGAGAGATTGATTATGAACAGGCGCGCCAAGCTTAATCATATTTTCTTTTACTTTTTGCATTTCTTCATCGGTACGTTCAGCAGAAGCTCCAGAGGAATTCATGTTAATAATCTTCCCTGTATTTATAGCTATAGAAGTTCCTATATGACCAGGCATAACCACAGAAACACCCACATGAGGAGCATTGATTCTAAAATCATCCAATAAAGCTTCACTGAAACCTTTAACTGCAAATTTGGCTGCCGAATAAGCTGTATGCGGTGTTCCTCCTAGACTTGCCCAAAAACCATTTACGCTACTCGTATTGATTAAATGTCCTTCAGAGCTTGCAACTATCAAAGGCATAAAAGCTCTTGAACAGTAGTACACTCCATACCAGCAAACTGCAAAACACCTCTCCCATTCTTCTCTAGAAGAGTCAACGAAACTACCTCCTCCACCAATACCTGCATTGTTAAAAAGTAAATTGATTGTTTCTGTTTTGTGTTCTGATAGAACCTCGTCTCTAAAACGGTTTACTTGCTCTTCGTTGGATACATCGCAAACATGCTTTGTGATGGTTATGTTTGGAGATTCTTTAGATACGATTTCATATGTTTCTAGCATGTTATCTTCAATGACATCACACATAGCTACATGACAACCTTCTTTTGCAAGTTGTCTGACAAGCTCTCTGCCCATGCCAGTTCCACCACCTGTCACGACCGCTATTTTATTGTTGAAGTTTTCCATCCTGAAAGACCTTTTATAATTTAAATTTTAGTTATTCGCTTTCGTTCGTATCTTGAGATTTAGGAAATTCACTGAACGGAAATGGCTTCTCTCCAGAGTGGTAAGTTAAGTAGTCTAGGATTTGGACCATATAGTCTCTGAATCCTAAAGAAACTTTTGAAATATTTTCACTTCTCTTATCTGTAATTAAAACAAAAAGAAACTGAGTAAATACTATTAACCAAAGTACTGTCATAGAAAGGTAATAAACAAAAGAGAATGCTAGCATCCAAAAAAGCCTAATCCACTTTCCTTGTTTTAAAAAATTATCTTTCCACTCGTCGCTATCAATGAATTCTTCCGAACCAACATCGATGATCTTTTCTTCTTCAATTTCTGACATTATTTTTTTATTTTATAAATTCCACATCTTTAATCATATCCTGACCCAATACATTTTGAATTGAACCATCTAGATTAGTACCTTTATAGATGATTTTGTAAAGAGAATCCACTATAGGCATTTCAACGCCATGCTTATCAGAAATATTTTTTACGACTTTTAAGGTCTTTAAACCCTCAATTGTTTGTCCTATTTTTTGCTTGGCTTCTTCTACAGAAAGACCTTCTCCGATATATTTACCAAATTGGTGATTTCTACTCAGTGGTGAAGCACAAGTTGTAATAAGGTCACCTACTCCGGCCAAACCAAGAAATGTTTGTGGGTTTGCACCTAAATCTGTTGCTAAACGACTCATCTCACCCAAACCTCTAGTCATTATCATACCGATAGTATTTTCTCCTGAGTTCAAGCCATCTGCTATACCGCAAGCAATAGCATAAATATTTTTTAAGGCCCCTCCCATCTCAACCCCATAAGGGTCATCATTCTCATAGATTCTAAAAAAATCTGTCGATAAATTTTGAATGACCTCATCTCTTAAGATTTTGTGTTTACTGGCAATCACTGTTCCGGATAAATGATGATTAGCAATTTCTTCTGCTAAATTAGGACCACTTAAAATACCGATAAGATTTTTAGAATAGTACTCTTCTAAAATTTTGCTCATCAAACTAAAGTCGTCTTTTTCAACTCCTTTGGTTGCAGTTACCAAAAATGTGTTTTCATTTATAAATGAAGAAGCTAAAAGAGAGACATCACGAAAAGCATCACTAGGGACACAGAAAATAATTAAATCAGATTCTTTAATATCCTTTATTTGTGAAGTGGCAGTGATATTTTTTCCAAGATCTAAATTAGGTAAATACCTCTTATTTATCCTTGTGTTGTTGATTTCTTCGGCTAAGTTATTATCCCGCATCCATAAATTAACTTGATTTCCATTCAATGAAGCAAGATAGGCTAGAACTGTTCCCCAGCTTCCTCCCCCAAGCACCGATATGTTTTTTCTATTCATTTAAAGTTATGAAGTTACAATTCACAAAGAATTCTAACATTTTGAGTTTGTTTTATACTAAAACCTTAGAGTCAAGATAATGAAAATTAGAAAATTAAAATCTGCTGAAGACATCAAAAAATTTTTAGAGTCATCTAAAACAGAATACGTCAAAGTTGCGATTACAGATATCGACGGTATTCTCCGTGGTAAATACATGCATGTTGATAAATTCATCAAATCTTCAAAAAAAGGTTTTGGGTTCTGTGATGTGATATTTGGATGGGATAGCAATGATGAATTATATGAATTTAGTAATACATCGGAAGAAGAGCTTGTCACTGGATGGCACACTGGATTCCCTGATGCCAAAGCATCTATCGTTCCTGAATCAGGAAGAGTGATACCCTTCGAGGAAAACATACCTCTTTTTTTAGCCGAATTATCGGACGATTCAGTGTGCCCAAGAGGAGTGTTAAAGAAAATTCTTGGGACTTTAAGAGAGAATGGCATCCAATCAAAGTCAGCATTTGAGTATGAATTCTTTCTCTTTGATGAAACCCCACATACGATTCGGGAGAAAAAATTTAAAAAGTTAAAAAATTTCACACCTGGTATGTATGGTTACTCTATTTTAAGAAGCAGTACACATTCAGATCTTTATCAACAATTACTCAACCTTTGTATAGATATGGATATGCATTTGGAGGGTCTGCATACTGAAACCGGTCCTGGAGTTCTGGAAGCAGCAATCATGGTTGATGAGTCAATTAATTCAGCAGATAAGGCGACGCTATTTAAGACTTTTTCAAAAGTCTTGTTTCAAAAAAATAATTTAATGGCGAACTTTATGGCGAAATGGTCTGGACAATATCCAGGACAGTCAGGACATATACATGTGTCTCTTCAAGACCTAGAAGGCAAATCCTTATTCAGCTCCACTAAAGAGAATGAACTACCTAAAGACTTCACTTACTTTATAGGTGGCTTGCAAAAATATATGCGAGAATTTTCTGTAATGATTGCTCCAACAGTCAATTCTTATAAAAGACTTTGTCCTGGAGCTTGGGCTCCTATAAATATGACTTGGGGAGTTGAGAATAGAACAACAGGCTTTAGGGCAATAACGGGTGATGCAGACAGTCAACGTATTGAGAATAGGTTACCGGGCGCGGACTCTAATCCTTATCTAGCCTTGGCTGCTACTCTTGGAGCAGGATATCTTGGCATTAAAGAAAAAATAGAACCCACTCCTGAAACACAAGGCGGTGCATATGACCTAAAACTTGATAGAAAATATCAAGTCCCTTCCGATTTAGGTGAAGCTGCAAAATTATTCAAACAATCTGAATCTGCAAAAAATTTATTTGGTGAGGCTTTTGTAAATCATTTTGCAAATACAAGGACATGGGAATATGAAGAATTTCAAAAAAATAAAAATCCTTTTGATTCTTCTATTATTTCAACGTGGGAACTCGAAAGATATTTTGAAATTATATAAATAAGACTATGAAAACTGGATTAGTATTTCACGAACTTTATCTCTGGCACCATACGGGCAATCACGCAGATTATGTCCCTTATGGTTTTCCTGTAGAACCTCTCCATCATTCTGAAAGCCCTGATTCAAAAAGAAGGATAAAGAATTTAATGGAAGTCTCTGGACTCTACGACAAACTTATAAAGATAAAACCTAGAAAGGCAACCAAAGAGGAGATTCTCTTATTCCATACCGAGAATCATTATGATCACATGAAGTCTTTAAATGATTCGATAAGTGTTAATGCTGGAATAAGCGCACCAACAGGCATTGGAAGTTTTGATATTGCCCTACTTTCCACTGGTGGTGTTATTGAAGCCTTGGACCACATCATTGAAGGAAAGGTTGATAATGCCTATGCCTTGGTCAGGCCACCCGGTCATCATGCCATGCCTAATAAAGCTATGGGTTTTTGCTTGTTTGGTAACGCTGCCATAGCAGGTAAACATGCGTTAAAAAATAAAGGTCTTAATAAGATCGCATTCGTAGACTGGGATGTTCATCATGGCAATGGAACTCAAGCGGCTTTTTATGATGATCCTAATGCCTTAACGATATCCATTCACCAGGATCGTAACTTTCCTTCTAACTCAGGACTGGTTTCAGAGAATGGTGAAGGTTTAGGAAGTGGTTACAATATTAATATACCCCTTCCGCCTGGTTCGGGGGTAGGAGCTTACGAAGCCGCCTTTGATAGAGTTGTGATACCAGCCCTTGAACAATACAAACCCGAATTAATTATTGTTCCATCAGGATTTGATGGGGGTGCCGGTGATCCTATTGGTAGGCAAATGCTTACCAGCGAAGGATTTAAGTCGTTAACTGAAAAAATTATGAAGTCGGCTCAAGAGCTTTGCAATGGGAGAATTCTTATGACCCATGAAGGTGGTTATAGTGCTGCGACAGTACCATTTTTTGCACATGCTGTTATTGAAACTCTCGCTGAAGAAAATATGGGTATTAAAGATCCCTTTCAAGCAATAATAGGGAATCTTGGTCAACAAGAACTCCAACCTCACCAGGATAATCTAATCAAAGAAGTTGAATTACTTCTAAAAAACATTAAATAGCTATGCAAAAAATTTTTAATCTAGATGGCAAAACAGCCGTTGTAACAGGAGCCTCTTCCGGACTTGGAAAACATTTTGCCAAGACTCTTTCTGCCGCGGGTGCAAATTTGGTCATATGCGCAAGAAGAATGCAGAATCTTGAAGAACTCAAAGATGAGATCGATGGAGAAGTTCTTGTCCTGCCCTTGGACGTGACTTCCGAAGAAAGTGTTAAAGAGCTATTTTCGGAGATAAATAATTCTGTGGGTGCTCCAGATATATTAATTAATAATGCCGGGACATCTGATCCTAGAAGATTCAAGGATTTAGATGAGGAGAGCTGGAATTATGTTCTAGACACAAACCTTAATGGTGCTTACAGAGTCGCCAAGAGTTTTACAGACTCTCTACTTGAAGAGAATAAACCAGGAAGTATAGTGAATATTGCTTCCATTTTAGGGCTGCGGGTAGGATTAAATCTTGCAAGCTATGCAACAGCTAAAGCTGGATTAGTTCAACTTACTAAAAGTATGGCCTTAGAGCTTGCACGATCAAATATCAGAGTTAATGCTATAGCCCCTGGCTATATCTTGACGGAAATTAATGATGAGTTCTTTGCAACTGAAGAAGGCCAAAGCTATATAAGAAATATCCCTATGAACAGATTAGGTCTTGAATCAGACCTTGATGGAGTGTTGTTGTTATTGGCAAGCGAAGCCTCGGCATTTATGACAGGTTCAATTATTCCTGTAGATGGCGGACATCTTATTAACCCTCTATAGATTATTGAACAATCTTAATCACTCTTCCAATCGATAAGGGTTTGTCAGGGTAATCACCATTTATGAGACGTAATTGATCTTCGGCCTCATTAGCTATGCTGCTTTTCAAGGCTAAAGATTTGTAGGTGTCTTCTTTCTTTACTCTATAAGAAGATAATCTTAAAGGTTTAGCTAATTTCTTCTCTTCTTCTTTTAATGTTCTAAATGAATTGATGATCTTCAAGAAGTTAGTGTCAAATTGAGAAAGGTTTGTATCTTCATTTTTTAAATAACCGATGAATTGAAAGACCTGATCTTGTTTAAATATAACCGCCATCCTAGTCATTCTTCCAGATTTAATAGCTTTTGTAGTGAAGGCTTCAAAACCATTTATTGTCAGGATTTGGTCATCATACGTATCAGAAGCGAAACGCCTCATATACTCTTCGGGCGATTCTTTATAGTTAAGGTCTTCAATAGTCATTTGTAAGATTGCCTCACCAAACGGAGAACTGAATACTAAAGTATTAGGCGTATTAATAATCTCCCAAGTTGGAGGAGAAGACATAAAGAGATCAAGTGATCCATGAAAGAATTCATCACCTCTTCTCACACCTGACTGTTCAGAATCCCCAAAAACCATTCCTTCAATTTTTGCGAGGAAAATATCATTATTATTTTTTACACCCTGTTTGTACGAAACACTAACATTATTTAAAACTTCCTGAAGTCTTTGATCATTGGAGGGGTGGCTGGCAAATACGCCATGGTAACTTTTGGGCTCTTGACCTCTTTGTTCTGCGATTTTCTTTGAATAGATTTCTTGATCCTTGAGAACAGACAATACTTCATACATACCTTGAGCCGAATATCCTTCTTGATAAATATATTGTGCACCTAGGTCATCAGCCTCAAGCTCCATATCTCTGCCATAACCTGACAGCAGCGCTCCAGAAGCAAGATTAGCTATGTTTCCTGCAGTTCTTCCTGAGTTGATCTCTATCGCTGTTGATAAGACTCCCATAAGTTGAGATTGGGAATACTGCCTAACGCTATGCCTTGCAGTAACGTGACCTATT
>CAJWIK010000026.1 GCA_913042105.1 uncultured Gammaproteobacteria bacterium
CTTTGCTGGCTTTCCATTTAAACAGGCATCAATCAATAGAAGTTAAATTGTAATTGATAATGTTTTGCCATATGTCATTTAGGCCAGTTTGTTAACTATGAAGAAACATAGCAGGGTTGTACAGCCTTCACTAATATGAAAGTATAACTTTGAATGGGTATTCAAATATGAACAAAAGACACTACACCAGGAGCGTATTTGAAAATTTTAGCTACTGTCTTGCTGGCCTTGCTAGTGTTGAGTGGCAAACATGAAAGAAAAACTTTGAGGTAAAAAGATCATGTTAATTGAAGTAAATAATAGTCGATTGTATGTAGATATTGTTGGCTCAGGGCTTGTAGCTGAGGGTCCTGAAATGATTGAACGTCCTACAGTATTTGTTTTACATGGTGGACCGGGAATGGATCATACGACTATGAAACCTGACTTTGATCCACTAGCTGAAGTTGCTCAGCTGGTTTACTACGATCATCGCGGTCAAGGTCGCAGTGATAGAGACAAGATAGAAAATTGGAATCTTGATCAATGGGCAGATGATCTCAGAGGCCTGATTGAAATACTAGGCATTGAAAAACCTATAGTTTTGGGATTGTCCTTTGGAGGATTTGTTGCTCAAAACTATGCCATTCGTCACCCAGATAGGCTCAATAAACTAATACTAGCGAGTACTGTTGCTCGTATGATGCCAGAAAGAGTATTTGAAGCTTTTCAACAATTTGGTGGGGATCAAGCAAGAAAAACCGCTGAAGAATTTTGGGGCGGACCCAACGAGGAGAATACCGCCAACTATATGCGTGATTGCTTACCGTTATATACCCGCACTGAAAGAAATCCCGAGGAAAGCCAAAGAGCTATATGGACACCTGAAGTTATAGAACATTTTTCGAAACCAGGAGGTGAAAATTGGACTTTTGATTTTAGAGAAGGTCTAGAAACTATCTCATGCCCTACTCTTATTACTGCAGGAGATATAGATCCTGTCACTCCTTTAGCGGGAGTAAAAGAAATGGCAGATCACATTCCTAGTTCGCTAAAGCAGCTAGAAGTTTTCACTAATTGTGGTCATGGAGTTCATAGAGATGATCCAAATGCTTTTGAAGTAATGAAGAATTTTATCTCTAAGGAATCTTGTTAATTGAAGTAAATAATAGGCGATATAATTATGAATAAATTAATTCTTGTAATCTTTTTAGCACTAATCTCACTAAATGCTTCTTCTAATTACAGCATTGATCAGAAAACAACAGTTGTTGATCTTAATGGAATTTCCATCGCCTACACTACCGCTGGTAATGAAGAAGATCCTGCAGTTCTAATGATCATGGGACTCATGGCATCTCATAAAGTTTGGGGAGAAGAGATAGTGAATAGCTTGGTCAATTCTGGTTACAGAGTGGTTCTTTTTGATAACCGCGACACTGGTGAATCAGAAAAATTAGATAGATTAGGCAAGCCCAATCTATATTGGAAATTCTTTTTAGCCAGTATCGGCTTTAATTTCAGTGCACCCTATACACTTTTAGATATGACAAATGATGGAGTTGCCTTACTCAATCACCTAGAGATAGAAAGAGCGCATATTGTAGGTGCCTCTATGGGTGGGATGATTGCCCAGATGACAGCTGCCAAGTATCCTGAAAAAACTAGGAGCCTAGTATCAATAATGTCTTCAACTGGAGCACCTCATCTTTCTCAAATGTCTGATGGAGATGAAGAAAATTTCAGTAATATTGAAGATATAGATGTTGCAGGAGCAGAAGCATATGGTTTCTTTCCAGAAGCTATGCCACGACAGTTAACTGCTATATTCAAAGCTGGTGACAGATCAAATATTATAAGAGAAATCTCTGTTCCCACATTAGTTCAACACGGAGAGAATGATACCCTTTTGCCTGAAGATCATGGAGAGCATACTGCCAAACTAATAGATGGCTCTCAATACAAAGTTTATAGTGACATGGGACATAATCTACCTCCCGAGGTCTTGCCTTTTGTTATGAAAGATATGATTCAATTCTTTAAAGAAAACGAATGAAGTTCTTCAATAAAAAAAATAAGCTATTCCCTTCCATAGAGCCTTTTGATTCAGGGTTTATAACCCAAGGAGTCCATGAAATATATTACGAACAATGCGGTAATCCAGATGGAAAACCAGCAATATTCCTTCATGGTGGTCCTGGTGGAGGAGCAGGAAGATTTTCTAGAAGATTCTTTGATCCAAAGAAATATAGGATAGTACTTTTTGATCAAAGGGGGTGTGGCAAGAGCAAACCTCATGCCTGTTTAGAGGATAATACCACTTGGCATCTAGTAGAAGATATTGAATCAATCCGTAAGAAACTAAGGATTGATGAATGGCTTGTATTTGGAGGTTCTTGGGGAAGCACGCTTGCTTTAGCTTATGCCCAGAGTCATCCGGAAAGAGTTACCGAACTTGTCCTTAGAGGCATCTTCATGCTGAGACAAAAAGAGCTTAAATGGTTTTATCAATATGGAGCCAGTGAAATATATCCAGAGGCTTGGCAAGGGTTCCTTGAAGAAATTCCTGAAGAGAAAAGAGGAGATCTTATAGAGGCTTACAGAAATATTTTTAATGGCGATGATGAAGAAAAGAAACTTTCAGCTGCTAAAGCTTGGTCTAAATGGGAGGCCTCTACAAGCTTCATAAATCATAATCCCGAGGCAGTAAAAGATTCAATTAATAGTGAATTTGCTCTCGCTTTTGCCCTTATTGAGAATCATTATTTTGTAAATAATGGATTTTTGGATAATGAAAGTCAGCTTTTAGATAATATTGATCTTATTAGGCATATTCCAACTGTAATTGTTCAGGGGAGATATGATGTTGTGTGCCCTTCCACAACGGCCTACGAATTACATTCTAGATGGCCAGAAACAGAACTAAAAATTGCACCTTTTTCTGGTCACTCTGCATTTGAAGAAGAGATCACTCACTTATTAATAGAAGCTACAAATAAATTCTCTAAGCATTCTAATTAAACTAGCCTTATTCAATATTTAACTAAACATGACAAAATTTAAAAAATATAAACTATTAATACTCTTAACCTTTGCCCAATTTTCTTATTCTGAAGGTCAACACCAAATATTCAACTTGGGTGACTTTTCTCTGGAGAGTGGAACTATATTACCGAATGCCAAACTTTCGTATGTAACTCATGGAGAATTAAATGAAGCAAAAAATAATCTTATCGTCGTCCCATCTGCCTATCTTGGAGATCATCATGGGTTTGATTTTCTCATTGAAAGCGGAAAAGCATTAGATCCAAATAAATATTTTATTGTAGCCACAGATATGTTCCAAAATGGACTATCAAGCTCTCCTAGCAACACCACTGAGCCTTTTAGTGGGCCTAATTTCCCTCTGATCTCTATTAGAGACAATGTAAAGGCTGGTTATAAATTGGTCACTGAAGTTTTTGGCGTTAAAAGAATATATGGAGTTGTAGGATTTTCTATGGGAGCTCAACAAGCATTTCAATGGGGTGTCAGTTATCCAAATTTCGTAGAGAAGATAGTTGGAATTGCTGGTTCTGCAGTTGAATATCCCCATGGGCAAGTAAGATTAGAAGGTTTTATTGCAGCAATACAAGCAGATAATTCTTTCAATGAAGGTAATTATAATTCTCCTCCAGAAATAGGCCTGAGAGCAGGAGGAGCTCATTGGGCGAGTTGGGGGTGGTCACAGGAGTGGTACAGACAAGGTCTTTATAAAGAGATGGAATTGAACAGCCCCAGTGATGTCATAAACTGGTTTGAGGAATTCGTACTAACTTGGGATGCAAATAACCTAATAGCTCTTGCAAGAACTTGGCAAAATAATAATGTAGGCAATACACCTGGATTTAATGGAGACTACTCAAAAGCTCTCAAATCTATAAAAGCGGAAGTGCTTTATATGCCGAGTGAAACTGATATGTATTTCCATATTGAAGCTTTAACACAAGAAGCTGAAAAGATACCAGGTGTAAAACTTAGAATAATTCCGTCCCTCTGGGGTCACATAGCAGGCGCAGGGTTCTCATCTGATGATGCCGAATTCATTGATCAAGAAATAAAGGAATTTTATAAATAATTTTCTGTCTATTCCTAAAATTACATATTCCTAATATTTAGTTTAAACTAATTTTGTGGGGAAAATTAAACACGTACCAGCTGATACTCCAGTTGAAGAAATCTTAAGTATTCTAGAAGAAGATGCGGGTCTGATCATTGATGACTTTATTACTTCAGAAAGCATTAACTTAATTAAAGAAGACCTTAAGCCTTATTTAACGGTTACTAGGAACGGGCAAGATGAATTTACTGGGTTTGAAACCAAAAGAGTTGGGGCCCTAATGGCAAGGTCTAAGACTTGTCAGGACTTAGCGCTCAATCCATTAATTAATAAAATGGCTGATGGCTTCTTAGGTCCTCATTGTGAGAATTATCAGTTACATTTCACTTCGGCCATACAAATAGGCCCTAGTGAAACTAGCCAAATCCTCCACAGAGATAGAGGTGTTTGGGGTGGTTTTATACCAAGAAGAATAGAAACACAGCTGAGCACTGTTTGGGCAATTACTGACTTTACTCAAGAAAATGGTGCAACTCAGGCTGTACCTGGTTCACATAGATGGGATAAAAATAGAGAGCCCCTTCCAGAAGAAATTGCTTATGCAGAAATGAAAGCTGGATCAGTTTTTATCTATACAGGGTCTGTTTTACATGGCGGCGGAACAAATAATACTGATAGTCCTAGGCTGGGTGTCTTCCTTCACTATGCACCAGGCTGGTTAAGACAGGAAGAAAATCAATATTTATCGTGCCCACCAGAAATTGCTAAAGACTTTAGTCCAGAACTCCGCTCCTTAATTGGTTATTCCAAAGGAGGTTATGTCCTTGGCTTCTTCTCTGATCCAGAAGATAAAGAAGGAAGACTAGAATCAGTCTCACCAGAAAAAATATTTGGTGAGTCAAAAGATAAGTATGAAACGCTGGTGACACCAGAGGAATTGGTCAGAGAATCTACAAGAAAATAAACTAAAGGATTAGTGGACAACAGAACTCAAGAGTTTCTTACGCACCCTGTCATGCCTTTGTTGATAAGGATGTCAGCACCAAATACTATTGCATTTTTTATTCAGGCTATCGTAGTGCTTACAGAAGTCTGGTTTATAAGCAAATTAGGAACAAACTCTCTAGCTGCTGTGGCACTAGCATTTCCACTATTAATGCTCACTCAAACTATGTCTGGAGGTGCGCTTGGTGGCGCAATAAGTTCAGCAATAGCAAGAAGTATGGGTGCTAATGATATCGATAAGGCTGAAAAGCTAATTTGGCATTCCATAGTCATTTCTGTCTGTGGTGCTCTAACCTTTCTAATCTTATTCTTACTTTTTGGACACAAGCTCTTGTACCTTTTGGGCGGCAGAGATGACATCCTTCAACAATCTTATGCGTATTGTTCTATTCTCTTTTTTGGAGGTTTGCTTTTATGGCTTTCTGGAAGCCTCAGTGCCGCACTTAGAGGAATGGGAAATATGCGCTTCCCGGCAACCCTAATGATTGTGGCTTCTTTTCTGCAAGTCATACTTTCAGGAGGATTTATTCTAGGTTGGTATGGATTTCCAAAGTTTGGCGTATCTGGAGCTGCCATTGCAACCTTAATAAGTAGCTCATTGATGGTATCGATAATCCTCATTAAGCTTTTTGGCAAATCTGTTCCGGCTAGGTTAAAAAGAAGCCAATTTATACTGAGTAAAAAGCTTTTCTCCAACATATTTGAGGTAGCAATACCTGCATCAGCCTCACCACTGCTTACAGTGGGAACGATATTAGTTCTTACTGGATTAGTAGGAACATTTGGCACAGAAGCGCTAGCAGGCTATGGGATTGGATCTAGAGTAGAGTTTTTAATGATCCCATTAATTTTTGGTATCGGCACAGCCATGACATCTATTGTCGGAGCAAATATTGGAGCAAACAATATTGAAAGAGCTGAAACCGTCGGAATCTATGGGGGCTCTACTGCGGGAATAGTTTCTATCTTTATAGGACTCACTTTGGCTCTATTTCCTGATCTTTGGATTCAATATTTTACTAATGACCCAAAAGCTTTTGAAGTAACAAAAACATATATCCAGCTTGTTGGTCCCTTTTATATCTTTCAAGGTGTGGGGCTTTCTCTGTATTTTGCATCGCAAGGAGCTAATGCCATGAAGTGGCCAACTATTGCTACAGTAGCAAGATTCTTAATTGCCAGTATTGGTGGCAGCGTATCTGTTTACTGGCTAGGGCTTGGAATAGAGTCAATATTCCTTTCTTCTTCTATAGCCATGATGATTTTTGGAGTCACCATCTTTATTTCGATAAAAAGAGGTGCTTGGAGAAAAGCTTCCTAGACTATCTTTATATTTTTTACTTTTCTTGATTTTAACATTGCCCTATCTTTAGGCTGATAGGTAACTATGTATGCCCTTCTCTCTTGATCGGAATTATTTGGTGTTGAGCCGTGAACAATATGTTGATTAAAGAATATGAGTGACCCTTCACTTGCCACAAGATCCACTGCATCTGCAATATTGAAGTAATCCTTATCTGTATAAAAACCCCCTAATTGAGAATTATCAAATGTTCCAGGCAAGCACCCAAGCTTATGACTTCCTTTGATAACACTGAAGCATCCATTAGATTGGTCAGCGTTATCAAGACAGATATAAACATTAGGAAGAGACTCAACATCCTCGCTATCATGAACCCAGTATGGAGAATCTTGATGCCAACCAAATCCCGATCCAACTTTAGGCCTTTTAAGATTTAATTTGTCTGTCCAAAGGCTGATTTCATTCGTGGAAAGGATAGATTTAATTGGATCAGTTATTCTGCTATCTGAAGTGATGTCATCTAACCCATCATGAAGGTAGTGGGCTGGCTCTATGACCTTCAAGTACTTATCATGAGGCTCAGGCTCATACTGAAGTGTTAAATAATCAATATCAACGAATCTTTTCTTATCTAAAAAATACTCTTTTCCTGTATCCGATATTGAGTGTGCTTTCTCAACCGTAGCCTCAAAAATTTTTCTAAATGAAATAATTTCTTCTTGAGAAAACTGACTTTCTCTAAAAACAAACCCATCATCAAGATATTGTTGTTGCTCTATTTCTGAAAAGAAATAACTCACTTAACTTCAGATAAGTGCAATACCCATCATTGCCAAACAAACTATTGATACAAACCAAATTATTGTTCTTAAATATAAGACACCAAACATGTAGGAGAAGTAATAAATTACTCTAGAGCCAATCCAGAACATTGCTAGATTATAATTTTCTACTTCAAGCATCATTGAGAGTATAGCTAAAGCTAAAAATGCAGGGAGGGTTTCTAGTATATTCGATCCAGCTCTTCTAGTTCGACCAACAATAGGTGCTTCTTCAACAGAACCTTCTCTATTTGAAATAAGAAACTCTAAATTTTTACTGTTAAGAAATGCTGGAGTCATAAGTTGAATCAAGGTTAATACTAAAGCCAGAAGAATTAATGTAATCATAATAAATTTCCTTTGTTAATCGTCATCAGAGTAAACTACATTTATCCCAATTTAAACCATAATTTATAAGCGTCATGAGGTTTCTAAGTAGAATTTTCTCTATCAAAGCGGTTCCTTCTCTAAGCTGGAGTTCAGAGTTTCCACTGAATACTAAACCTAGGCTTAAAACTATGATCATGTTGATAATTGGACTTTTTTTGTTCGGTTTGGGTGAAGCAATAATCATAGGAAGCGGCTCGGGGGTAAGCCCTTGGACAGTATTAGCTCAAGGCATCTCAACTCGATCTGATCTGTCTATTGGTATGGCCACTTTTTTTATTAGCATTGCCATTCTTATTTTTTGGATACCTTTAAAACAGGTTCCTGGTATCGGAACAATACTAAATGCAATAATTATCGCTTCAGCTATAGATTTAACGCTTCCATATTTGCCCCAACCAGATGACATTACCTTTAAGATAATTCAAGCCTGTTTTGGTATTCTGGTAGTAGGCCTTGGCAGCGGAATATATCTATGTAGTAATTTAGGTCCAGGACCAAGAGATGGCCTCATGATAGGCCTGCAAAAACAAACAAACACTTCACTACCAGCAATTAGGACGATTATCGAACTCTCAGCGGTTATTTCAGGATGGCTTCTTGGAGGAGTTGTTGGGGTGGGGACAATTCTATTTGTTTTTGGTATTGGGCCTTGTGTCGGTATAGGACTTACTTTAGTAGAAAAGGTTTCAAAGAATTCTTGATCTAAATGACTTGAAAAGTAAGTTATTGTCTCTTCTAATGGACTATTAATAAATTTAAATAACTATGAAAAGAACTGTAACCATACCAGCCACGATTATCTCAATCCTTTTAGGAGTAATTATTGCCTATGCAGGAAGTCAAGGATCTGAAATTTATAATGGAATAGCATTATTTGCCCTGTGTGCATCTGTCAGTTATTTACTGCATTGGATAATTTTCATACCCTCATACATCTTTCAAACTGAGCATTATTTTGATCTTACCGGTTCAATTTCTTACCTTGCGGCGATAGGTCTAGGGTTTTATCTCAATCCATCCATGGATCCTAGAGATCTATTGATCGGTGCATTGATAGTTATCTGGGCTCTTAGACTTGGGTCATTTCTCTTTATGAGGGTCAAGCAAGATGGAAAAGATAATAGATTTACTGTTATGAAAACACAATTCCACTGGTACATCATGACATGGACAATAGGTGGTCTTTGGGTGTTTTTAACCATGGCTGCTGGCTTAGCTGCCATAACTTCGAATGTAAATGTTCCTCTAGGTGGTTTAGCCTATTTAGGGTTAGCTCTATGGATATTTGGTTTCTCTATTGAAGTCATAGCTGATAGACAAAAAAGAAACTTCAAAAAGCAGCAAAATAAAGATAAAGAATTTATTACTAGCGGTCTCTGGGCATGGTCTAGACATCCTAACTATTTTGGGGAAATCACGCTCTGGTTAGGTTTAACTCTAATAGCCCTACCTGTCTTAAATGGCTGGCAGCTAGTCACGTTAATATCTCCAATTTTTGTATATATATTACTCACAAGAATAAGTGGAATACCTATGCTAGAAAATAGAGGTAAGAAGAAATGGGGATCAGACCCTGAATACAACGACTATATAAATAAAACACCCTCTTTAATATTAAAAAAACCAAGTAAATAAGAATCAAGGAATAAATATGAGCGAAGATCAACAAAGCGGTGGCTGCTTATGTGGAAAAGTTAATTATCAATTCAATAAATCAGAAGCCTTATCAGCGCATCACTGCCATTGTAAGGATTGTCAAAAAAGTACTGGTAGCGGAAAGGCCACCATACTCTTAGTTCCCGATAGTTCATTAAATGTCGAAGGAGAATTAAAGTTTTTTACTGTAACTGGATCAGGAGGATCTCATATCTCAAGAGGTTTCTGTGCTGAGTGTGGTTCACCATTGATTTCCTTTGTACAAGAAAACTCAGATGTAAAATTCATAAAAGTTGGAAGCATAGATGATTCTTCATGGATTAATGCCGATTCAAACTTCTGGAGTTCTACAGCCAGTCAATGGTCTCCCGTTGATGAGACTATCCATAGCTTCACTCACAATCCAGACTTCGCTTAAGCATTGAAACCCTCGGATCTCTACTCCAACTTAATAGAGGATGGACAGTTAAGCTTCGATAAAGAGCAGAGCATTCTCTTAAATAAATTCGATGAGTTAGGGCATGCCTTAACAAAACGGTCTAAATCCTGGTTTGGTAATAAAAAAATTAATGGTCTCTACATAAGAGGTGAAGTCGGGAGAGGGAAAACTCAAATGATGGATATTTTCTTTGAAACTCTTGATGTAGAGAAAAAAAAGAGGGTGCATTTTCATAGATTTATGAAAAATCTTCATGACGAACTTGATAATATCTCTGGACAAAAAGATCCCCTAAAGATAGCAGCTAAAAATATTTCTAAAGAGACTGAAGTGCTGTGTTTTGATGAATTCTATGTCGAAGATATTGGAGACGCCATGCTCCTTGGGAGGTTTATTAATGAACTATTTGAAAATAAAGTAACCTTAATAACGACTTCAAATACTCATCCAGATAATCTGTATAAAGATGGACTTCATAGAAGTAGGTTCCTATCGGCCATCGAGTCTATTAAAGAAAATTGTGAAATATATGAACTAAATTCTGCACAAGATTATCGATTACGCACACTTGAACAATTAGAAATATTTCTCATTGGTAAAAAAGATGGGGGTATAGAGGAGCTTGATTCAAATTTTTCTGAACTAACAAACAATGAATATCAAGAAGACAGGAATATTCAAATATTGGGAAGAAAGATAAAAACTATCAAACTATCAAAAGGTTCTGTTTGGTTATCTTTTCAAGAGCTGTGTGAGGGTCCAAGGAGTGCCAAAGATTACATTGAGATATGCAGTGAATTCCATACTCTTTTTGTGTCCCATATTCCCATTCTGGGAGGGGAAAATGATGATTCTGCTAGAAGATTTATTGCCTTAATAGACGAATGCTACGAAAGAAATGTAAACCTGATACTCGCTCTGGAATCTGATCTAGATGGCCTTTATGCTGGTGAAAGACTTATTGAGCCATTCAAGAGAACGATTAGTAGACTAGAAGAAATGAGGTCCAGAGAGTATCTCTCCAAACCTCATTTAATATGATTAAAC
Source organism: uncultured Gammaproteobacteria bacterium (assembly GCA_913042105.1). GTDB lineage: Bacteria > Pseudomonadota > Gammaproteobacteria > Magnimaribacterales > Magnimaribacteraceae > Magnimaribacter. The sequence goes on from CAJWIK010000026.1 coordinate 10,740, forward strand.
TGACTCTAGGACTTTAATTTCTGGCGCACCAGCCATAAAGCCACCCATTTGAGCCCCTAGTTCCCTGAAATAATCAGTTTTACCATGAGCCTCTTGAGCCTCTTGATCTTTATATCTTTCTAAGAAGACGTAAGTTGTTTCATCTTCTTTATATAAATCATAATAAACAACACCATCTTCATTAGCGTTAACTTTCTCAACTAACTGACTAGCAACAGCTTCAAAATCTGCACCTGATCCTTCTTTGATCTTTAAAGTAGCAACGATTCCTATCATTTTTTTCTCCCTTATTTTTAAATTAGATGTAGACTTTAGATACTTTCAAAAAAATAATCGAGCACTTTTTTAAGCATGGAACATTTAGTTATAGTTGGGGCCGGACAATCTGCTATCCAATGCATTACTTCTTTAAGAAAAGAAGACTATCCCGGTTTAATTACTCTAGTAGGGGAAGAGGAACATCTGCCCTATCAAAGACCTCCTCTTTCGAAGGGCTTTCTTGAGGATACGGTCAGTAACGAGAGACTGTATTTTAAAAAACTAGAATTTTTTGTCGAAAATAAAGTACAACTCAAATTGGGCACTAAGGCTGAAGAAATCGATATTGAAAATAACAACATTCATTTATCAGATAATACAAAACTATCTTTCGATAAATTAGTCTTCGCTACCGGAAGTAGTGTTAGAAAATTAGATTTTCCTGGAAAGGATTTAAATTCTATTCACTATCTCCGAGGACTAGATGACGCCCTATCCATAAAAAAAGACCTACAAACTAGACAAAATATTGTTGTTGTCGGAGCCGGATATATTGGCCTTGAAGTTGCCGCAATAGCTGCAAAGCAGAATAAATCTGTCACTGTTATTGAAATGGCTGACAGAGTAATGAATAGAACAGTTGATCCACAAATCTCAGATTACTACTTAAAATTACATCAAAAGAATGGGGTGACATTTAAGTTTAATACCAGTCTAAAAGAGATCGTTGGAGCAAGTAATCCTGAAAAAGTTATCTGTTCTGATGGAACTGAAGTTAAAGCCGATATGGTGATAATAGGAGCAGGTATTATGCCAAATGTGGAGTTAGCAGAAAATGCGGGGTTAAGCTGCGATAATGGAATTGTAGTTAATGAATTTGGTAAAACTGATCATGCAAACATATATGCATGCGGAGATTGTACCAATCATCCCAATAAACTTCTTAATAAGAAAATCAGATTAGAATCAGTGCATAACGCAATGGAACAATCAAAAACTGTAGCGTCATCAATTATCAATAAATCTATAGAATATAACCAAATACCATGGTTTTGGTCCGATCAATATGACCATAAACTCCAGATAGTTGGTCTCTCTGGAGAGCATGATAAAGTTATAATGAGAGGAGACATGAGCGATGCTAAATTCATGTTGCTCTATACGAAAGATGAAAAGTTGATAGCTGTTGATGCCGTTAATAATTCAAAAGAGTTCTTAATTTGTAAGAAGCTTGTGGCAAATAAAGTTACAATAAAAGCTGATGAAATATCTAACCCAGACACGAATCTAAACGATCTAATTGAATGAAAGAAATAATAAATACTGAATACGCCTTAGGCCAAGTTGTGAAGCATAAATACCTAGATTTCAGAGGTGTCATTTACGACGTGGATCCAGAGTTTAATAACACCGAAGAGTGGTATCAATCTATTCCAGCAGCTATCCGCCCAAAAAAAGACCAGCCTTTCTATCATGTATTTGCCGAAAATGACCAAGTCTTTTATTCGGCTTACGTTTCTCAACAAAATTTACTTGTTGATGACAGTAAGATTCCGGTTGAACACCCTGACGTACCAGTTTTCTTTGGTGGGTTCGATGGAGCATCCTACGAAATACTGGAAAACAGTAAGAATTGAGTCTATAAATTCGATTGTTCTTGGGCTACACCAATGCAGCACAAAAATACATCCATTGCCATATCGAGCTCTTCTAACGTACAAGCAGTTGGTGCTATCCGTATATAAGAATCGTCTGCATCAATGCCATAAGGATGGGTTGCTCCCGCGGGAGTTAATTTAAGTCCTAATTCAGATGCTAGTGATATAACTTTCTTAGCATTGCCAGGCTTTGCCTCATAGAGAACAAAATAACCTCCAGCCGGTTTGGTCCAAGTTCCAAAGTCCTGTAACTGGAGCTTTTGGTCTACAAGATCAAACTTAGGTTTTAAAATTTCGGCATGTTTTTTCATGTGTTCTCTTAGACTATTATCTTGAAAGAATCGGATATGCTTTGCTTGATTCAATTTATCTGGACCAATCATTAGAGATGAATAGAAAGGAAGAAATAATTCTTGGTTTAATTTTGACATTGCAATAAAGCCTATTCCGGCACCAGCAAAAGTTATCTTTGAAGTCGATCCAAATTGGATGACAGAATCCTCACAATCTTTATCTTTAGCTAGGCTGAATATATCAGGCTGTAGGATTTGATCAGATAGATCGTGCACTGCGTAGGCATTATCCCAAAAAATAGTCCCTTTATTTTTTGATCCACTAAATATGTCTAACAATCCTTCAATAACTTCTAAGCTATATACTTCGCCTGTAGGGTTAGAATATTTTGGCACACACCAAATGCCTCTAATAGACTCATCTGATTCAACCAATGTCCTTACTTCTTCTAAGTC
>CAJWIK010000027.1 GCA_913042105.1 uncultured Gammaproteobacteria bacterium
TGATGGGTGTGGGATTCTTATCGGTTGAAGGTGTATGCAAAAAGGCATTGATTAGAATTAAAGTCATCAAAGCCAAGACGCTTATAATAATAATTTTTGAAATTGCCTTCATGGCGCACCTCTCTTATTAATTGAGTGAGTTCTTATTGAGTTCATCGGCCACCCAACTGATAGACCAATTATGCCCGAGCTTATTGCCTTTGTATGTCTCAGGAAGTCTAGTCACAGTACTACCGTTTATCTCAACGACTTGTGGATCATAGCTCAAATCCTTAAAGGCTCCATCTAGCTCTTGGATGGTTCTCCATTGATGCAAGTTAGTTCCAGCTCTTAAGGCATTAGGCATTTGATAATCGCAGAGTGAAGATAGCCCATCCATACCTTTCAGTGGACCAGCAATAGAATGAATTTGTAATGGCACATCTATATCCCATACCTCAGAGAATGTAGTTACCAACAGTCCTCCATAGCTATGACCCAGTAATACAACTTTATTTAAGTTGGAGTTTTGATCTAGTTTGGCCTTGATAGAGAGGAGTAAATTATTGACGCTAGGGCTCGGGCAAGAATCGTCATCCCAGCGAAAAAAAGACACTAAGTTGGTTGAATGATTAAGTTTCTGCAATGGGTATACCCATTCATAACCTCGGCTATTACTGCCATGAACGCCTATCAAAAGAGTCTCTTCAGTAAAAGTGCTACTTTCCAAGTCATGCAAACCATAAGGCAAGGATGTTAAGGACTTACCCGATTCAAATACATCCTGATTAAGATTAAAATTTTCTAAAGAAGGCGGCATATCTTCGCCACAAGAAAATAAAATAAGTATCCCGGTAACTAAAATTAATTTTTTATAAATCATCTTATGTCCTTCCATGTCCAGTTTGAATTTATGAGATAGTTAAAGACAGCTGCAATCGCAATACCTATTAAGTTTGCATAAATATCATACATCCCGAAGGATAATAAAAGGATTAAAAAAATTAGATAATTAATTATCGCAGCCAGTCCACTAACCAGATGAAACTTTATAAATTTCACTCTAATCCTATTCACAGAAAACCGCCGACCGAAGGTCCAGTAATTATTAAGAATAAAATTAGATATCAATGCCGACTCAATAGATATGATTGGAGCTATCAGCTGTGACAATTCAAAGTATCTTGTCAATAATGCATACAAGCCAAGATTTATCACCACGCCAGACAGTCCTACTAAAGAATATTTAATAAAATCTTCCATATTTCTAAAGCCAAGTCTTGGAATATTCAAAAGAAATTCAATCTGATCATGCAAAGATAGCTTAGAGTCCCCATCTTTTCTTGAGTTAAATATAATGGGTATTTCTGAAATATTTGCCCCTCTCCAGGCAAGATCACATATTAACGAGGATTGAAAAGAATAACCTCTAGTAGATAAAAAATTTAAGTTACAGCCTTCTAGTAAAGATGCTCTTATAGCTCGATAACCTGATGTGCAGTCCTGGAGGTCAGATACTCCACCCACATATCTAACTAAAAAATTACCTATCTTGCTTATTAGTAATCTTCTTGCAGAAAAATCTGGCGTGGAGCCTCCTTCTACAAATCTTGAACCAATAACAACATCTCTTCCCTTGTTAATTTCTTCCAAAAAAATAGGGATCAAAGAAGCATCATGTTGGCCATCTGAATCCATTTGGAAAATAACATCTGCATTTAAATGATCTAAGGCATACTTAAACCCTCTTTTGTATGCATCACCAAGACCTCTTTTGTTGCCAGTGATTAAATTAACAGAATCTTTGGTCTTAATAATGTCTTTAACAATCTCTTGTGTTTGATCTGATGAATTATCATCTACTACTAAAATAGAAAAGTTAGATTCAGGTTGATCAGAATGTTGATGCAAAATCTGATCAATAATATTTTTTATATTGCCTGCTTCGTTATAAGTTGGCAGTACAAAACAAATATTGCTTAGCGTGTCTTCAGAATTTAGATCCATGAATCAAACCACATTTTTGAATAAAAACTTTCATCTGAAATTTCCAATCCCAGTTGTATGGGAAGCCAATAAATGCTTGAGAGCAAAATAAGGACAAGGGCAAAACTATATAGGAGCTTGGTTTCAAAGGTATTTCTTTGAATTAAACGATATATAAAATAAGCCAAGGCAAAAAATGAAAAGATTGCTGCGGGCTGGTAATGATAGATAAAAGTTGATCTTGAAGCGAGGGCCCAAGGTAGAAAATTTGCGTAAAAGCCAAACAGAATAAAGCTTGATAAATATAGCTCCTCTCGAATTGTTCTATTACCCAAAGATTCTGAAAGGTAGCCGATCCACTTTAATGAAAGGATCACAACAGCTATCAATGAAAAGAAATTCAGGGCTGGATTCGGGAAAAGATGTATAGCCTTAAAGACCTCAACATCAACAATCACAGATCCTGACTGAGCGCCTGATTCAAAAAAATAAGCTATGGGTCTTATCATCATAGGCCAGGTATACCACGGGGAACTGTAGGGGTGAAACTTTTGATCGGTATTCTCGAAATGATATGAAATCATTTGAGAATGTTGATCTATTAGATTGCTATTGTTGTGTAATAAATCGGGAAGCCAGAAGGCTAAATACACTATGAAAGGAAGGAGAAAAACTAAACCTAATGCCTTGAAGTGAAATATTGTAATTACTTCTTTCATGTCCTGATGGTGAGTAATGTATTTATGTAATATAAAAAATTGTAATGTCAGTAAAAGACCCGATAACCAAAACCCAAGTCCATTCCATTTAACAGACACCGCGGCCCCTAGTAAAAAACCTGCTAGAGCAAAATAACTCAAGCTATTACCCTTAATCCCTTTAATAAAAAATAACATGGCCATCAAACCAAAGAGGCTAAAAAATATATTTATTAATCCCAACCTAGAATCAACCAAAAGGGAGCCATCTAGTGTTAAGAACAATGCTACCAGCAAGGCAAACCCTCTTTGATTGAAGATCTCTAAAGCAAGTTTATAACCGACATATATAAGCATTACGCCAGACAACGCACTGACCCACCTAAAAGCCAATGGGTTAATATCCTCAATATCAGTAGTCCCAAAACTAATGACCTCTGTCCAGGGAAGTAAGTGATATAAATAAATGCCCAAACTTAACAAATAAGATCCAAGCGGAGGATGTACTGAGAAAAAATTTTTACCTTCCAGATAATTTAAAGCGAAAACAGGATAAAAGACCTCGTCAAAAACCGGCCAAGGAATTTGACCTAAATTATAAAATCTAAGAATTGAGCCTATTAAAAGTAAAAACCCAATTGGCAAATATAATTTTATGGTGCGCAAGACTATTTTATAAATCCGGCCGCTTTATCCATGGTCTCTACCTTGCTTTCTTCTAATCCTGCTTCTAAAGCATCATTTCTAATAGTCTTATACTCATAAGGAGAAATTGATTCCTTTCGAGTATGTAAAAAGTAAACGAGGAGTCCCCAAAGGTTCAGGAATACACAGAGATAAAGCACCCAAGGCCTTATCAAATCTGCAAAAAATACAAACATGATTATCTGTAATGTTGTCTCAGGTTTAGAAAAAAGTACTATGAAGCCTAGTCTTCCTGGAAGGATAATCATCCACAAAAGCATCATGATAAGAGCCAAGCTTATAAAGATAAGTTCTAACTCAAATCGCGTTACGGCTCCTTCCATTAGAGCATTTAGTGCTACGAATCCTAGCAAAAAACATACTGATGCATGCATTTTATAACTAGTCACTTCTCGCATAGCGAGATAGCTATTTATTTTTCCATTTCTCAAATTCCAGGGCTTTTCTTTAGAAAAGGAATCTAGAATTTCAAATATACCTATGCCGAGATAGACAATTAACTCGATCCATAAAATAACTTTTAAAAGAGTCGTTAACTCTAGTAAATCATTAGCTTCCATAAATTCTCCTTAAAGGATTTAGTTTAAACAATTAGTCAGTTATGCAGAAAAAAAACCCTCCTAGGAGAGGGTTTTTAATAGACTCCAAAATTTTTAAAAAGGGTAAAAAGTCATCTCCACCGTTTCAGTCTCTAAGTTCATGACAGTCTCACAATAATTCATATTGCCATCAGAGACGTCATCTAGTGACCAAAACTTCATGACTGCGCCTTCCCTTCTAAAGACACCTTGTCTGCTTCCGCCTTGTCTTACTCCATCATTAAAACCTACACCTCTTCCAGTGAAGAAACCTTGATCTGGAAGCGCTGAATTACGAGTTACGTTGTAGGTTAAAAAAACTTTACCGTATCTTCCTGCTTCTGAGGATACTGTTATAACACCCCCATCCTCCTTAAGCTCTATTGAAGTAATTTTTCCGGACAAAGAAAAAGATTCTCCTTTTGGGTCGTGAGCTAGGGCGACTAGAGAAAAAGTTACAGAAAGGATTATTGTTAATCCTAGTTTTAGAAATTTCATAGTGTTCTCCTTTTTTTTATGAAAAGATATACTGACCTTATCAAATTAATCATTGGAGGAAAAATGATAAAAAATTTAAGTTTAGCTCTCGCTTTGCTCTCTCTCGCTTCATGCGGAGCAAATATGGATGATTCTAAAAATAACGGAGAGCCAGATGGATCTCATGCATCAGCTGAATGGCAAATTTGGGCATATTCAACAGCTGCTCCTGATTTCATAGGTGATTTTGCCACAGTTAAAGATGGCAATGGAAAGGTGATAAGAGAAGGATCAAATAGTTGGGTGTGTCTTGCCTTTAATCCAATGCCAGAAGGGGGATTTAATACTCCTCATGATGCAAACCCTGCTTGTGGAGATGCAGCCTCTTTGGCTTGGGTAGATGCGTACATGAGTAATACAATTCCTGAGATGAAAAGTGATGGCTGGCTCTGGATGCTTCACGGAGATACAGGAGTAGATAATTTCAGAGCCTATTCTGAAGGCGACAGAGAGGGATCAAATCCTATTCACTTTATAGAGTCAGGTCCTCATTTAATGCTCTTGCCTAAAGATCCTAAAACTATTGATACTCAAACTACTGATTTTGATACTGGTGCTCCCTACGTCATGTTTAAGGACTCTCCTTATGTTCATCTTATGATTCCTACCGAAGATTATTATGACTATCAGCCAAGTGCTGAACCAAAGTAGTCGAGTATAGTATTTAAAAAATAGGCCTAAGGGCCTATTTTTTTTGTTGTGTATAAAAATAGACCAATTAAAGTAGAGATAGGTTAGATTGAACTGACCTGATAAATTAAAAAGGAAAAATTATGATAAAGATAATTAAAAATAAAATCGCTTTAGGGACATTAACTTCTCTATTTCTTTTCATCTCTCAAGGTGTCTATTCTTTTGATGTGCAAGGCGAAAGCTTTCCAGCTAATTTCAATATGACTTCTTGGACTGCTGGTAATGGACAAAGCACGATTACTTCTGAAGGTATTGTAGGAGAAGGCTATGGGAAGGTTTACCTCACTCATAATTTCACAGTAAGCACTGATGATAGAAATTCTGGAGAATTCACAGGGCAAGCAAGAACAATAAATCAAGATGGTGAATTGCAATATGCCTCGTTGCAAGGGTCTTGGACTCGCGATGGAAAAATTTTAACTATGTACTCTTTCGACACTATTAATAATGGTGTTATTAATCACGCACAAGGAACCGTTGATCTTATTGCGGGAACTTTAAAGTTTGAAGTATTTCAAGTTAATTAAAAATTAAGCAAAACCCCTTTTGTTTTTTTTCAGAAGGGGTTTTTTTATTAATTTTGCGGCTTTATTCTTGAATGAAGTTTCATTCAATTTAATATTTCATTTTTGCCATTAAACATGGGATATTCTTTTTCATCCCAATAAACCTTTCCTGTTGGACCTCCTGTTTCCATTGAGGCTAATAATTTAGCCGTTGGAAAAGTATCCTCTGGTTTTTGTAAATGCGGCATGTCCTTGCCCCAAATACTTGTATTTGTCGGGCCAGGAATAATCATATTGATAAGAATGTCTTGATCACGATTTTCGTTCGCCGCAACTCGCGATGCAGACCATATACCAGCTTTAGCAGCCGCATAAGCCGAAGTCCGCTGAACATTTGTCTCCGCGTTTCTAGAGATGGTATTAATAATCCTGCCATGCCCTTGCTCTTGCATGATAGGCAGCGCATAGCGCATCCCGTAGATGGTTCCAAATAAATGAACAGCTACATGATGTTCAAAAGACCCCTCAGGAAAACTATCCATCTTATAACCAAAACCCATACCGGCATTGTTAAATAACACATCTACTGAGCCAGTTTTTTCTACAGCTAGGTTTATAAAAGATTGAACGGACTGTGGGTCGGAAACATCAGAAATGAGCGTATTTATGCCTATATCTTTTAATTCAGATAATTTATCAACTTGAATATCGCAAGCAAAGACAATGGCTCCTTCCTCATGAAAATTTTCTGCCCAAGCTCTGCCTATACCGCTTGCAGCTCCCGTTATTAGAATTGTTTTATCTTTAATAATTACACCCCTAGTATTTTTTTTGCCATTCTAAAAAGCACTCTACTGTTAAATCTGGTCTTTGTAGAACGGAACCATGACCAACATTTTCAAGAACTTTTAGTTCTCCGGTACTTGAACTACTGACCATATCTTTGCTGGAGGACAAGTTTGGATCATGATCTCCTGTCATAATCAAAAATGGAAAATTTATTTGGTTAAACGCCTCATGTAAATCAAACTTTGCTGCAGCAGATAAGGACCGTGCAGCACTATCCTTATTGGCATGAATATTCCAACCTTTTGGTAACTTAAATCGTTGAATTCCCAACTCTTCCTGTTTAGACAATGCATTTTTAAGACCAAGCCTTTGAGCATCAATGTCAGCCCCCTCAATACTTGCATCACTAAAAACAGCAGAAAGAATTTTTGTAGGGTTCAATGAGGAATATGCAATAGCTGCTCTAGTTCCCCAGGCCATACTCCAAAGATGGACCTGATCTATATTTAAATAATTAAGAATAGAATTAAGATCTTCAGAATATTTGTTAAAAGAATAGGAATCTTCATTTAGATCATTGTTGATGCTCTTACCAGCGCCGCGAACATCAAAAGCTATTGTGAAATAAAAATCTTTTAATTCCTCAACAACCAAATCCCACATTCTCAAGGTACAACCCGCCCCGTGCCATAGCACTAAAGGCGGATTATCAGGATTACCTTGAATCTCGAAATATAGCTTGGCTTTATCAAGCTCTATTTCCATAGAGGTTAGGGTGTCAGATGAAGTATCCCGCAAAGCTTATTGCCGGAAGGATCTCTCAAATAGGCTAAGTATAATTTCATGCCCATGCCTTCTCTGATTCCAGGAGGACCCTCACAGGTAGTACCGCCACTGTTAATTCCAGCTTCATGCCATTCATCACCTAGTTCTGTACTTGTAACAGAGAACCCGATTGTACTTCCATTGCCTATTGTTGCCTCTTGATCATCAATAGGTTCAGAGATTAAGAAAACACCTCCATCTAGAAAATACATATATCTCTTATGACCCGTTGGGTTGACTGAAAGAACACCCGGTTCTGCTCCCAATACTCCTAAAGTGCTGTCGTAAAATTTCTTCGACTCCTCTATATCATTTGCCCCTACCATTATGTGACTAAACATTTATTTCTCCCTTAATTTGTTGGTATAACTTGTCTATTAAACAATCGTGTTTCCGCTAATAGATCACTATTGTACTCATTGAGCGCAATAATCCTTCCATCTTTGAATGTATAAACCATAGCATAGTTATTGTTATAAGAGCCGTTTATTCCTTGTGCTGTTCCAGCTACCCTTAGTACAACATTATCACTATCTCCTATGGTATCTGTCACCTCTAAGGCTATGCCATCAGGTATAAGTCTCCCGACTTCAGGAAGAAACTCATTAAAAAAGCTATCTGCATCTTCTCTGGTGCAGATAGTGCAAATTCCCATAAACTGAAAAGAAAAATCTTCATGAAGAAGTGATCTGGCGGTTTCAGGATCAACAAATGCAGTATTTAAAAACTGATTCGCTTTGGAGATGTTCTCGCTTCGCTTATTACTAAGGATATTGTTTCTTGCAAATCCAACCCGACTTGTCGTGAAGTGTGTAAAAGGAAGACCAAAGGACTTAACAGTCTCTATTGCTTCGTTAGATAAATCTCCATAAATTTCTATTTCAAAACTATCTGCCAATTCATTGCTCTTTGCCACATACTCTCCGGCATAAGATGCCCCAAAATGAACTAATAGAGCCTCGCTGTTTTCATAAACTTCGCTCCACGTAAACTTCAATGGATCTGTTGGATCCTGATCAAAATTATGCATGAGCATCCCAGGCTCTTCTTGTTTGGTGATTAAATCTACATCATTAGCAATCTCTAAATAGTCTTCTACCATTCCAGGTTTGACCTGAATTCTGGCAATCAAAATAAAAGGATTATCGCCACTCATGCCCTCATGGTGCATAGAGTAGATTGATGAAAGCGGAATCATCGCCGCAATTAATAAAATAATTTTTTTCATAGCATCTCCATATTGAAATTATGGATAGATTCAAGCATATTTATTTTTTAAATAACACAATATTTTTGCTTGGTATTTCACATTGCCAGGATCTAGTAGAAGCAATTACTTCGAAAGTCTCTTCTGTATAAAAAACAACATGGGTTGGATCTTTCCGGTAATACCAATCTTTAAAATTGATAGATTCATCAAAAAAATTTGTCATGACTCCAAGCCAACCCTCTTTCTCTAGCAGGCCATCAATTGTATTGAATTCTTCATAAGGATTATAAAAGTGCTCAGCAGCTTCGGTGCAGGTAATGAATTGATATTTTTTATCTAAATGAGATTTTTCTGGGAAAAAATAAGGGTCATATAAATCCATCATAAAACCGGCCTCTCTAAACATGTGAACTAGGGCTGGACCTGGACCGCATCCATAATCTAGTCCATTTGCTCCTGCTGGTAACTTTTGAACTATGGGGTCATACAACTTTGATAAAAACATTCTGTATTCTGAATCATAAATATCATTATTATGTTGAGCATACCTTTCCTTTTCATCTTCAAAAGGCAGGTAACTTTTCCTGTCTAAAAATATAACACTGCAGGTATTACATCTAAAGTAGTCTTTGCGATCGATGCGATCAAATAACTCTGTATCCGATCCTTTGCAAACTGGGCAGGTATCAGTAGGTGAATAATTTTGAAACATTTTTATTTTTGAGAAATTATCAACCGTTCTTCTCCTTGTTGATAAAGTTAACTCATACCCATATATGCAAAAAGTGCTGTAAACCCCATTAGATAAGCCCCTGGCATTTTTAATAAAGCCTTGTGACTCCCTAATCCAAGGAATATAAAAAGTAGCGCCCCCAAAAGATTCACAACAATTACTGGATAAAGGGCAAGAGTTATTGCTGGGTTGTAGGCAACATAAAGCAATACCGCCGACCCGACAAAAAGAAAAATAGTGAAAACATGCCAACTAACCAGACTAAGGGACTTAGTTAATGGCTCTAAATTACTATCATTAATAGCGCCTATATATTTTAAATGACCTGCAATGCCGTGGAAAAGCATGCCCACGAAAGATATAAGACTTGCGATTATTAGATACCAGTATTCCATAATTCAAATAAAGTGATTAGTGATCCCTAAATTCTAATCTATAGTAAGGTGAAAAATAATTTTATTTTTTAAAGGATGAGCTGACTACAGTCTAGGAGATATTTATGAAAATAACCTTTCGATATATTACATACCTAATTTTTTTAGGAGTAATAATTACCTCGCTCTATCTAATGAACTTATTCTCTAAGAAGCCTTTCTCATTGGATCACTTCCTTGCAAAGGAACTAATCATAAATGTCCTAGATTCTCCTGAGTATATGACTTATTTAGGTATCTTTGATAATTATGGCCAAGTCTTAGGTCACAACAAAAAACTTTCAATAAATTCACTAGAAGATAGTGAATCTGACTATCGGGATAGTCTTCAGGCTCTCGCTACGCTTAAAAGATATGACGTAAATGACTTAACAGAAAATCAAAAAATAACTCATAAAATAGCTGTTTTCGATACTGAAAACGACATAAAAGAATTTGAAGAGTTTAGATATCACTCATATCCGTTTAATCAGATCAGTGGCAATCACCTCGGCCTAGTTGAATTTATGACTGATACTCATCCTGTAAGAACTGAAAGAGAAGCGTCAGACTATATTGAAAGAGTAAAACTTTTTGATGAATCATTAAGTGCGAATCTAGTTTGGCTTGAAAAGCAAAAGGAACTAGATATTTACGCCCCAATATTTGTTGTTGATCATGTCATAAAGCAGCTATACGAATTAATTGGGTATAAAGATAAAGAAAATCCGCTCATGAAGATTTTTATAGAAAAAATTAGCTCTTTGGGCATTGATGAAAGCACCGAAACCAAACTTATCTCTGAACTGAGTGCAGTTATTGAATCTGATGTGAAACCAGGGTTTCAATTGATCTTGAACTTTATGGAAGAAAACTACGAAAGTTCCAATAAGAATCATGGTGTATGGTCTTTACCAAATGGTGATGCATTCTATGCATTAAGATTAAGAACTTATACAACAACTAACTATACAGCTGAAGAAATACATCAAATAGGGCTTGATGAAGTGGCAAGAATAGCCAAAAGAATGAAGCAAATATTTTTAGAATTAGGTTATGAAGTAAACAAACCTGTTGGTCAGATGATGAATGAATTGAATGAGAATCCAGAATTCCTATATGCAGACACTCCTGACAGAAAAGAAATTGTCATAAAAGATTACAACAAGATGGTAAAAGAGGCCGAAGAAGATGTGAGGCCTTACTTTGAAAAATTTCCTAAGAGTCCAGTTGAGGTCAGAGCTGTCCCAGAGTATTCAGAAAAAACAGCTGCAGGGGGCTATTATCAATCGCCGAGCCTTGATGGGTCACGACCAGGTGTTTTTTATGCGAACTTATACGACATAAAACAAACTCCGAAGTTTGGGATGAGAACCCTTACATTCCATGAAGCGGTTCCTGGGCACCATTTTCAAATTGCCCTAAATCAAGAGAATGAAGATTTAACTTTATATAGAAAATTAGGCTATAGGACGTCAGCTTATACTGAGGGGTGGGCACTATACTCTGAGCAATTAGCTGTTGAAGTAGGTATGACAAAAGATCTGTATGACGAATTGGGTGTTCTGCAAAGTGAAATGTTCAGGGCCAATAGATTGGTTGTTGATACAGGCATGCACTTCAAGAGATGGACAAGGGAAAGAGCTATGGACTATATGAAGAAAACTACCGGAATGTCAGATACCGAAGTGCGGGTTGAGATAGAGAGATACATTGTTTGGCCTGCACAGGCTACAAGTTACAAAATGGGTATGTTGCAAATATTAGAGTTAAGAGATAAAGCTAAAAATAAAATGGGAGATAAATTTGATCTAAAACAATTTCATTCTATTGTTTTAGATCAAGGGATTGTCCCTTTATTTATTTTAGAAGACTTAATAGACGAATGGATAGAAAGAGAAACTTCTCAAAGCTAATTTCTTCTTCATGCAAAAAGGTTTGTCTGCTTTTATCTCAATTCGCCTGAAAGGGATAGATTATTTTTTTTAAATACGACTATGAGGACTGCGCTTTGTAAAAGGAACATAGAGCCAAAAAAGAATACATTTAATGGCAGCATCAAAATTTCTGGTTCAGGAATACCCTCTCCTACTGGCTCTCCGCCATAAAGAGGCATAAAGGCAGCTCCTAAAACGAAACCAAAATGGATACACAGGCTTAATAAACCTCCAAGCATTTCCTTATTCTTAGTCCATAGTAAAAAGATACCCAAAGAGAAAACTAAAAAATTAGTAGAGAGACGCCAGGCTTCATGGACCCTGGCATGAGAGTCCCAATCTGGATTTAATAAATGCGAGGTATTAACATCAACCAAAATAGGAAGAATACCTCCGCCAATCAAGCACAAGGTTGTTAAATACTTAGTCATTATTGGACTTAGATGCCCTTTCTTCGCCCTAAACCAAACTACTATCTATTAGAACAGCTATTAGTAAAGCAGGTTCAGTGCCGTTATTAACCCAAGCGTGATTAGTTCCTCTTTGGACTACAATATCATGAGGATTTACTTTAATTTCCTCTTCATCAAGAATCAGCGTCACATCTCCCTTTAGTAGGATAATGTAATCAATAGTATCAGTTTCATGCATAGCTGCATTTCTAGAAGTATCTACACGATGATGAGCAGCGCCCATTTTTTCAAAAGCAGCAGCCGTTGAGGCCTCGATTACTTCTTGAGGCACGCCCTCTGGGATGGGATTAATTTGAAAATACCTAATTTTTGTACCGCCCTTAGCAGGTGATAACAAAACATCTATATCGGCCCTATCCTTTAGGGACTTCGTATCAAAACCCTCTCCGTCAGTATTCCATATTTCATATAACCCACCGGCGTCCTCACCAAGTGATCTGGATGGCGGGCTATCAATTGAAACCACTGATTTCCCATCCTCATTATGTCCCGTTACGATTCTTCTCATTTTCTTTCTCCCTTTAATTTATATTAACCATGTAAGTAGGGAACCACAAATTAATTGCGTTAAGAGAATTAAGAATGAGGTCAGTTTAAGAATTTAATGGCAAGAATCGCATTCCACTTCTCTACAAAGCCTGTAGTTTTTGAAGTGTGAGATGGCCACTAATAATGCGCCAAAGGTAGTTAAGATCTTTTCGCCAGCTTCACCCCAGATCTGGGCTCCTAAAGTGACCGCAAGAATAAGAGTTAATATGCCTAAAAGGCCAAAATATAAATAACTATATGAGTTGTGATTTCTTACACCGGTTACCAAAGCATAAATGCTAACGGGAATGGCGATAAATAAAATACCGTAATGTATTAGTTCATTATTGTAGGAAAGTGACACGTAACCTGAAAGAAAAACTAAAAAAGAAGGTACCAGCAAGCAGTGCACTAAGCATAGGGCTGATAAGCTAATTGCGGTTTTGTCAGAATATTCTTGTGTTGATCTCATATTTTTGAACCTGGGCGAAGAACTTTAATTTATTAAGTTTAAGATTACAAATGATATTACAGGTTAGGTTATTGTTTCCATTTAAAAAGATAATTTTTTTTATTACTCTTGTCAGCTATTTTTTTAAGTTCTTTTGTTCCATGTTGCTTTATTCAATATTAAGAAAGCTCTCCTTTATCTGCCAGTCTTTTGTTGAACCAAACGAAATAAAGAAGACTAGAGATAAT
>CAJWIK010000028.1 GCA_913042105.1 uncultured Gammaproteobacteria bacterium
TCCATCTTGGTTTCTTTGTGCATCGATATCTGGACTTGTTTCTGATTCGAGTCCTGATTTGACTTTGGATTGGTAGTATTCCTTTGCACGTGTTTTGCCAGCTCTTTTAAATAAGTCTCTTGATCCATTTTAGATTAATTGGTTGAAAACGAAGATATGGAAACATCAGAACATATATAGTCTACAAACTCTTTCTGAAAAGGCTCGTTATCTCTCCGCGATCCACAGAAGGTAATGGGTCATAGCGATATGAAAGTATCCCTTACCTATTTACGAGGATTATAAGTGTCACGGCTAGATTTGGAGGACTCACCAAACCTATAGGAATCATAATTAAATTTGGAATCCAAATAGCATAATCTACCTAGGGCGGGGTAAAATGTCAAGACCAATATTTAACTACATCACCGTCCTCATGGCTTGAACACAAACGGGAAATTGGAGACCTAAAAGTCGATGGAATTGAGCGCTAGCTGAATCTGAAGATTAGGGTAAATGTTCCCTTATTAAGCAATTTTTAGCTTTGCCCACGTTTGTTTGTTTACTCTCCCACCCCTCGGAGGGTGAGTGAATAAATAAACACGAGGTCAAAGTTACTTTTCTCCAATCACAAAGTCAATTTTTGAGATGTTGGCTTATTAACGAGCTATTCACACGTTCCTTTTACCATAATCATTTGTCATAACAAATCTAAAATAGAGTTTTAAAAGTGCCATTTTTAAATCGATAGCATCCTCAGATATCTAGATCGAGAGTTGATAACTCGTTAACATTAATCTACTGGTGAACATTTGACCAGTAGAACTAATTTTGTACTTTTAATTTTCAACGAAAAAGCACATGAGATTTAGCGGACACGATACTTTTGCTTGTAGAACAACTTGGCTCTATAAAGGAATTGATTTTCTTAATACTAGACGAGATTCTGAAAATCAATTAGTTATATCAAAACTTAACGGGCATTTACCTACCATAGATTTAGGGGTTGGTAAAAACATGGTCAATGCCATCAAACATTGGCTACTCTCATTCGGAATAATAGACCTCGAGCAAAATGACTTTAGTGAAATTGCAACATTAATTTTTGCTGAAGATGATGACGATAATAATTTAGACGCATTCATTGAAGACAAGTTCACACTTTGGATTTTACACCATGAAATCTGTTCTCGAGGTTATGCTAGTATATATTCCTACTTCTTTAAAGAGTATTTCAAACGAAAATCTACAAGGACATTTTCGGAAAGTGAATTTATTGGAGCATTAGCTAGTTATGTTAAAGGTGAAGGAGAGAAACTCCCCTCGCTAAAGTCACTAAGTTCTGATTTCAGATGTCTCATAGACACTTATTCCATAAAAAAAAGTAAGAAAGCCACACTTGAGGATAATTATACAACACTCTTGACAGAACTTGATCTTATTAAGCGAACGGATTTTAGATCTGGGGAAAATGACACCATATATGAGCTGAACACTCAAGCAGCTGAAAATGAAAGCACTACTCTCTTCGCTACCTTACTATTAAAATCATTCGCTTCATCAAAAAACGCGAGTATTTCCCTTGACGATGTCTACCTCCAATTAGGCACTCTCCTACTCCTCAATCGTGATACGTTTTCTAAAATATTAGAGGGTGTTGCTACAGACTTTAGTTCAGAGTTTTCTTTCAAACAGAATGAAGGTACTGGAATTCAAGAATTACAAATCAGCCCGAAGGGAACATGGATTGAATTTGCAAAAAAACATCACTACTAAGCATGCTGATATCCTCGAACATATTAAAAAACGATGAGTCCTCTTTAGACTATATCGTAACGAAAAATACCCAGTCCATTTACAAACAAGTAACTGAGGCGCTCAGTAGCAAAATAAGTTGCTTCAATTTAATTGGATCATATGGTACTGGGAAAAGCTCTTTTTTAATTGCAATGGAATCGACTGTTAAAGGTCGAACACAGTATTTCAAGGGTAAAGTCAACCCTAAGAAATCTGATTTTATAAAAATTATCGGCGATCCAAAGGAATCACTTCGGACTTCACTTGCTAAAGAATTAAAATGTTCAGATTCGGTTTCAGAGATAATTAACACTTTAAATGTCCGAAGTGCTAAAAAGCATGCACTCTTTATTATTATCGATGAGTTTGGTAAATGCTTAGAATATGCCTTGTCAAATAACCCTAAAGAAGAAACGTACTTTTTCCAACAACTTGCGGAGACGGTAAATGACCTAGATTTATGCGTGCTAATCACTACCCAGCACCAGAATTTTGACGCATATACTGCGGGAGTCAGTCAAACCGATGCTATTGAATGGGAGAAAGTAAGCGGTCGATTCACACCGGTGAATTTCAACGAGCCGGCTGAGACTCTCATAAAATTAGCATCGCCGACCTTACAAAATTTAGGCAGTACAGAAAATGTAAGTTTCAAATTAAACAAAATTATTCATGACTCGAAATTACTTCCTGTGGGCTATAATACTGCCTTAGAAAAAAGTAATGTTCAAGTAAGTCCATTGGATAGTTTAACCAGCTATGTGGTCATCAGCTTGCTTCAAAAGTATGGACAAAACGAAAGATCCCTATTCTCATTTCTTAACGCAACGGGCTCACACAGTATTCGAAACCATAAATTAGATAAGGCCTATTTGCTCAATGACTTCTATAACTACGCTATTGATCGGCTTTCTCATGTCATTTACTCAAGTGGTAATCCAGATAAACTCCAATGGGAATCTGCTGAACGAGCAATTCAAAGAGCTGATCATCATCCAACGATAGATCCAAAAATTTCTCATCCAATTCTTAAATCAATTTTATTAATTAATGTATTTGGTAGAGAAGGAATTTTTGATATTGATAAGGCTAAAGACTATTTCCGGTTAGCTTATGGCAAAGAAGCTGGGTCTGCTTTAGATGAACTTACCGATAAGAATATTATCCAATTCTTAAGGCACAAAGGAAAGTTATCGTTTGTTGAAGGTACAGATATTAACATCCAAGGTGAGTTATCAGAGGCTAACAGACGGATACCTGTTTCGCTTGATCTAGAAAGTGAATTCAGTAGATTGATAACAATAGCGCCAGCTCTAGCCAAGAGACACTACCTAACAACTGGGACACCAAGGTTTGCTGAATTTCATCTCACACTAGGATCTTATGATAACAAGTATTCAGAATTAGACGGAAATACTCATGTTTTCGTAAGTACTAAAAAGAGCTCTGCTGAATCAGCTGAAATTTCATGTAAACTCAATGGAGCTAAGGAATTAGAAGACCTTATTCGTGATGTTTTAAAGTATGAGGTAATTCTTTCAAAATATTCCGAAGACTTCGTTGTAAAGAAGATTATTACTCGAGAGCATTCTTATTCTCTTGAAAAGCTTCAAAAAGCATTTTTGACAAAGGTCTTTACAGAGTCCGTTTGGAAATTTAATGGTACGAAAGAGAGTGTAACCTCCCAGAGAGAATTTAACTCTCTATTGTCTCAATTCTTTGTCAATAAGTATTGTTACTCACCATACATAAACAATGAGCTAATCAATAAATCTGTTCTTTCCTCGAGTATTAATACTGCGCGTAGGGCTTTACTTAGAAAACTACTTGACAGATACCAAGACCCAGCTTTAGGCTATGACGCCAAAAAATTCCCTGCGGATAAAACTATCATCCACTCTACGCTAATCAAAGAGGGGATGTTCGATACCAAGAATGGTGTGATTAGTGCTCCAAAGAAATCATCGAGCTACTATGACGCCTGGAATGCTGGACTTGAGTTTCTTGAAAACAGCCGCAACGGAAAGAAAAGCCTTCATGAATTAATTGAAATTCTCAAAAGAGCTCCTTATGGATTGAAAGATGGGCTAGTTAAGATATGGCTTATGTTCTTTTTAGTCGCAGAAGAAGAAAACTACGCCTTATACTATTCTCCGGAAAATAAGTTTCTCCCCTACTTCTCAGATGATATCTACGAATCCATAATTAAGAAGCCAGAGAATTTTTTAGTGAAGCGTTATAATTACGATCGTCTTTCCGATGAATTAATCGCCGAATATAAAAGATCTTCAATTTATCTTGAACAAGGAGATTCTTCTAGCGCACGCACGGCATATTTTAGAATTTATGGCGAACTTCTAAGTAAACTCAAGAACCTAGAAGTATTCACCAAGAAGACTAATTCAAGGCTAAGTAAAGATTCCATCGGTTTTAGAAATGCATTACTACATGCCAATGATCCAGAAGAAGCTTTACTTTCATTAATACCAAATGCAATAGGATTCAACGACGTATTAAGTCTCAATGCCAACCAAATATCAGCTTATTTCAAGAAAATGAAAGAGGTTGAAAGTGAGTTAGGCGAGTGTTTTGAGATACTTCTTGGCGAATTCTATGAACTGATCGCTACATCTCTAGGATTCCATGCTGATGCCTCAATGAAAGAGATAAAAGAAGGTTTTAAATCTTCAACTCAAGGCGTTGACTTAAATCAATTAAGCAAAGAAAGTCGAGTTTTATATACCAGACTTCAGAGTCCACTTGACATTAAAGACGCCTGGACTAGATCTGTGGTAGATGCTGTTATAGGCAAAAATCTAGAATCCATTGAGGATAAAGAGCTTGATTCAGCCTTTAAGCAAGTCAAATCAAGAATTGATGATTTACTTGAGGCTTGTCAGCTATATGCATCGGGAGATGGCGAAAATCAATTTGTATTAAAACTCACACTTGCGGATGGAACTACGTTCCGACGTATTATGAATAAAGCCGATCAAAAGGGCAAGAAGCTCAGCTCTTCAGAGCTTGAATCTTTGGCAAACAAACTACTAATTGCACTTTCACATGAGTAACATCAAACAACTTTTAGGTATTTCGGGAGGAAAAGACAGCGCAGCGCTAGCATTATACATGCAATCCAACTATCCAGAGCTAGATATCGAATACTATACTTGTGACACTGGAAAGGAACTTACAGAGACTTATGAGCTGATAGGTCGACTAGAGTCCGCATTAGGAAAAGAAGTTGTTAAATACAATAGTTTTGATGAGAGTAAGGTAGCTATCGATAATCCCTTTGACCATTTCCTAGCTTCTTATGGACATTTCTTGCCTTCTAGTGGTCAAAGATGGTGTACTCAAAAAATGAAGCTAGAACCTTTTGAAAAGAACGTTGGTGACGAACCTACGATCTCCTATGTCGGAATACGTGGTGATGAAAACCGCGAAGGATATATCTCAAAACGTGAAAATATCCAAACCATTTTTCCTTTCCGCAAAAACATTTGGTCAAGTGATGTTATTAAAATTGCGTTTTCAAAACAACACATTGACATTTTAAGAAACGCTTTAGCAAAACAACTAGACACAAAAGAGACAGAAGCTGCCCTTAATATATTTGATACCTCACTTAGCCTGACCTTTACATTGAACCACAAAGTAGAGTCACTGCTAGATTTTAATACACCTGCATTTAACCATGCAATTCATAAAGTACTAAAGAATACAGATTATCCAATTGGCAAGCTTGATCACTACCCTCTTTTGGATAACAAGGAAATACTTGGCATCGATGATATCTTCAAGCTTCTTGAAGAGTCTGGTGTGGGAATACCAGCCTATTACCTTCCAGTAGAATTTACTGCCGATGTCGATGGTGAAATAAAAAAAGGTACCTATTCTAGATCACGTTCTGGATGTTTCTTCTGTTTTTTCCAACAGAAAATTGAGTGGGTATGGTTATTAGAACAACATCCAGAGTTGTTTAAAAAGGCTACTGAATACGAAAAAGACGGGTTTACTTGGGCTGAAGAATCACTAACCGATTTAATGAAACCAGAAAGGGTCAATCAAATAAAATCGAATTATATAAAAAGAACTGAGAGCGCTCAGAAGCACGCTCAGAATCAAGTTAATTGGAAAGATGAAATCCTAAACTCCGAAGGAATAGGATGTTCTAGTTGTTTTATTTAAATAATAGAGTCCCTACTGATAATAAATTAATGACGAATTCATCGAAGTTTTACTTTTTTTTGGATTCTTTCAATAGTTGTAAGAAAAAGTGTTCGTCTGGAATGATACGTCGTTGTTCCACTTTATCTAATAAAAACTCAAATCCACCATTTGCATATTCTTCAACTGTTTGTATTAGTTTCTTAACAGCCTCATCAACCGAAGTATCACCCATCTCAACACTAAGCCAATCAATATCTGTTTTTACAAATGCAGCTTGAAATAATGCATCTTGAATATATTCGAATTTTTTTCTAGCATCCGTTATCTTCTTAGATCCCCAATTCTCAATTTGGTGAGAAAATGATACTTTTTCTGGTGGTAATAACTCTAATCGACTATCCATATATAAGCCTAAGAAAAAACCATACAAAAGGAATTCATAGTTAGTCTCAAAGAAGGCACCATGTGCTCTCTTTTTTTCCAATGACCCTCCTCCCTTAATAGTAAATTTTTCAAATAATGTTTCCTTGTACTTCTTATTATACTGCGGTGATTTCGATCCGAATTTTTGGAAGATACTACTCATAACCTTTTCACTTGAGTTTCAATTGTAGTTAAGTCAGTCTTGTTGAATGGTCTTTTTAAACTGAGTAAATATGACGAATCACATGCTAGCTCAGTAAATTCATCCATGACCCTTACTGTACCCTTTTCTTTAGATACAAAATCCTTTAACATGATGATTTTTTGACCCGAAATGGATCCAAGCATATTTAAGAATTGTGAGGATTTGTCCCTATCAAAAGATGATATAGGTGCATCAAAAATCAGCGGATAAGTTGTGAAATCGTCTTTCGACTTCGCCATATCTGATACAGCCATTATTATCGCAATATTGACGGAAGTTTTCAATGATTGATTTGGTGTTAAAAAACGTTGACCATTATGCAATTCATGTACAACTCTAACAGAATGTTTATCGTATCCATACTTATACCGCTCGATCTTGATTTTTCCTTGAAATGATTCAATATTAATTTTTTCAAAAATCTTATTCGTTCTATCCTCTAGATCTTGAAGTATTATATCAAATTCGTCATTTTTTATTTTGTCAAATACACTGTTCAACGATTCTAGTAACTTTCTAGAAAGACTTAAGAACCCATCACCACCCTTGCTATTTATTTTCTCCATTTTACCCGTGATCTCTGCTAATTCAATATTTAGAGTTTTCACTTCGTTTTTATGTCTTGTTTTATCGGCAATTTTGTTTTCGCGTTGCTTTATCGCCGCCCCGTAGTTGATCACAATGTTTTCATAGGAGGACTCCGTCTTTCCCTTACTACCCACTAACTCTGCCTTCTTCTTTTTAAACCCTTCAATCTCTTCATACAACTCCTCAATTTCATTCTGGGTTCTTGTATTTTTCGAAAACTGAAACATAATATCTTCAGATGTGGATTTAATGTCGCTACTAACCTTCTCTTCAAAAATCACTCTCTTATTCCTTAGCTCCGCTAGATAGTTGAACTTATAAAGTTCTGGTGTCTTCTTATCAGTTTTTTCTATATCTTTTATTAGAGCGTCTAATTTGCGATTCATAAACACATAAGCATCGGAGCCCTCTTCTGCTGGGCTACCACAAACCTTACATGTTTCTTCATCTATCATCTCTTGCATAGTCGCTCTATCCGGGACATTCACGGCTAGTTCTGTAAAATCATGTTTAGCAGCGACCAATGCTCTAGCTGTGGCCTTTTTAGCCGTGTGTGAATGCTCCGCATCTCTTCTTTCTTTGTTTAAAGAATCGTATTTGCTATTAAAACCATGAATTACTTCTTCGTAATGCATTAAAATCCACTTTCTATCAAAAAGGAAATCAACATATGCAGTTTTGATATCTTGGCTTTTACGTTTTATTTTTTCCCTCCTTGATTCAATCCGACTGTTCAGTGTATTAAAGACATCCTTATTCTCAACAATTCTCTCACTATCATTAATTTTTTGATTGAGTTTGCCAATCTCTATTTCTAATTCATTAAGCAGTTCCTCTAGATTCTTAATTTTTTTTGAAGTTGTATTTCTATTTCCTTGGAGTTCTTTAAAATCTTTTTCATCCTTACTACTACTTTTTCTTCCTTTCTCTTCAGCTATTCTTGCCTTATTAGAAATCTCGGTAAATACTTTGCCATACCTCTCGTTCTTGTCGGCATTTGAGAAAAGGTTAATAAGGTTTAATAAGGAATCATCACTCTCCCCAGTAGTATCAAAAATATCTAATGCTTCTTCTCCTTCAAAATTGGAATATTGCCTATACTCAACTGGGAACAGCTGGTTTAACTCATGTTTACCGTCATCGATAAAGATACGTTCACCTGATACTGTTTCATGTTCTGCCCTATAATCAACATCGCTATAGTGGATTTCACCATCTGCGTTTTTTCGATACCTCCTCTCCTTTATAATTGTATACTTTTCTAAGTCGCCAACTTTCTTTGAAACATGAAGCGCTACAGATGTTACTCCTGAGTCTCCTACTTTAAGTTCGTGAAGTGCCTTTGCTGAGGCTACTAAGATATCTTGACTCTTATCGAGCTCATCAAGCACCCACATAATCCCTTCATACAGCTTAGTCTTACCCTCCCCATTAGCACCTAGAAGAATATTAAGCTTATCACTAAATACAATCTCAGTCTCCCCATAGTAGCACTGATAATTTTTGAGTATTACCTTGTTAATAATCATAATTTGGTCCTTAACAATCGTTGAACTTTAGTGTATATTTCAGTTGAATTTACATTCCTAGTTTTTCCCAAATCATACAATATCTCCGCAGAAGCAGAAACGTATGGATCGTCTGAATTTCTAGCTTTAGATATCGTAAGACTATTAATATTCTTAGGCATCTCAAAACTCCCTGCTAAATCTGGGTGTCTTAGTATTTTCCTTAGTAACTCATTGTTCGTACTCATCTTCGTAAAGGTTTAGTTCGAAATAATCTAAATATTCTTTTAGTAAATCGTCAGTATAGGTTGAATTTAAGGCTAAATAAGAAAAGTCATAAACTCGTTTAACCTCTTTCTTCAATAATTTACGATTCACATTATAATATGATTCAAAATTATCATGCTCGTTATTCATATTAATTGTGGGTACAACAACTAAATCATAGATAGTCGCCATTGTTTTATCTGGATGTTTTCTCAATACTCTTCCTCTTCTTTGTATAAATTGCCGTGGATTCCCTGTGCTTGAGCAAAATATGGCAAATTCAGACCTAGGAACATCAACACCTTCGTCTAAACACTTCATTGAGGTAAGTACATTTATTTCTCCGGAAGAATACTTTTTTAAAACCGATGGACGATCTTTTGTGCTCGAAGTATATTGACTAACAAAAACATTCGGAGCAACATCACGAATCACTTTGGTATATTCATTTATGATTTTCATGTCTTCAACATCATCTTCATATACTTCTTGCAACTCTTCCGGTAAAGACCCCTCTGGAGCATAAACCAACATATATTCAAGGGTGCCTTTAGTTGCGTGAATGTTCTCGACAACTCTTTTGAATGCTGGAAGTTTATTCTCTGCCTTATTTATGATTGAGCTTCTAATCATAAGAAGCTTTTTTAGTTCTTCATTATTTTTTACTTCTCCTGAGCTAGCCGCAAATATCGACGCTATTTTCAAGGATATATCATAATACCTTTCATACTCATTATCACTTAATTCAACTAGGGTTGGATAGTATTTATAGCTACATAAGCTTCCCCTCCTTAAAGCTTCCTCCATTGTAAATGAGACAATATAAGGATACGAATCATTAAATATTTTATCTATCTCATCATTAGATTCTTCATCATATTTACGCTCCGGAGTAGCAGAAAGACCAATTCGTTTCTGGATCTTAATATTTCGGAACTGATTAAGTATCTGTTTTGAGCCTACGTTATGAGCTTCATCGGCAATAATCAGCATATCCTCCGGAAACATGTCCATTAACTGTATAAATCGCTTTGACACAAATGAAGCATAAGTTGAGATAACAATAAACTCATTCTTGGAGAAACTCGCTAACATGAGGTGATCTTTCAGTTTTGACTCCCATTTTGATTTAGAAGAAACTGTAATTATATTCATGAAGTTGAAGCCTTTACACTCTTCTTTCCACTGATTGACGAGCGCAATAGTGGGGACCAAAATCAAGGCTCTGTAAGTACCTGTTTTATTCCATTCATTCAAAAGGCAGTTCAAAGAGGTAATAGTCTTCCCTGTGCCAGTAGCCATGGCAAACATCCCACGATAATTATTCTTAACCCAATTATCATACGCATCTGATTGATAGGAAAACGGTCCCTGTGGATAAGGGAACCTTGGAGTAGCTAGAATCTTTTCAGACCTAGATTTAATGGTCTGAATAGCTTTTTCCTGTCTACTAGAAGAACGAATTGGCGAGTATTCATTTATTAAGTCTTCCTGAAGACTAATCTCTGACTCAAGTAAATCATTTATATCCTTGTTCCCGAATTTTTCTTGTAATGCAACTTCTATGTGGGAGGCGTCAATAGTTTTTACAACTTCTAGCTTGTCTCCCAGAATATCCTCAAAATACTCGATTTGACCAGTAACCTTAGCTAAACCATCATTGAGCCAAGATCTAGTTATATCAATCTCCTCAAGATTGTTGATCAAAGCATTACGAGAGAAATTACATGACCCTTTAAAATAAACGGAATCACCAATGTCATCATAAAAACATCCTGATTTATAATGAGCAATACCTGCTCCATCTGAAGGAGCAATGACTGTGAATTCAATTCTCCTCTGACTTACCAAGTAAGCTAGGCATTCATAAAAGTGTAAATCATATGATGAAGATAACGCCCGGGATAATTTAGAAATATTAGTTAGATCTATTTGTGATGCTGCATAAACATCGCCTTTAACTAAATCCTTGTCTTTTTGTGTCAGTATGTTGTTAATTACTATTCTCATTGATCCCCCATTAGCGATGAAGGAGGCGATTCCTACAGACATCAACTTGATCGCCGAAGTACTAAAGTAACCCAACAACAAGTCAAGTTTATTACTATTTTGGAATGCATCTAAATAGAATTCAACAGCTTCCTTCTCTGTTCCGCTTCGGTAAACTCCACTGTTGGGCCAGTCAACTTCTTTTAACATAACTATAGGCTTATCCTAAAAACATCATTATCAGTTAACAGACTGTATACATGACTTTTCTCTTCTAAAGAGGAGTTACACGATGAACCGAAACTGAATATCCAATCATCTAATTTTTGAGTTACTTCTACCTTGGAGTAGCTAGTAACTATTGGAATAATATAGGGCACTCGAACTTTTTCTGGTATAAGGATTCCCCAACTATCAAACTTCTCATCGAGTTGATCAAAAACAAAACGCGTTTTAACTCCAATATCTGTCAATATCGGCCCCGTTATAAGCAGATCTCTTAGTATCAATAACGAAGGAGCAAAGATTGAACCTCCCCTTTGGCCTCCCTGTTGAGTACCATGTATTATTGAAGGAATAGCTTCTCCTCTTTTAATAAGTAAACCAACTCCATTTATTCCCCCCAACTTATGAGAAGAAACGCAAAACATGTCGATGAGCGAGTAATTAAAGGATGTTTTTCCTATTGATTGAGTGGTGTCAATAATGGACAATACATCATATTCTGAGCAGATTTTGCCGATTTCTTCCACCGGATTAATTGTGCCAGATTCATTGTTTACATGGTTTACACAAAACATCAGTATCCGCTCCGTTTTCAACAATTCCCTAAGACTCGATAGATCAACTCTCCCATAGTCATCACAGTCTGCATAGATTATTTCGGCACCAATTGTTTCTAAATATTCTACCGACTTTAAAACAGCCTTGTGTTCAGTCCTTGTTGTTACAACCTTATTTGAAACAGAAAATTTACTCAAATAAGTTCCGACAATCGCTTGTGACAATGCCTCCGATGCAGATGCGGTTACTAGAACGCTATGCTCGATAACCGAAAGATTAAACGTAGCTAGTATGTCACTTTTTAATTCATCTAGACTAAACTTGTTATATGACGCCGAAAGATTAAACGGAAAATCTTTGGAATATTTTACAAATCTATCTAGAAGCGTTTCTGATACCGGTCGGGTTGAAGCATTATCTAAGTAATATCTTCCTTGAATAATATCAATAGTTGAGGACATCTATCGGGCTTTATTTGATTCGATAATACTACGATTCGATAGAAAACCCGAGGTCTTTCACAAGAATTTTAAATGCTCCTTAAATCTAATTAATTGAAATTATAAAACATGAAAGTTTATTGAAAAATGTACTTAGCAAGAATTTATTTCGCTTTCTAGATTAACAGATTGGCCAATTGACTCATTTAATCTTAGCTATTCCATTTGACATGCAACCCATCCGGATGATGCGGATTATAATAACTTAATTCATACATATAAGACGTATGGTATACCGATAACTATGCCTATCTATCGAATCATCAGAACTCAAATAAATGATATTACTATCCTTGTGCAATGAACCCCATATTGTCGTCAAATTTAGTCATTTATATCCCTCGGCTCTATTAGATATGAGCTACTTCGAAGGTGTCGTCTACTTCATTAAATCCGGTAAAGTGGCATTAAAAGTGGCACAAAGAGCCATTATTAGTGCCATTATAAACCGAGTAGTGATGTATATTTAACAAAACTAATCCGTCACTAAAGTGAGGTTTTAAGGAGAATATTTGACTTAACCTATTGATTATCAACAAAAAACCCCAACTCTTCCGAATTGGGGTCTTGTAGCGAGAGAGGGGCACG
>CAJWIK010000029.1 GCA_913042105.1 uncultured Gammaproteobacteria bacterium
ATGAGTGCTGGAAGTTAAATGAAGTAGAGGTACCTGCTCTTAAAAAAGGTGAAGTTTTAATAAAAATTTTATATCTTTCAATTGATCCTTATATGAGAGGAAGAATGAATGATGGAGAATCATATGCAGATCCTGCGGCACTTGGAGAACCAATGACTGGTGAATCAGTAGGCATTGTCATAGAAAGTGAATCTGATAAGTTCATGAAAGGTGACTATCTCTGCGTGCATAAAGGCTGGCAAACTTATATTGTTGCAAGTGATGAAGATGCAGCTCTTTTTAAAGCTGACCCTTCAGTAATTCCACTTCAGACTTACTTAGGAACTGTGGGCATGCCTGGTAGGACAGCATATTTTGGGCTTTTAAGAGTCGGTCTACCTAAGTCAGGTGAAACAATTGTTGTTTCAGCTGCATCGGGTGCAGTTGGCTCAGTAGTGGGTCAAATGGGTAAAATTCTTGGTTGTAAGGTTGTTGGGGTCGCTGGGGGAGAGAAAAAATGCTCTTATGTTAAGGATGTACTGGGGTTTGACGAATGCATTGACTACAAGGCAGGCAATATAGAAGAAGATCTTACTGCAGCTTGTCCGGATGGTATCGATATCTATTTTGAAAATGTTGGAGGGCCTGTTAGTAAGGCTGTTGCTAAACTCCTCAATCCTGGATCTAGAGTTCCAATTTGTGGTTTTATCTCAGCTTATAATTCTGAAGACATGAGTAAAGAGGAAACTCCATTTCATATTTTTGGTGCCGTAGATCCGGTTCCGGAACATAGATTTTTTGTTGTGACAGAATGGTTCAAAGAATGGAGAGAAGCCACCAATGAATTATCTCAATGGATTTCTGAAGGTAAAATAAAGTATGAAGAGACGATAACTGAAGGATTTGAAAATGCACCTCAAGGCCTAAGGGATGTTTTAAATGGTAAGAATTTCGGAAAGCAACTGATTAAAGTAGCTGAGGAATAACTATTCCCCTTCCCATTTAAATTTAGTTACATCTTCGATATTTTCGTCTGAATTTAGCAAGGATCTCATGGCCTTAGCTGCGTCTTTGGAGTTCATGGTCACATTAAAAGCTTTTTGTTCGAGCATGAGACCTTCTTCCAATGTCACATCTAAGCCCTGATGTATTATCTTTTTGACTTGAGTTAAAGCGATTGGTGCTCGATTAGCCAAATCTTGGCAATAAAGCTTCAAATCTTCCATAAAGTTTTCTGGAGATAGAAGCTTATTGATAATTCCTAAGTCATAAGCTTCTTTAGGACTAAGTAATTTCGCATGTAGTATTAAGTCTAAAGCTCTCGAAGAGCCAATTAGCCTTGATAATCTCTGTGTGCCTCCTCCTCCAGGAAGAATTCCGACTGAAGTTTCAGGTAAACCAATCTGATAAGGCCCATCGGACATAACTCTCAAATCACACCCTAAAGAAAACTCACATCCACCACCAGCCGTATTACCGTTTATTCCTGCAACCACTATTGAATCAAGATCTCTAATCCTTAAAAGCATTCTATGGAAAGCATGAAGTTCTTCTGGACTCTCTTGCTTATCAACTTCCTGTAAATTCTTTTCTGCAGTGTCAGCTAGCTCACCAACCTCATAATGTTTTATGAATACATCCTTTCCTGCTCCAGTAAAGACTAAGACCCTTAAGTCTTTTTTTTTCTCAACTTCATCTAAGAATTGATGAATTTCAGAAAGACCTGATGCGGTTAAAGTATGTGAAGGGGGATTAGACAAATAACAGATCGTATAGTGTTCATGATCTTCAATTTTTAAATGTGAAAATTCTTCTACCATCCAGTAATCTCCGCTATACCCTTTCCAATATCTGCCGGACTTTTAACTGTGTGAACACCTGCAAGCTCAAGAGCCTTAAACTTATCTGCAGCAGTTCCTTTGCCTCCGGCAATAATGGCCCCAGCATGACCCATACGCTTACCAGACGGAGCCGTAACTCCGGCTATATATGAAACTACCGGTTTAGTAACATTAGACTTGATAAACTCAGCGGCTGACTCTTCAGCAGTTCCTCCAATCTCACCCACCATCACAATAGCTTCTGTTGAATTATCCTTTTCAAATAAATCAAGAACATCAATAAAACTTGTTCCAGGTATTGGATCTCCACCAATGCCT
The DNA here is from genome assembly GCA_913042105.1 of uncultured Gammaproteobacteria bacterium. Lineage (GTDB taxonomy): Bacteria > Pseudomonadota > Gammaproteobacteria > Magnimaribacterales > Magnimaribacteraceae > Magnimaribacter. The sequence continues at coordinate 2,139 of CAJWIK010000029.1, forward strand.
ATACAGCTTGTTTGACCAAAACCAAGGTCCGTTGTTTGTTTTACAGCTTCGTAAGTGAGAGTTCCTGATCTGGAAATAATGCCCACTTTTCCTGGAAGATGAATATCTGCCGGCATAATTCCCATCTTCGCCTCACCTGGCGTAATAATACCAGGGCAATTAGGTCCAATAAGCCTGATACCAAGATTGTCACAAATTAATTTAACTTCTAACATATCAATTGTTGGAATACCTTCAGTGATACAAACAATTAAAGAGACACCGGCTTCAGCAGCTTCAAGAATTGAAGCTTTACAAAATCTTGCCGGTACAAAAATAATACTTGCAGTAGCTTTTGTTTGATCAACTGCTTCTTTGACTGTATTGAAAACAGGAAGATCTAAATGAGTTTGACCGCCCTTTCCAGGAGTCACGCCTCCAACCAATTGAGTTCCATAATCAATACATTGAATACAATGTTGAGTGGCTTGCCCACCTGTAAATCCCTGACAAATTACCTTAGTATCTTTATCAATTAATATACTCACTAAATTTCTCCTTTTGAAGCCTGAACTGCCAAACGAGCTGCTTCTTCTAGATTTGAAGCAGAAATAATATTCAAAGCCGATGCATCTAGTATCTCAAGACCTTTTTGAGCACTGTTACCCTCGAGTCTAACTACTACAGGCACTGAAACTCCCATCTCAGTTAATGCTTCCACTATTCCATCTGCAATTACATCGCATCTGACTATACCGCCAAAAATGTTAATCAATACTGCATTAACGCTCTCGTCAGAAAGAATAATTTTAAAAGCTTCCGCTACTCTTTTTGAGTCTGCAGTACCTCCAACATCCAAAAAGTTTGCTGGTTCTCCACCATGCAACTTAATAATATCCATAGTACCCATCGCTAGCCCTGCTCCGTTTACCATGCACCCGATATTTCCATCTAATGCAACATAGCTAAGATCCCATTCAGCTGCTCTTGCCTCTCTAGGATCTTCTTGTGATGGATCTCTTAGCGTCTCAATTTCTTGTTGCCTATACAAAGCATTGGAATCAACATTTATTTTTGCATCTAGACAGATTAGATCTCCAGATTTAGTTATCACCAAGGGATTAACTTCCACTAATGATAAGTCCTTTTCTATGAATAATTTAACTAAGCCATCAAATATCTTACGAAATTGTATGGATTGGGTATCATCCAACTCTAAGTTCTTTGCTAAATCATTTGCTTGATTTTCATTAGGTCCTGCAATCGGATCAATTTCAGCTTTATAGATTTTTTCCGGTGTCTCCTCAGCAACCTCCTCGATATTCACTCCTCCTTCAGTCGATGCCATCACAACTAGTCTCTGAGATGCTCTATCTATAACGGCCCCTAAATAAAGCTCCTTATCAATATCTGTACATGTTTCAATAAGTATTTCATTTACAGGTTGGCCTTTTTCATCCGTCTGGAAAGTAACTAGATTTTGTCCAAGCCATCTTTCTGCAAAAGACCTCACTTTTTCTATATTGTCTACAACTTCCACACCTCCTGCTTTTCCCCTGCCACCGGCGTGTACTTGAGCTTTAACGACCCATTTATCGACATTTAAAGAGAGCGCAATCTTTTCAGCATCATCTGGAGAAGATACAGCTATTCCATCAGATACAGCTATTCCATAATCTCTAAAAAGTTGTTTAGCTTGATATTCATGCAGATTCATTTTTTCTCCCTAAAATACAGTTTCTTGCAATTAATTATTTAATTAGATTGCGTTTTTTCTCCGCAAGTATTGTAGAGGATAAATGAAGAACTGAGGAGTAAGAAAATTATAAAGAAACTTTTTCTTAATTCTTTTCTCTAGTTAGAAGTTTATTTCTAATATTTGAAATAGCTTCAGTTGGATTTAATCCTTTTGGACAAACAGACACACAGTTCATTATTCCATGACACCTGTACAAGCTAAATGCATCTTCTAGATCATCAAGTCTTTCTTCTGTCGCTTCATCCCTGGTATCAGCAATAAATCTCCAAGACTGTAACAAAGCAGCAGGGCCTAAAAATTTATCAGGATTCCACCAAAAAGATGGACAAGATGTTGAGCAACAACCACAAAGAATACACTCATATAGACCATCAAGCTCTTCTCTATCTTCAGGAGTTTGTATCCTCTCTATATCTGGATTGTCACTCTTGGTAATTAAATATGGCTTAACTTTTTCTAATTGATCAAAAAATTGTTTCATATCTACTATTAAGTCTCTTACGACCGGTAGACCGGGCATAGGACGCAATGTGATCTTACCTCTCTTTAAAACTTCTGATAAAGGAGTGACGCATGCTAAACCATTTTTACCATTGATATTCATTCCATCAGATCCACATACTCCTTCCCTGCATGATCTTCTGTAGGACAATGAAGGTTCTTGCTCTTTAGCAAGATGCAGCGCATCAAGGACCATAATATCCTTATCAGTAGGTATTGCGATAACCAAATCTTGCATGTATGGCTTTTTGTCTAAACTTGGATCAAAACGATAAATACTCATCGTTATAGTTTTGATCTGTTCAACAGGTATAGCTGCTGCACTCATTAATAACTCCTGACCATCGGTTGAAAGGCTTGAACGGTTTTGGGTCTATAATTTACGTCTCTTTTACTCACTTCTTTGGTCTCAGAATAATAGATAGAGTGTTTTAACCAATTATCATCATCTCTTTCAGGATGATCATCTCTGGCATGAGCTCCACGACTCTCTTTTCTCTCATTGGCTGTAATAGCTGTGGCTTCGGCTACCTCAAAAAGATTTTGCATTTCTAGAGCTTCAATCCTTGCAGTATTGAAAGTTGCAGACTTATCTTTCAAGAACATACTGTCAACCTCACCTCTTGTTTGAGCGAGTTCTTCTATTCCTTTTTCCATTAGATCGCCTCTTCTGAAAACACCAAAGTTATTTTGCATATTCTGTTGCATTTTATTCTTCAGAACAGCTACTTGCTCGCCTTCGGTTGAAGCATTTAATTTATTAAGTCTTGTTAATGCTTTATCGATATCGTCGTAAGAAGCATTCTTCATTTCCACGCCTTGCTTCATTGATTCTTCAATATAAAGGCCTGCAGCTCTTCCAAATACCACTAGATCCAACAAAGAATTTCCACCAAGTCTATTTCCTCCATGAACTGAAACGCATGCCACTTCTCCGGCCGCATATAAACCATCAACAATTTTATCTTTTCCGTTGTCTACTGAAATTACTTGTCCATTGATATTTGTTGGTATTCCTCCCATCATATAATGACAGGTTGGCACTACCGGAATAGGCTGGACAGCTGGATCTACGCCAGCAAATGTTTTTGATAGTTCTGTAATTCCTGGAAGTCTCTTGTGCACTACTTCTGGTCCAAGATGGTCTAATCTTAAGAAAATATGATCTGCATTTGGTCCGCATCCTCTTCCTTCTAAAATCTCTAGTGCCATCGACCTAGCTACAACATCTCTACTGGCTAAATCTTTAGTATTTGGAGCATATCTTTCCATGAATCTTTCGCCATCTTTATTCAATAAATATCCCCCTTCTCCTCGGCAACCTTCTGTTACCAAAGTACCAGCTCCATGAATTCCTGTAGGATGGAACTGCCACATTTCTATATCTTGGACTGGCATACCTGCCCTTAGGGCCATTCCTATACCATCACCAGAATTGATTAGTGCATTAGTAGTTGAAGAATATATTCTTCCTGCACCGCCAGTAGCTAATACAGTAGCTTTGGATTTTATGTAATAAATTTCTCCAGTCTCTATTTTAAAGGCTATAACTCCAACAACGGCATTGTCAGTATTAAGAACCAAATCTACTGCAAACCATTCATTTAGAAAATTTGTTCCGGCTTTTAGATTCGCCTGATAAAGAGTATGTAAAAGGCTATGTCCAGTTCTGTCTGCCGCTGCACATGTCCTAGTAGCCTGACCGCCCTTTCCGTAATCTTTCGATTGTCCACCAAATGGTCTTTGATAAATTCTTCCTTCCTCTGTTCTAGAAAATGGCAGACCCATATGCTCAAGTTCGAAGACCGCTTTTGGACCTTCGCTACACATATACTCAATAGCCTCTTGATCTCCGATATAGTCAGAACCTTTAACGGTATCGAACATATGCCATCTCCAGTCGTCGTCTGGGTCATCACTTTGTATGGCACAGGTAATTCCTCCCTGAGCAGAAACAGTATGTGAGCGCGTAGGAAAGACCTTTGATATTACGGCTGTGTTCAAACCTGATTCAGCAAGCTGAAGCGAAGCCCTCATACCAGCACCACCTCCACCTACAATAATTCCATCAAATTCCATAACAGGGAGGTCCCTAGCATTAATAATTTCGTTAACTAACATATTTTTACCAAATGATTATTATTGCCCATGTTAAGACAAGGGCGATGATGACAGCAACAAAAGCTCTAAAACCTATAAACAACGCTTTTCCCATACTTCCAAATATTCTAGGTGTAAGGTAATCACTTGCTACAGCCCATGTTCCTAACCATGTATGAACTGAGAAAGCCAAAAAGAAAAGTGATGTAAGAATTTTATTGACCGGATTCTCAAAAAAAGCTGACCATCGATTAAAGTTTACTTCTTCTGCAAATAAAACAAAGCTTGCAAGATAAAGCGTATAAAAAAGGATTAGTACAGCACATATTCTAATTACTAAAAATTCTTTTGATCCATGTCCTAATTTTGAAAACATATTTAAAATAGGTATATAAGATAGAAAAGAGCCATTAAACAAGTTGTACCGATTACTAACCAAGAAAGAACTCTTCCAGATTCTAGTGTTTCTCCCACTCCAAATGCATCACTAATTAACTTTTTAAAACCTGCAAGTAAATGGTAGCTGAACCCTACAAGAATTAAAAACGTAATTGCTTTAAAAAGAAATGAACTTTGAAATAAACCTGAGAGCATTGAAAAACTATTTTCAGATTTAAGAGAGATGCTAAAAACCCAAACAATTAGCGGGAAGCTAAAAAAAACAGCCAAGCCTGAAATCCTATGAAGAATGGAAGTTACTCCAATAATAGGAAGGCTTATCGTTAGTAAATTTAAATTTACTGGTCGGTTGTCTTTTTCAATCACTTATCAATTTAAGAGTTTGCTTTCTGGGCGCGTAAAAGCTCGGGTATTATAATTATTTGAAGCCTCAAATACCATATTCTTTTACTTAATTTATTTTTTCTAATTTTTTTATTAAGAAAATCAAAACAATGAATAAAGGTAAGATGAAAATAAATGGAAGGTTCATTGAGTAGGTATATAGAAAACCGCTCAAGAATGGTCCAAGAGCGAAGCCGATACCTGGAGCTACCATTGCTATGCCTACAGCAGCACCCTGATTATCCTTACTAGCATTTAATGAAGCAGCAGAGGTATATCCCGGAGATGCCAGACCCATTCCAAGACCCATGAATGCCATGCCAAAATAAAGAAATAGAAAATTTGGAGAGATGATTATAAAAATACAGCTTAATATAAAAAAGGGTACTGAAAATTTAATTAAATTTAAAGGACTTCCTTTGTATCTCTGTACTATCGTTAATTGAGAAATAATTGCCATAAGCGCCATGGTGCCTAACAGTAAAGCTGTGGTCTTTGCTGTTTCATCAAGAGAATATTGGAATCGATCTTGTACATAGTAAGCTGTGACAGATTGGACTATCGCGAAAGCTGTAAAAAGTATTGTTCCAATAGCCAATAAAGTCTTCAAATTAGTATCGAAGACAATACCAGAAGCATCATCTTCATTAGGAAGTTCTACAGTCTTGTTTGGAAGATAGACATAAACAACGCAAGCAGCTAATGCCATTAGAACAGACATAACTATCAATGGAGTTAATAGCCCAAACCCAGAAATATCAACATTAAGAACATTAATGCCCACCAAAGATCCAACTAAGACTGGGCCTAGAATAGTCCCAATGTTATTAGCTGCTCCAAACTTACCCATTCCAGAAGATCTTTCTTCTTCTGAAGTGACATCAGCGACATACGCTCCCGAGGCTGGCCTAGAAGCTGCACCTATTGCAGAGTTGATAACCCTAGAAAGCAATAAAATAAATAATAAAGAAAACCCAGTAACAGTTCCCATTAATCCCAGAGAGGCGGAATAAAGAAAGATTATATTGGATAGAACATACCCAGTAAGACCAATTAAAAGAACAGATTTTCTTCCAATCCTGTCGCTCAATTTACCCCAAAAAGGGGTGAAGACAATAAACATAGCTGCCGAAATTGAAACTAAAGTATTAATTTCGATTTCAGAGAAATTAAACTCTCTACCTATAATTGGCATTGTTTGCCAATAGACAGACTGTCCCATACTGACAAATAATATTATCAGCATAAGAGCAGATAAAATCTTTGAATTATCTTCTTGAGTATCCTGAATCGTTTTTGCCATTAATTAGAATCAACTCTCAACAAGAAAGCATATTCCATAGCCACCTCTTTAAGGCTTTCAAATCTTCCACTCACTCCACTATGCCCTGCACTCATATTCATCTTCATTAAAATTGGATTTTTACTTTGATTAAACTCTCTAAGCTTAGCAACGTACTTAGCAGGCTCATAATACTGAACCTGAGAATCCCACAATCCGGCAGTAACCAATATGCTTGGATAATCATATTCGTCAATATTGTCATAAGGTGAGTAACGCATGATGTACTCAAATTCCTTTTTATTCTCTGGATTTCCCCACTCGCTGTATTCTCCGGTTGTCAGAGGAATGGAAGGGTCTGACATTGTAGTCACAACATCGACAAAGGGTACATTAGAAATTATGCCATTATAAAGCTTAGGTTCCATGTTAAGAATAGCGCCCATTAGTAAACCTCCTGCACTACCTCCTCCTGCATAAATCCTTTTTTTATCTCCATATCCTTGATCTATAAGTCCTTTAGTTACGTCAATAAAGTCATAAAAAGTATTTAATTTATTGAATATCTTTCCATCTTCGTACCAAGATCTGCCCATCTCCTGTCCTCCCCTTACATGAGCAATGGCGAAAACAAATCCTCTGTCTAAAAGAGATAGTCTAGAAAAACTAAACCCAGCATCTATAGAATGACCGTAAGACCCATAACCGTAGAGAAAAAGAGGGTTTTTATTTTTTTTAAATTTAGATTTCTTATAAACAAGCGATACAGGCACCATCGCTCCGTCTCTTGCCTCTATAAATTTTCTATCTACTTTATAGTCACTACTTGAAAACTTACCCTTCACTTCAGCTTCTTTGAGTAGCCTTTTGCGTCCACTTGAAAGTTTGACTGAAAAAAGACTATCAGGCTTTCTCATACTTGAGTAGCCAAAATAAAATTTATCTACTTGATACTCAGGATTAGATGCAAGATAAGCAGTATATGAAGGATCATCAAATGAAATCTTTTTACTAATGTTAGATTTCTTTTCAATAATTCTGATATTCCTTAATCCATTCTCTCTTTCCATGACAACTAGATGTTCAGGAAATGGAATAACTGACTGAAGAAGGATGTCTTTTCTATGAGGGATTATCTCTTTCCATTTATTTTTATTCTTTGAGTCCTTAATTTCTGATTCAAATAATCTAAAATTAATTGCATTCCAGTTGGACTCAATCAGGAATCTATTATCTGCCGGGTCATGATCAACAGAATAGAGATGATCTTTTTCACGTGCTAGGAATATTTTAGGTTTCTCTTTAGGGTTTTTAGAACGAATCAAGCGCACTTCGGAGCTTGTAGTAGAGGAAATATTTATTTCCACATAGTCCATAGATCTAGTATTGCCAATAGAAAGATAAAAGGTTGGATCCTTTTCTTCGTAAATAACGACATCTTCTTTCTGAGTTGTTCCTATTTCATGTCTATAAATTTTATAAGGAAGTAGTGTTTCTTTATCTCTGAGAACATAAAAAAGATATTTACCATCGGCAGACCAAGCCATATCGCCAGATGTATTTTCCAATGATAGATTTTCGGTAATATTATTAGTAAGGTCTTTGAATCTGATTTTGTATTGTCTTCTGCCATTAGTATCTTCGGCATATGCCATGAAATTTTCATTTGGCGATATACTCCAATTAGCAAGCTGATAAAAATCTTTATCTTTTGCGAGTATGTTTACATCTAAAAGTACAGATTCTTCTGAATTCTTATCTTTCCTTCTGATATAAATACCATGCTCGTTTCCAGATTCATATCTTCTAAAATACTCATAATTATTAAGACGGACAGGAACTGATTCTTCTTTTTTTGGAATACGATCTGTTATCTCTTCAAAGATTTTTTTTCTTTGATCTTCACCGGAAAGAAACCAACTTTCTAGATAGTCATTCTCTGAATTCAGGTGATCTAAAATTTCTTTATTTTTTCTCGTATCATCTCGCATCCAGTAATAATCATCCACGCGCTCTATCCCATGATCTTTAAAGATTGTGGGTATTTTTTTAGGAGAGGGCTTTATATGTTTCAAGCTTTCAATCTTGGTTTCACTGAAGTGCGATAAAGAAGAACAGATTAACAGAAAAGTTAAAATAAATTTAAACATAGTTTATTTTTTTCTTCTTTTGATCATTCTTTTTCTTTTCTTTATTTGTCTTTCGTTTAATTGATTGGGTTTATTCTTAAAAGGATTTAATTGGTCTTTATAAATAATTTCTAAAGGAGTTGATCCTAGCTTAAGTTCATTACGATAGAAATTTTCAAGATATCTTGTATAGCTATCTTGAACATGTCTTAAGTTATTACCATGAATGATTATTCGTGGAGGATTTTTTCCTCCTGAATGAGCATACCTTAGTTTGGGCCTAAACCTACCTGCCATAGCAGGTTGTTGATTGTATAGAGCTAATTTCAGTATTTTATTTAGAATTGATGTGTCTAATTCCTTCAACGAATCTTGATAGATCTGATCAGCTAATTTAATAAGCTTTTTGAGACCCTTCTTTTCTTTTGCGGATATATAGTGAAGGCTAATGTAGCTGGCAAATTTTAGTTTCCTATTTATTTTACTTTCCAAGCCTTCTTTATCAGCCTTAGTTAATAAATCAATTTTATTTGCAACAACCAAAATAGGTCTTCCGATAGCCAGAGTAAGACCTAATAAATGTATGTCTTGATCGACTATATTTTCTGATCCATCAAGGAGTAGGATTACTAAATCAGCCCTCTTTATAGAGTCTACAGACTTAGATACAGAGAATCTCTCAGTTTCCTCTTTGATAGATCGTTTTCTTCTCATTCCAGCTGTATCAATAAGGGTAATGCTCTTACCTCCTAGTGTTAAAGGGACATCAATAGAATCTCGAGTTGTTCCAGAATCAGATGAAACAACCAATCTTTCTTCGCGTAATAGAGCGTTTATAAGGGTTGATTTACCTGCATTGGGTCTACCAATTATAGAAATTTTAAAAGAGTTATCCTCATGAATAGATTCTTCCATCTCGTCCAAGTCATCGTAGTCCGTAAGAAATTCTCTTAATTCACCAAAGCCTTTATTGTGCGAGGCAGATAAGGGGATAATATCCTTGAAACCCAAAGTATTAAACTCCGCTGCTGACTCTTCAAGGCTTAAATTATCTGCTTTATTTATTAGTAAAGTAATTTTTTTATTTTGCTTACGAAGAGATTGAGCTATTTCTTTATCTAAGGGTAATAAACCGTCTATTGCATCGACTACAAAAAGTAATAAATCTGATTCTTCAATGGCCAGATCTGTTTGTTCTTTTATCGCATAAGACATGTCATCTGACTCTTCGTTAATACCACCGGTGTCGATGAGGGTCATACCAGTATCTTTCAGATTGCCGTACTTTCTATCCCTAGTTAAACCAGAAAAATCAGCAACTATTGCCGCTTTAGATCGGGTTAGAAGATTAAATATTGTTGATTTGCCGACATTAGGGCGACCTACGATTGCTACAACTGACATAATTATTTAAAACCTTAATGAGCATTCACTCAATAGAGAACTTTTGAACTCTGCCAGCTGAATCAACGATTAACAGATAGTCTCCTTTAGAAACTATCTCTGTGATCGAATTTCTAGAAACTTTTTCTCTTCCTTCAAAATTTCCAGACTGGGCATTGAGGAGGTGAACATAACCCTCGTAATCACCAACAGCGACTAAGTTGCTTACAGAAGCAGGAGAAGTTAATTTCCTTAACTTCAAATCATCTTGATCCCAAATCCTGGCTCCAGTTGCAGTTCCAAAAGCCTTTACAAGATCTTTTTCATCAACTGCAATAACTCTATTTCCATTAGAAACTAAATCTTTGACAGTAGAAATTTCTTCTTGCCAGGTAGGTTTGCCATCTCTTAGATTAATAGCTGAAATATTTCCTTGGTAAGACGCCCCTATAAGAAGATTATTTGTTATGAGAGGCCTACCATCGACATCAATGATTCTCTCTAATTCAGACTTACCTTCATTTAATGTTAAGGGAAGTTCTAATCTTATTGCTCCAGAATCAGGATAAATCATTGCGATCTTGCCTCCTGCAAAACCGGTAAAAATAAACCCTTGATCAATAAAAGGTCTGGCTGTTCCTCTAAGAGTTAAACTAGGAAGAACTGTTTGATGAAACCATTCCCTATCTCCATTTTTTAAATTATACCCAGCCACTCTTCCATCAACAGTTTGTATAACCAAATG
>CAJWIK010000030.1 GCA_913042105.1 uncultured Gammaproteobacteria bacterium
CAATATAGCTCTTATCTTCAAAGGCAAAAGGACCAGGACTTTTTGGTGAGGGAGCTGGTAGATCAAGAAATTCCTTAATTACCTGAATCGATAAACTTTGCCAAGGATTTAGAGATGCGTGTTGCCAGCATACGAAACTCAATTGCCCATCGTCCTTTAGAGAATGGTTTATGTTGTTAAATGCCTCAAACGGATCCTCAAAAAACATAACCCCAAATCTTGAAAATGCTATATCAAAATAATTGTTAGGCATTTCGTCCACCTGAACATCTTTCACTTGATAACTTATATTCGTGAGTGCCATATCAGAGGCAGTTTGAGTTGCTCTTTCAAGCATTGGTTCTGATATATCAACTCCAATTACTTCTCCTTGATTAACTATCTTGGCTATTTCTAACGTTGTGGCTCCACATCCACATCCAATATCTAGAATTTTTGTTTCTTCTTTTAGATCAAGACCTTGAATAACTCTTTCTCCAAGTGGATTCAGCATGATATCCATCTCTCTTTGTTTATCTACCCAAACATCTCCGCCAGCTCCAGACCAAAATTGTTTTTGCTTGATATTCTTATCTTCCATAATTTTCCTCTTAATTGATGCGTATCATTTTATTTCAATTAATGTAAAAATTACAATCTATGGACATGCAAATTAAAGACTCTTTATTAGACTTAATAGGTGGAACACCTATGTTGAAGTTGAATTCTCTTGATACTGGACTTTGTAACTTATATGTAAAAATGGAATCGAATAATCCTGGTGGATCTATCAAAGACAGAGTTGGACTTTCTATTATTCAAGAAGCAGAAACTTCTGGTGAACTCCAACCTGGAGGAACTATTATTGAAGCCACTGCCGGGAATACTGGCATAGGTCTAGCCTTAGTCGCTGCATTGAAAGGCTATAAAATTATCCTCGTGATACCAGACAAGATGAGTAGAGAGAAGATTCTTCACTTAGAGGGACTGGGTGCAGAGATTATTTTAACGAGATCTGATGTTCCAGAGGGGCATCCAGAATATTATCAAGATGTGGCAAGAAAACTCGCTCTTGATACGCCTGGTTCCTTTTTAGCTAATCAATTTGGTAATCCAGCTAATCCAATGGCTCATAGAACGACTACTGCTCCTGAAATTTGGGATCAAATGGAAGGCAAGATAGATGCCGTAGTTGCAGGAGTAGGATCTGGAGGTACGCTTACGGGTCTTGCTGAGTTTTTTAAATCTAAAGATCCTTCTATTTGCATGGTTGCCGCGGATCCAGAAGGTTCGATAGTTGCTGATGCAATCCTGAAAGGTGAATATTCTTATGAAGGTGGAAGCTGGCTAGTGGAAGGTGTAGGAGAGGATTTTATTCCAGATGTCTTTAATACTTCGCTTATGGATGATGCGGAAACAGTTACAGATAAAGAAGCTTTTGAGGTTTTACAAATAATACTCAAAGAAGAAGGGGTATTAGGGGGCTCTTCATCAGGAACTTTAGTTGCTGCAGCGGCTAAATGGTGCAGGAAGCAGACAGAACCTAAGAACGTAGTCACATTTATTTGCGATACGGGTAACAAATATTTATCTAAGGCATTCAATAAGTCTTGGTTACATGATAATAATCTTCTTGAATTAGAAAAGTTTGGAGATTTAAGAGATTTAATCAACAGAAGGGCGGATAAAGGAGAAATGATTACAGTAAATACTAGTGAGACCTTATTGGTTGCTTATAACAGAATGAGAGCTTCTGATATCTCACAGATACCAGTATTAAGTGATGGTAAATTAGTTGGTGTTTTAGATGAAGAAGATCTTTTATTCTCCGTCAGTAAAGAACCAAGTAAGTTCTCTGACAATGTTGCACTGCACATGATAGATAGACTAGATACTCTCCAATTTGATGCCTCTAAAGATGAACTGCTTGCTATCCTTTCGGAAGGAAAAGTTGCTATTGTCTATAAAGAAGAGACTTTCATTGGTTTTGTAACCAAAGTCGATTTAATAAACTTTTATCGTAATAAATTGAACTAATTATTTATGTCTACAAAAAAAAATAAACAAGGTTTTGAAACCAGAGCTATACATGCGGGGCAAGAACCGGACCCTACCACAGGAGCAATCATGACTCCTATCTACACCAGCTCAACTTACGTACAAGAGAGCCCAGGTGTACATAAAGGATATGATTATTCTAGGAGTGTGAATCCTACACGTAAAGCCTTAGAGGCTTGTATAGCAGATCTTGAAGGGAGCAATTTTGGATATGCTTTCGCATCCGGTATGGCAGCTAGCGCAACAGTTTTGGAGTTATTAAATTCCGGTGATCATGTAATTGCTATGGATGATCTATATGGAGGAACGTATAGATTGTTTGAGAATGTTAGGAAGCGTTCGGCGGGGCTTGATTTTACTTTCTGCGATCTAAGCGATCTATCCACTTTAGAAAACTCTATCAATGAAAAAACAAAAATGATTTGGATTGAAACTCCAACTAATCCTCTGTTAAAGATAGCGGATTTGGAGGCTATTTCTAGTTTTGCAAAAAGCCATAATCTAATCGCAGTATGTGACAATACTTTCTGCTCACCTTTCGTTCAAAATCCTCTTGAATTTGGTTTTGATATTGTGGTTCATTCAGCTACAAAATATCTAAATGGACATTCAGATCTTATTGGAGGCGTAGTTGTTTGCTCCAATGATAGAGAAGAATTGGCAAGTGAGATCTTATATCTCCAGAATGCAGTGGGCTCTATCATGAATCCATTTGATTCTTTCTTATTACTCAGAAGTTTAAAAACACTTCCGATTAGAATGGAAAGACACTGTTCAAATGCTCACAAGATTGCTCTGTACTTAGAAAGTCATGATGCTATTGAAAAGGTTATCTATCCTGGACTAGAGAGCCACCCTCAGCATGAGATTGCAAAAAAACAGATGAATGGATTTGGGGGTATGATTTCTGTAGTTCTTAAGGGTGGTTTAGAGAGTGCTACAAAGTTTTTAGAAAGAACTGAATTATTTTCATTAGCAGAAAGCCTAGGTGGAGTTGAAAGCTTAATTGAACATCCTGCGATAATGACACATGCTTCTATACCTCCAGAGATAAGAGAAGAAATTGGAATTAGTGATGGTCTTGTAAGATTATCCGTGGGAATCGAGTCAATAGATGACTTAATGCTAGATATAGAAAACTCTTTAAATTAATTATTTAAGCCTACTTTCCAATTTACTGATTTAGAAGATTCTTCTATTTTATTCTCTATGCCAAGCACTAGAGCGAACAAGGCCATTCTAATTACTACGCCGTTATCAGCTTGCCTGAAAATGGCCAAATTTGGATTTTCATAAAGATCAGTATCAAGCTCATTAGCATCACTCCTAGAATCTCGAGGCAGTGGATGCATGATGACTGTATTGGGCTCACAATTAGCAGTATAGATTGACTGATTTAAGCTCAACAGCCCTCTGTATCTATTCGCATCCTCTTTATTTGTATATCTTTCTTCCTGTACTCTTGTCACATAGATTATGTCTACCTCAGATATACCTTCTTCAAGATTTTCAGTTTGTATGACATTAATACCTGATGCTTTAAGTTGATTTAAGATATCAATAGGTAGTTTGAGCTCTGCAGGAGAAATAAGGTTCATCGTTACCTTAGAATATAAAGATAAAACTTTGCATAATGAATGAACAGCTCTTCCATATTTTAAGTCACCAACTAAAGCTATTCTTAGACCATCTAGAGATTTATTGTTTTGTGAGAGTTCTTTTTCAATGGTGTAGAGATCAAGCAAAGCTTGAGAAGGATGCTCATTTGAACCATCCCCACCATTAATTACAGGTACACGGCTAGCCTCAGCGAATTTTTTTACCGAACCTTCTTCTGGGTGACGCATAACGATGATATCGCTATAACCACTCAGAACCTGAGCAGTATCCGCTAAGGATTCTCCTTTAGCTAAAGAAGAACTTCCTACCTCTGTAATTTCCCTTACATTTCCCCCTAAGAGATTAAAAGAAGCCCCAAAACTAATACGAGTTCTGGTGCTAGGTTCAAAGAACATATTACCAAGAATAGCTCCTTCTAAGACTCTGGTTATTTTTTGTTTGGAAGCGTAGGGTTCTAACTTATCTGCAACAGAGAATAATTTATCGATATCTGAACGATCAAATTGATCTATAGAAAGGATATGATTGCCGCTAAAATCCATCTGCCATAAGTATTTTGTGAAAGCATCTTATCACTATTCCCTTTAATTTAGATAATTTAGAAAAATTGGGGAGGACCAAGCACGTTCCCCTATAGGTGCTAAACAATCATCACTCGGATCAAAATCTGGCCCACTTGCATAACAGGGCCTGATTTTTATGCACTCTCCAAATTCATTATATTCACAACGTAAAGGGTCTCCACCTACCGCATCAGTTTCCATTTGTATCGCTCTAACGTAGTAAATAGCATTCTCTTTTGCAGAAGAAAAAGCATTGTCTTGAAAGCTAATGGAACAACCTTGGCCAGTATCATCGCATTGAAAGGTCTTCCAAGGATCTTGTATAGCTTTGTCTAGCGAACCTAGATTTTGGGTAGGCAAGATTTTAACTATTTCAATTCTATCGATTAGATACCTTTCATTGCTAGGGTTATAGCATTCGTTAAGACATAGTCGTGAAATTTCTTCTTTGGACATTGCTGTGTGAACATAATCAGGGCAACCAGGTAACTGTTTAAAAGATCCAAGCGCTCGTACCTCGAAAGTGGGATTAGATGGTATTGCAATCTCACTTCCCATGGGGATTTCTTGATTGTTATAGATTAGATTAAACCACAGAAGAATTCTTTCTCCTGAAGTAGCGTAAACCTCTCTGTCATATAGTGAATTATAGATATTATTTCTTTCTAGTGTATCGGCATGAACAGCAACTAGACCACCGGTTGAGTAAAATGAAGCGCCACGTTCAGGTGGGAGAATCCAGGTTAGATTGTCTTTAGCTCCCCAGGAATCACCCATCGATTTTCTCGCAAATTCTTTATACCCTGCACCAGCTCTAGCCTTATGGTTGTCTGTAGATCCTATTAATCCAAGTTTAAAAGAGTTAATTGTATTCTCAATCTCAACTTCTGATGCTAAGGCTGCTTGAGAGCTCATGGCTGGTCGATAAGTATAAGCCGGCAAGAAAGAGTTTTTTAATTGACCACACTGTTTCCAGTCTTCTTGAGTAGCATTCTCCACTAAGCTAAATCTTAAAAGGCCAGATGAATTATTTGCAAACTCTTTTCTAATATCATCCGCCTTATCATTGCATTCTTTACCAGTCTCATTAAGACACTGTTGATTAACTATTTCTCCGGCTCTCCAGCAACAAGGTTCAAATTCTTCTGTAGGCAGAGGGCATTCAAACCCCCCAGAAGGTAATTTCTTGGTATGTTGTATATTTTTATAAACTTCCGAATTACCATGGCCTGAGTACACTTCCATTAATCTTTGTTTTTTAGGATCATGATTATCATTAAGCAGTTGGGAGCTCATTGTTGAGTTTGCAGGGGAGTGTATTCCCCAAGTCGTTCCATGAGGTATGACAAGGGCGTCTAGTCCCAGTTCATCAATTTTATTGAAAAGCTCTCTGGGTGTGTTGGCCCTTTCTTTACATTCTGAAGCGTCTTTGACATTCTGATCACAAAATGGAATGGAGTAACTTTCATCCCTGAACTTGAGAAAATCAAAATCAATTGATTCAGGAGGAAAATCAGCTATCAAGGGCAAGAAAGGAGTAAGGTCATTTTCTATCAGAAGATCTAGCCCGGTTAAACCGGCACCGATTGGTACATCAGGAGCGTTATATAAATCTCTAAGGATCACATTTTTGTGTCCAAAGTGAGTTTCAGGAGAAGAACCCATTTGAGTCCATTCCCAACCTGCAAACACGACTAAATCCTTATTGTCATCACTGGATATTTCATCACAATTCCTGATAGAGTTAAGAGAATCTTCCCACATCTCTTTTGTCATCCCCTCAGCATGATCAGTAATAGAGAAAAAATCTAAGGAAGAGCAAAAGCGTGCAAAATTGCATGCATCTGAAGGAGGATGCACACCTTCGCCTTGAAGCATCGGTAGACTAAATAGAAAAGCATCTTGTGAAAAAGTTGTATGGACATGCAGATCACCAAAGAAGATTTGCTTTTCGGTTAATTGATTTTCGCTAATCGGTCTTGGAGAATAAACTAATTCACCATCCTCAGGAAGAGATCCAAACCATCCACTAGACGAAATGAAAACATAAAGGAGGGCTAGAATGAAGGGACTGAGTATTAAGCCTAGAAACTTCAAGAACTTAATCATTTAGACCTCTTCCTCTTAAAGATATCCATTCATTAGTTGGACTATCTATTTCTCCAAATCCAGTTCCTGTTTCGGCAAAATGATAGACCATTGCAGATCTTTTAGATGTAGATTTATTATCATAAGATTTATGCATCAAGAAGCTATGAAAAAGAAGGAGGTCTCCTTTTTTAAGGGTCATAGGTACCTCTGCAGAAAAATCATGATCTTTAATTTCAGTATATCCATAATTTGAACCTTCTCTATCATCAGGTAAATGTTTATGGAGAGATTCTTTGTGAGAACCCGGAAGAACTACTAGACAGCCATTTTCTAAAGTAGCCTCACTGGTAGCTAACCAAGCTGCAACTTGCGGTTCTCTATCAAATGGAAAATAAGATGAATCCTGATGCCAAGGTTGTCCCCAAGCTCCTGGATTTTTGAAGATAAATTGACTCAAAAAACAATCAATATCCGGCCCAATAATATCTTCAAGAATATTTAATAGATTTTCATTTTTAATAAAGGTATTGAATATACCTGTCGAATGAATTCTAAAGAGTTTAGATATCTCATCTTCAATTGTTTGTGCATCAGGATTAGGCTTCATTTCTCTTATAGCTATATGTCCTTCACCAGCATAAGCGTGACTAAAAGCACTGCCCTCAGGCACTAATGATTTAATAATATCCAGGACTTCTGAGTTCATGTCATCACAGAAGCTTTCATCTACAAAGCTAGGTATCAATATATATCCACCTTTATTCCAGCTGTTCTTTTGGTCTTCAGTCATGAACTTTGTTGAACTGACTTTATCGCTAGAAGTTCTGCCTATTTGTTGATTTACTCGATTAGAAAAATCGTCTTTTGATTCTTGATCTATGTCTTTTCTATCCATGATAAAAATTTTAACAAATTAAATCATACTTAAGGTGGTTTAACTGCGCCTAATTTGAGAAGATTACTTCATATAATTTATATGGAGTAATTATGGCTACGTTTACAGACTTAAAAAATCAATTAGAAGCATCATTCAACGCGGAAGGAGCTAGCGGAGTGGAAGCAACCATTCAAATAAATATTGAAGATTTAACTAACTTCTATGTTGATATAAGAAATGGCGAATTGTCTGTTGCAGAGGCAGATCATGAAGATCCAGGTTTAACTCTTACTTTTGACAGTCAAGAAACGATGGAAAAAGTTTTTTCTGGAGATCAGCAAGCTGCCATGGGCGCTTTTATGCAAGGTAAAGTTAAATTTTCTGGTGATATGGGTTTAGGCCAGAAATTGGGTTCTGTATTTAAGGCACCAGAGTAAGAAACTAAGAAGCGTACTTAACTGAACATCCATAGGGCTTAGTAATTGGCGAAGTTATTTCGTCTCCTTTGTTAAGCTCTAAGAGTCCGTTCTTAATATAATTTTTTGCCTTTAAGAGGTCTTTGAACATGAAGCCTCTTCCTCCAGCATCATCAATAGCACCTTGATATTTTAAGATGCCTTCTTCGTCGATAATATACATATGAGGGGTAGTTTTTGCCTCGTACATTTTGCCAACTGTACCATCTGAATCTAAGAGCACATGACTGGGTGAGGCGCTTCTTGTTAGAGTTAGCTCATTCGCTTCAAGAGGGGTTACGTACCCTTGAGTTCCTGGTGCAGAAGAAATAATACTTAGCCAAACTGCATTTATCTCTTCTGAAAATTGTTGTGTTGATTGCATATTGCCTGTTTTATAGTGTTTAGCTACAAAAGGGCAGCCATGATTTGTCCACTCAATAATAATTTTTTTCCCACTAAATTCACTCAATGATATTTCTTCGCCAGAACTATTTGAAAGAGTAAAGTCAGGCGCCTTAGTATCTATTTCTACATAGCTATAACAAACTTCTGCGAAAAATAAGATAGGTAAAAGATGTATAAATAGATTTTTTTTCATTAATTTATCTCTGTGAGGTATCTTACTAACGTATCTTCAGTAAGTATTTCTGGCAAGATTATCGGCTCTCCTCGAGAAGGATAAAGTAAATAAAGTGGCACTCCTGTTCTTCCGAACTCCTCTAACTTTTGTGCTATATCACCATCTTTTCTTGTCCAATCAGCTTCTAAATATTTAATATTTTTTTGCTTAATAATATCTTTTACGGCTCTAGTTTTTAAAGCAACTCTTTCATTCACTTTGCATGTAATGCACCAATCTGCCGTAAAGTTTAAAAAAATAATATCTTGCGAGTTCCTGTATTGTTCTAACAAGACTTCGCTATAGACCAACTCTTCTTGGGATTGTGTGTCTTTTTCACTATAAGAAGTAGGGATTATCAAAACTGAAAATATGACGAAGGCTAGAGCAACTAATCTTACTAACCATTTTACCCATTTTATTTCAGAGGTATTTTTCTCCAAAAGCCAGAGAGCAAGGCTAATAAACAATCCTCCAATTAAAACCATCACAACGGTATCACTATCTACCTGTCCGCTCAGTACCCACAATAACCAAAGAGCAGAGCCCCACATAGGGAATGCCATGAACTGCTTAAATGTCTCCATCCAAGCGCCTGGCTTAGGCAGGAAGGCTAATAGGGAAGGCTTAACACTGAGAATAAAGTAGGGAAGTGCAAAACCTATCCCTAAACTTAAAAAGATAAAAATTGAATTGATACCAGGCTGCAATAGCGCAAATCCAATGGCAGAGCCCATAAAAGGAGCCGTACAAGGAGATGCAACTACAACTGCAAGTATTCCGGTCAAGAAAGACTCTAGAGATTCATTATTGACTCTAGCAACTGAACTTAGTTGGCCTAACTGACCACCAAAAACTAGATTGCTCATAAACATAAACCCTAAGGCTATGAATAAATAGAATAAAACCGAAATAACTATTGGATACTGCAGCTGAAATCCCCAACCTATAGATTCACCACTAGATTTCAACAAAAGCAATACTAGAGCAATGACAAGAAAACTAAGAATGACCCCAAAAGAATAATACAAACCGAACTTGTATGTCTTTGTTGAAGAGTTCTCACTATGGTCCATAAATCTTAATATCTTTATGCTTAGAATTGGAAAGACACAAGGCATTATGTTGAGTATCAGCCCACCGATAAATGCAAAAAGTAAGAGTAAGATTATGCTTTGGTTGTTTTCTGCTTTCTCAACTTCCAGAGGGTAGGAGATATTAAAATAGGAGGTCTCTTCATTATTTGAGGCCTCGATAACGCCTTCAAACGCATCAAAATTAAGCTGAGCTTTCGAGGCATTGATCTCTAAAATGAAGCTATTGAGATTTTTCTCATAATTTTGATCATCACTATAGGCAGTTAATCCATAGGCTTTCGGAAAAAAATAAACATCTTGATAATGCTTTCCCTCACCAATATCTGTTTGGAGAAAGAATTTATCATCTAGTCTTTCTATTCGATAGAGCTGTTCAAAGTCTACTGGTACTGTGTTGAGGTATTCATAAATCTCTTCACTATCTTTGGTGAGTAAAATGTCACCTTTATTGATTACAAGGCTTACTTCACCTTCTTGAGGAATACATATATCTTTGCAGGTATACCAGCCTACATTAGCTTTTATATTTAAAGGAAAAGAAGCATTTTTTAAAGAGGAAATTTTAGTCAATAAAACAACTTCATCGTTATAACCAAAAGTCATCAATGGTTCGACTGGAATCCTGTGTGGCCCTGGCCAGAGAATTTCAGAAGCTTCAAAACCATCCGATAAACTCCAGTCAACTGATGCACCTTCACCGGCATCCCCAGGATTTTCCCAATAAGTATGCCAACCTTCTTCAAGCTCAAATTTAATTCCTACCAACAGCTCGTCATTTTCTGTCACCGTTAAGGATTCGGTTATAAGTGAAATCGTGGAGTTACTTTCCTGAAATTGAGAATCAGCATGAATACTCTGAGAAGAAAGCATTACTGCATAAACAAACAAGAACTTTGTGATATTCTTATTGAGGTTTGATAGAAGTTCTTGAAACATGCTAAAAGATTTAAAAAAAAGGTTTAACGAAGAAGGGTTTGTAGTCGTCAAAGATGTCTTCAAAGCCCCTGAGATTGAATTTTACAGACAAGTGGTCAAAGAAGCTATTAAAGAGAGAAAGCAACTGGATTTAAGGACCCTTGAAGATAAATCTGAATATGAGCAATCTTTTACTCAATGCCAAAATTTATGGGAAGACTATCCTGAAATTCGAAAACTAACTTTTGACCAACGAGTTTGCCAAATTGCAGCTGAGCTCCTCAATGTTTCTGCTCTAAGAATCTGGCATGATCAGGCCTTGGTCAAAGAGGCTGGCGGCAGAGAAACTGACCCACATCATGATCAACCATATTGGCCAATAAAAGAAAGTAATACGATCACAGCCTGGATACCGCTTTGTAAAATTGATAAAACAAATGGTCAATTAGGTTTTTATCCTGGATCACATCTAAATAGAGAAAAACAATTTATAAATATTTTTTCAGGAAAGGTAGATGAAGGGGAATTCTTAAATGCATCAAACCTCACCTCTTCAAGGGTAAGTTATCAAGATTTAGATATAGGCGATGTTTCTTTTCATCACGGCCTTACATTTCACAGAGCTAAGCCTAATTCTTCTCTTTCAGAAAGAATAGTTCATACAGCGATTTATTTTGAAGACGGATCAACTAGAGGAGATGATCAGTTCCATTTCAGCGTAAATAGACCAAATATTAAAGTTGGGGATAAGATTGAAAGCGATGTAACACCAATAGCCTATCCTATCAAAAAGCTACCAAATAGACCGAAGCAGAGTATATCTGATGAATTTATGGGTTATAAGATGCTAGGTCTATTACCTAAAGATTGAAATAATTGATTAGATTAGCTCTAACTAACCTAGTCCATATTTTATAACCTTCAGCATTAATATGGAGGCCATCTTCAACAAATAAGCTTGGATTCGGTTTACCTTCTGCAGTGAGCATTTCTTCCCAAACATCTACAAAAAATAGTAGTTCATCTTTTTCTGACATTTCTGAGATAGTGCTGTTGTATTCCATTTCTTCAGCTTTCAGATATTCACGTGCCACTGAAGGTTTAATGCCAATTACAAAAACAGGAATTCCCGGTAAATTAGCCCTCACTTTACTTAAGAAACTCTTAAAATCATCTATAGTTTGTTTTGGACCTTTCAAGGCCGCAATATCGTTAGTTCCACAAAACAATACAATCGCTTTAGGTTGATAGTCTGTAACTACATCATCAAAGTGATGGTTTACATGAGCGATATGAGCTCCTCCAAATCCCCTATTGATTACTTGCATGGGCTCCATATCTTCTTTAAGTGTTTTCCAAAATCTTATACTCGAGCTTCCAGTAAAGAGGATGCTTCCTTTTAAAGGAGGATTGACTAGATCTTGACTTAGGAATTCATCAATTGCTTCTTGATAGAAGTCTTCTTTGCTCCAAGCATTTAAGTATAGAGCAGCTTTTTTGATATCTACTTTAGACATTTCAGTATTATTTTTTTCTGCTTGAAGTTGAATCTTATCTTCTAGAATTTTTATATCATCGGAACAGCTAAAAATAATTACTGAAAGGAGGAGGGCTATAGAATGTTTTATCTTCATGCGTTACCAAAGTCCGGACTAATCATTCTTATATCATAACCAACATTTTTGGATATTTCATTTATTTGATCTTCAGGCTGGACTTCAAAGATTAATTTAAAATCTTCAGAGAAAGACAACCATGCATTTTCCGAGATCTCATTATTTAACTGCCCAGGGCTCCAGCCCGTATAACCCAGTGTCAAAATATAATTATGCGGCCCATCACCTTTTGCGATATCTTCTAAAGCTTCGAAAGAAGTACTCATGAATATCTGTTCACTTACCTGTAACGTATCTTTCCACGATTTATCAGAGCTATGTAAGATAAAAATTGCACCTGGATTAACGGGACCTCCTAAGAAAGCTTTATCCTTGGGGGCATAGTCTTCTCCTATCTTGAGTCCTCCGAAGAGATCTTTTAAGTCAAGATCTAGTTGTCTGTTAAAGATAAGTCCTAGCGACCCACTTGCGCTGTGATCACACATATAAATAAGGGAATCTGTGAAGTATGAGGTCTCCTCTTCGCTTGGTGAAAAAAAGAGTATCTTTCCTTTTATTTCTTCCATCTACAGCAAGGCCTTAAAAGTTAATTAGATTGATGGAGATTATAGAAAT
This sequence comes from uncultured Gammaproteobacteria bacterium, assembly GCA_913042105.1. Lineage (GTDB taxonomy): Bacteria > Pseudomonadota > Gammaproteobacteria > Magnimaribacterales > Magnimaribacteraceae > Magnimaribacter. The sequence continues at coordinate 12,509 of CAJWIK010000030.1, forward strand.
AGAATGCACTAACTACCAGTGCATGTTGAATAGCACCCTCTCTTATAAGTTTAGGAATATCGTCTATATGTTTTTTGATTATTTCAATATCTTCTGTTCCA